>CALKLF010000071.1 GCA_937992175.1 uncultured Fimbriimonadales bacterium | reverse complement strand
CGGCAGGAATGCCGTCGCACCAGAGCGAGACGATTTCACTTCGTAGGACACAGGTGTTTCCCTCACAAGGGATGGTAAGTCCTCCCTGCAAGAAATGATACCGAACGAGATTCCTCGCTTCGCTCGGCATGACAATGGTTGTCATTCCGAGCGAAGCGAGGAATCCTGTAGGTTATTGTAGTACGCACAAAAATCCCTGAGCGGACACTGTTCGCAGCGCGGGTTCTGCGCCTTGCAGATGGCGCGCCCGTGCCGAATCAGCGCGACATGGTACCGATAGACCAGCGGCTCAGGAATGATTGCCTCCAGCGCGTCGTGCGCCTTCGCTTCGCCCAGCGACTTCGGAATCAGCCCCAGCCGCCACGAGACGCGAAACACATGCGTATCGACCGGAATCACGGGACGCCCCATCGAGAAACACAGCACAATCGCAGCGCACTTGGGACCGATTCCGGGCAGGCTCAGCAGGAACTTGCGGGCGTCGGGCGTGGGCAACTCGTGCAGCCAGTCTAAACTATACTTGCCGCGCGCCGCGTGGATTGCCTTCAGCACCGCCTGAATGCGCGGGGCTTTCTGGTTCGCCAGCCCACCAGAGCGAATCGTCGCCGCCAGCTCCTCAACAGGCGCGTCCACGACGGCTTGCCAAGTCGGGTAGCGCTCGCGCAGCCGCCGATAGGCGCGGAACGAGTTCGCGTCGGAGGTGTGCTGCGACAGAATGCAGTGGATGAGTTCCTCCAGCGGGCTGTTGCGCGGCTTCCATTCGGGAACGCCATAGAGATTTTCCAGACACGCGACGATTTCGGCTATCGGATACGCCATGAATCTTAGTGTACCTGCAGGCTTTCTATGCGAATCGCCGCATCGCCTCACGCCGCGCCTTGTGCTGCTGATACAGTTCGCGGAACAGTTCGAACTTCACGGCATGGTAGTCGCGGGTCGCTGGGTTCGGCTCGATTACGATATCGGGCATCGCCATCGCGTGCATGGCAGCGGGGATATCGGGGTATGCGCCTGCAGCGACCGCGCCCAGAATCGCGCTGCCCAGCAGCACGGCTTCCGGCTCGCGGTTCACCACCACGCGGCAGCCCGTGATGTCCGCCGTCTCGCGCAGCCAATAACGGTTCTTCGCGCTGCCCCCCGTGACATGGATGACATTGATCTGATAACCCGCCTCGCTCATCGCGCGCAGCACATCGCGGATGTTGTAGGCTAACGCCTGCAGCGTCGCGTAATAGAGCGTGGCGAGCGCGTTCAGACTGACATCCAGCGTGAGTCCGTCCACCACGCCACGGGCGTGCGGGTCAGCGTAGGGCGCGCGGTTGCCGTAGTGGTCGGGTAATACATGCAGGCGGCGCGTGAGCAGCGCAGGGTACGGCAATTCGCGTGCGAGTTCGTCTACAATGCGGTTCGCCGCTTCGTAAATCGAGACGCCTTCGCGCTCGGCTTTCAGCTCCAGCGCGGGGTACTGGCGGTGATGCTCCAGCGTGTAGTCGATGAGCGCGCCCGCCGCCGATTGCCCGCCCTCGTTCATCCACATGGTGGGCAACACCGCGCCGTAGTAGGGTCCCCACACGCCCTGCACGAAGCGCGGCTGCTGTGAGAGCGCCATCAAGCAGGAAGAAGTGCCCGCAATCAGCGCCATCGAGTGTTCCAGTTTTTCGAGGCGCGGCTCCGGCTGGCCCGCCCAGACCGCGCCCAGCAGCCCGATTGTGCCGGCGTGCGCGTCTACGATGCCTATCGCGACTTTTGTGTTCGAGGACAGCCCCAGTTCGCTCGCCGCCTGAGGTGTCAGGTTGCCCGCTGAGCTGCCCAGCGGCAGAATCGCTTCGCCCGCCCGCCCGCGCTCCAGAATCGACTCGATGCCCAAATCCTGCAGCAGGCGCATATCCCAGCGTTTCTCAGCGGGCAGGTAAGTCCATTTACAGCCCATCGTGCATTCGCTGCGCAGGTTATTGCCTGTGCTTCGGTAGACCAGAAAATCGGCAAGGTCTAAAAATTTGCCCGCGCGTTCGAAGGTTTCGGGCATGTGGTTGCGCAGCCATGCGAGTTTGGGTGGCTCCATCTCTGGGGAAAGCGCGCCGCCTGAGTAGCGCAACGCCTCGTAATCCCCCGCGTTCGCCTGCTCCGTCTCGGCGACGGCACGATGGTCCATCCACATGATGATGTTCCACTGCGGGTCGCCCGTTGGGGAGATGCTGATGGGCTGATCGTTCTCGTCCAGCGCGACGAGCGAGCAGGTGGCGTCGTAGCCGATTCCGAGAATCGCTTCGGGATGCACCCGCGCCTCGTCCGCCACCTGACGCACGACCTTGCACACGGCGCGCCAGATGTCCTCCGACGACTGCTCGGCGTACTCGTGCTGGGGGCGGTGAATCTGGATTGGCTCAGCAGCGATGGCGAGCCGTTTGCCCTGCAGGTCAAACAGCCCCGCGCGTGCGCTGGCGGTTCCGACATCTACGCCAATCACATAGCCCTGCTGCATCGTTTCCCTCAGGGGTGGCGTCCACGCCGCCTGGTTAATCCACAATCTCGACGCCCATAGACCGGGCGGTGCCGGCAATGATGCGCATCGCGGCTTCGAGGTCGTTGGCGTTCAGGTCGGGCATCTTGCGCTCAGCGATTTCGCGCAGCTGCTGGCGCGTGATCCTACCGACCTTGTTGCGCAGCGGGTTTGAGGAACCCGACTGGATGCCCGCTGCCTGCCGTATCAGGTCTGACGCCAGCGGTTGCTTCACTACGAAGGTGAAGGTGCGGTCTTTGTAGACCGTGATTTCTACTGGCAGCGTCGAGCCTTTCATGCTGGCAGTGCGTTCGTTGAACGCCTTGACAAACTCCATAATGTTCACGCCTGCCTGACCGAGCGCGGGACCCACGGGGGGCGCAGGCGTCGCCGCGCCCGCAGGCAGGTTCAGCTTCACCACATTAATCACTTCTTTCGCCATAACTAACGCCTCCTACGAGATTTTCTCTACCTGGTCAACTTCCAGTTCCACGGGCGTCTCTCGCCCGAAAATGTTGATCAAAATCTTCACCTTGCTGCGTTCGGGATCGACGCTCTCCACCTTGCCGTTGAAGTCGGCGAACGCGCCTTCAATCACGCGCACGGTGTCGCCGGGCATGAATGCGATGCGAGGACGCTCCTTACTTTCTACAATCGAGCGCTTAATCTCGTCCACCTCTTCAGGCGAGAGCGGTACAGGCTTACCACCCGATTCGACAAAGCCGGTCACGCCAGGCGTCGTGCGCACGAGGGTCCATGTCTCGTCGTCCAGTATCATCTCTACCAGCACATAGCCGGGGAACACACGCCGCGTCACCGTCTGCTTCTTACCGCCCTTGGTGCGCACTTCTTGCTCAGTGGGAATCAGCACCTGAAAGATTCGGTCGTCCATACCCTGCGCTTTCGCGCGTTTCTCGATGGCGAGCTTGACCTTGCTCTCGTGCCCAACGAGCGTGCGCACTACATACCAGGCTGTGCGGGCAAAAGTGGTCATAGGCTATACTCCTCAGCGTACTCTTTGCACCCACTGGTCAATCTGGTGCGTCAGTCGGGTCAGCACCACATCCCAGAAAGCGAACCAGATGGCTGCCACCAGCACGAAGCCGATGACCACCAGCATCATCTGGGTCGTTTCCTCTGGTGTGGGTTTGACCACGCGGCGCAACTCCGCCACAATATCGTGGAACCAGTTGCGCATCCGAGCGATCAGTCCCGGGCGTTCGGTTGTCTTCAGTGATGCCATCGTCTGTTTGCCTCTCCGTAAGAGTTGAGCGTCCAATAAGTAAGTATACCCCACAGGGTGCGGGATTTTTCAATCGACAGGAATCTCCACAATTCCGTGCCTGCGCCAGAGCCATCCGCCTGCTGCGCCTGCTCGCCCTCACCCCCAGCCCCGCTCCCACTGCGTGGGAGAGGGAAGCCGAGCATGTACGCAGCGTCGCTGGTTCGCCCCTCTCTCGCGACTTGGGAACCGATTGCCGAACCGCTTGATGGCTAAAACCGTTCCTGTGCAAACGCAGCCGACCTGCGTTAACCGAAGTCGGCGGGCTTCGTTTGCAAGAGACGGTTTAGGAAATGCACGCGAGGGCGCATAGGCGAATGAATTCGCGCCCCTACACTCGAAAAACCTGCCTACGCGGGTTTTGAGAACCCCGCACAGGCGGGGTTTCCCAAGTGCGTGGGCGCGAATTCGTTCGCTCGGGCAAATCCATCCCCAATGAGCGTATCATTCCGAGCGGAGCGAGGAATCTCAACTGCTTCCTACTACGGTTCGTTGCATTTTTCGCAGAAAGCCATATCACAGGACGATTACTATGGCACTTGCGGAAACCCACTCCACCCACTCGGGCGGGGCGAAGCGCACCCTGCCGTCCATCAGCGTGGGCAAGCCGTTGAAGTCGGTCGGGTCGTGCAACGAGGCAATCAGCGTCAGCACCGGGTAGTTGGGGCGGTTCAGCGACTCGTTGAAAGTGGACTTGCCTACGCCCGGCTCGCCCCACACCAGCACGGGCACGCCCCGATAGCCCTTCGGCGAGGGCGTCTGCAACGCAATCAGCAGCTCCAGCGCTCCATCGGCTAAGGTCGGCATGGCTATTCAAACAACTCCTTCACCCGCACTTCAAAGCCAGGCAGCAGCTCGTCACCTGTCAAGAGGTCGTTCTCGTTAAGCACTTCCAGTTCCAGCGGCGCGGTGTAGCGATGCACCTGCTTGCGCTCTGGAAACAGCAGCCACACCTCGCGCGAGCCTGACTCAAAATACTCAAACACCTTCTGCATCAGGTCTTTCAGGTTCTCGGTGGGCGAAACGATTTCGACGGCTAAATCGGGCGCGCCGTCCGCAAAATCGACGGGCGGTTTGCCATCGGGCAGGCGTTTGACATCCATCAGCGAAAGGTCTGGGCTGCGGATGTTGCCTCCTGCCATACGGAAACCGGTGCTGGAGTCGAAGCCTTCGTAGCGGTCTGTGATGAAGGGGCTGACCTTGTTCGCCAGCCGAAAGCCGATTTTTCCATGTCTGGCTCCTGTAGGCACGACCTGTATCCTCCCATCGACCAGCTCGTACTTGCGCCCGTCGTCGGGCATGTTCAGCAGGTCTTGCTCAGTGTAGCGGCGTTTGCGCTTCGGTTTCGCTCGTGCCGTTGGCATGACTCTCACCAATAAATAGTATACCGCTTGCCCAGAGATTCCTCGCCTTCGGCTCAGAATGACACTTTTGTCGAAAAAAAAAAAAGCACTGTCATTCCGAGCGAAGCGAGGAGTCTCAAGCCCCGAACTTCTCTTGCACGCCCATCAGTTGGGTGAGGATGTTCACCAAATCGCCTCCGCGCAGGCGTCCGAGCGCGCCTTTGGCGCAGGCGTACTCGTGGAAGCGCAGCACCTCGTCGCCGCGCAGGTCGGGTCCGTGCAGCAACACCGGTACAGGGTCGCCCGAATGGTCGCCCACCGAGCAAGGGGTGGAGTGGTCGCCCGTGAACATCAAATAGAACGGCTCAGGGTATTGTTCCAACAGGCGGGCGATGAGGGCGTCGATTTTCTCGATGACCTGCGCCTTGAGTTGGGGGTTGCGGTCGTGTCCGCACAGGTCGGGCGCTTTCACATTACACAGCACAAAATCGTACTGGCGCAGGGCTTGGGCGAGCGTGTCGGCGATGCTCGCGTAGTCTGTATCCACGCCGCCTGTTGCGCCGGGGGCGTCGAGCGTATCCATGCCCACGAAGCGCGCGATGCCGCGGATCAGCCCCGTCTCCACAACGGCGACGGCGATCATGCCGTGTTTTTGGGGGAACGGCTCCAGATGGGGCGCGACGCCCGCCCCGCGCGGCAGAATGATGTTCGCTGGGGGCAATCCCTTCGCCCTCCGCTCGCGGTTCACGGGATGGTCGTTCAGCCGTTCGTAGGAGCGCTTCACGAAGGCGTTCACGATACGCGCAGTGCGGGCGGCGGCGGCGTCGTTGGGGTCCAGCGGTTGCGCTGGATGGACAACCTCGCCGTCGGCGTGCGGGTCGGCGTCGGTGATGTGGGGGCTGAGGACTTCGCCGCGCAGCACGAGCGCGCCCCGATGCGCCACCGACTCCTTGAAAAAGCACTGCACGCCCTCGATTTCCACGCCGTTCACCGCCTGCGCCAGCTCCGCTGTGCCTTCCGTGATGCGCCCCGCGCGGCGATCCAGCACGCGCATCTCCGAATCCACTGTGCTGAAGTTGCAGCGCAACGCGACATCGCCCCCGCGCACCTCCATGCCGATGCCCAACGCCTCGAATGGACCGCGTCCCTGATACACTTTGTAGGGGTCATAGCCCAGAATCGCCAGATGCGCCGTGTCGGAGCCGGCGCGGATGCCAGGCGCAATCGGATCCATCAGCCCGCACTCGCCCTCGCGCGCCAGTCTGTCCAGCGTCGGAGTGGAGGCGTACTCCAGCGGAGTCTTGTTGCCCATTGAAGCCACCGGGCGATCGCCCAGACCGTCGGCAATCAACAGCAGTCCTTTATACAACGCGCGCGCCATAGCAGTTCGAGTATACCTACGCGCCCAGCAACAACTTTACGAAAAACTCGCGCGCAGGAATCAGAATGTAACGCAGCGGATTCGGAATGCCCAGCAACGGCAAAATCAGGATGGAGCCGAACAGGATAATCGGACCGTAAATCATCTGGAAGTTCCAGTAGCGCGAGTCAAATACATCGCGCAGGAAGCCCGACAGCACTTTGGAGCCATCCAGCGGATGGAGCGGAATCATGTTGAACAGTGCGAGACCGATGTTCACATAGACCATCGCGAACACGAAGTCGATGAACACATTGTCAGGGATTTGCGCGTCGGACGCCAGCAGGATGCGCAGCGGGATGGCAAATATCGTCGCCAGAATGATGTTGGAAAGCGGTCCCCAGAAGGCGCACATGACCCAGTCGCGTCGGGGGCTACGGAAGTAGCCGGGGTTCACGGGCACGGGCTTGCCCCAGCCAATGCCGTAGCCCGAAAACGCCATGAAGATAATTAGAATCGTGCCCAGCGGGTCTAAGTGGGCGATTGGGTTGAGCGTCACGCGTCCCTGACGGCGGGGCGTCGGGTCGCCCGCCCAGTCCGCGTACTTGGCATGGGCGTACTCGTGGATGGCGATGCTCAGCAGCACCGCCAGAATCCAGATAATCGTCGTGATAAGGTCGTTCAGCGTGAACATCGCGCGAGAGTATACCTCTCAGAGGCTGTTTGAGAATAGACGACCGCGAGTTACACAGGCAATGAATTCGCGCCCAGCCACTCGAAAAGCCCGCCTTCGCGGGTCTTAAGTTCCTCAAATGTTAAATCGTCCCCTTTGTAAGTCTTCTTGCCTCCCTCCTGCAGGTTCCCCCCGCTGCGCGAGGGGAACCGAACCGTGCGCGGTTCCCTGATAAGGGTACAACAGCTGGGTTCAACAACGCTGCGTAGGCTCACCTCTCTGCCCTCACCCCCTGCCCCCTCTCCCCCGGCGTGGGAGAGGGGGCAGGGGGTGAGGGCAGAAAAATTCCCACCCTGCGTCTTTTTACTGAACTCAGTCATTGTCCTCTTGTCAGCACGCGGTTCCCCCTACTGCGTAGGAGGAACCTAAGGGCGGGGGTTCACTCGGTCCTGCACTACGGTTTAGGGACGATTTAATCTTTGAGGGACTAAGAACCCCGCGAAGGCGGGGTTTCTCAATTGCATGGGCGCGAACTCATTCGTTTTTGTCTCCGAAGAGCTGCTTAGCCGCGCCTATCGATTACTCCGCCGCCTATTCTCAAACAGCCTCTCAGCAGCAGGTACAATTAGCCTGCGACGAGGCGTCGCACCATCACGAAACGGAGGTCTGAACTATGCGCATGCGTGTACGCGAACTACGCCAGCGCCGCCATCGGCGCATGAAACGGCTCAAGCAGCGTCGGAAGGAAGCGATGAAAGCCGCGCAGGCGGCGAAAGCGGAGAAGTAAAATGAGAAGGCTCTGGTTCACACTGAGCCTGCTGGGCGTCGTGCTGCATCTGGGCTACAGCGCCGACCCCAGCGGGCGATGGTTTCGCCTTACGATTTTGCATACGAACGACACTCACGGACACCTCTTGCCCTTCAGCTACCCCGAAAATATCGCCCCCGATTCGCAGGAAGCTGGCGTGCCCTTTAAGACCAACATCGGCGGCGTGGCGCGGCGGGCGACCCTGATTAAACGCCTGCGCGAGGAGCTGCAGCCCTATCCTGCGCTGGTCATCGACGCGGGCGACTACATGGACGGCACGCCGTTCTCGCTGGAGTTTCAGGGCGAGGCGGATGTGGCGTGCATGAACGCCTGCGGCTACGACTTCGCCACGCTTGGCAACCACGAGTTCAGCAACCCACTGGACACGGTGCTGCGCCTTGTGAAGATGGGCAGGTTCCAGACCGTGTGCGCGAACCTGCGCTATCGCGATACGGGCGAGCCGCTCGTACCGCCCTATGTGGTGACGCAAATCGGGGAGCTGCGCGTCGCGCTGTTCGGGCTGGTGATGACCGACACGCAGAACTATCGCGGGGCGCGCGAGCGCGTGGAGGTCACAAACCCCTTCGAAGTCGCCCGTATCCTCGTGCCGCAGCTGCGCCTGCAAGCTGATGTGGTGATCCTCATCTCGCATTTGGGGATTGGCGACGACGAACGCCTCGCCCGCGAGGTGCCTGGGATCGATGTGATTGTCGGCGGGCACTCGCACACACGCCTTGCGGAGCCGCGCTTCATCGAATGGCAACAGAAAGCCCCTGTGAATCTCGGCGGCACGATTGTCGTACAGGCGCACCAGTGGGGCGGCGAGCTGGGCAGGCTGGATTTACTCTTCTGGCGCAATAGCGAGACCAACCGCCTCGAGATGGTGGGCTACAAGGGGCGGCTCGTTCCGATTACCGCCGACATTCCTGAAGACCCTGCCGCCAGGCGCGTGCTGGAACGCTACTGGAAGCGCATCGCAGGCAAGTACGGGCGCATCGTCGGAACCGCAACGGACGATTTCGTGCGCCGCGGCGATGACTTTGCGCACTATTACCTGGTCGGAGACGCCGTGCGCGCGATGCTTGGCGTGGAGTTCGACCTGCAGAACATGTTCGGTATCCGAATCGAGCTGGCGCGGGGCGCGATTTCCTACTTTGACCTTGCCCGCATGATGCCGTTCGGCAATACGATTGTGCGCTTCGAAATCACGGGGCGCGACCTCAAACGCCTGCTTGCCGAGCAGCGACCGACCGTGAGCGGGATTCGCTATCGCGTGGAGAACCGCCGCCTGATTGAGGCGACGATTAACGGGCAGCCCATCGAGGACGACCGCATCTACAAGGGGACGACCAACTCCTACTTTGCCGACCGCTACCTGAAGCCGCTGGGTATCTCCTATGCCGATACGGGCAAGGTGCTGCTGGATGTGGTGGCGGACTACATTCGCAAACAGCGCAAGGTCTCGCCCGTGTACGACGGCAGGCGGGTCGTGAGGTGAGGCTCTGGCACGAAAAATTATTCCGAAACATGGCGAGAGGCGTTGAGATTCCTTGCTGCGCTCGGAATGACGGTTTTTGGGGCTTGCAACGCCTGTCATTCCGAGCGCAGCAAGGAATCTCACGGCGGCAGTAGCGTGAGGTTTTCACAGGTCTTATGAGCGGATTAAATCGCTGGACACTCGTACTCGCCCTGCTGGTCTCTTCTTTCGCAGCGGGGATGATTGCGCTGCAGCGGCTGCGCGTGGAGCGGTCCAATCGCGCGGTGGAGCTGGTGCTGGACTACCCCGATGTGGCGCAGTGGGCGAGCGCGGAGGGCAAGACGGTCGCTGAATGGCTACGCGGGTTCAACACGCCGTTCAGCGTCGCGCTGACAGAGGGGACGCTCGCCGACTGGGGCGCGCTTGTCGAATCGCCGATACCTACCTACCTGCTCAGTGAGGCGCGGTTCCAGCAGGCGAAGCGAATGTTCGCCCTCAAGGCGCGAGTGGAACTGCAGCCGCCGCGCGACGCGCTCGCCGTCGAGGTTCGTTCTGAGCGCGGGGCGCGATTCTGGGTCATCGGCGATAGCGAGGCGGTACGCCAGACGGGGCTGGGGCTGGATCCCTTGCAGGTGGAGCAGGTTCGCGCGGGCGGCAAGCCGATTGTCGCGCGGCTGATGAACCCGCAGGGAATCACGCCCCTCGCGCTACGCGGCAGTTTGCTCTTCGCGCGTGAGCAAGGCGCGACGCTGCTCATTTTCGCGGGCGACCAGGTGCTGGGCTATCGGCGCGGGGTCGAGGCGACGGCGCAGAACATCAGGGCGAATGCGCAGCGATTCGGCGCCATCGAGTTCGCCAAGCAGATGGGCGCAAGCAACTTGATGGAGGCGATACCCGAGCGCACGGTGCGCGTGCATAGTATCGGGCTTGCCGAGTCGCTCACACTTTCTCCGCAAGAGATTGTGGAGCGATTGGAGCGCGCTGCGCAGGAGCGCAATATTCGCGTGCTGTATCTGCGGGCGGCGGGCGCGGATACGCCGTTGCTGCGCGAGATGCTGGAGAACCTGACGAAACGGCTGCATCGATCGGGCTATGCTATTCGCGAGTCGGGGGCGCGCCCGTTTGAACCGTTGCAGCCCGCGCTCTGGCAGTTTGCGCTGGCAGGACTGGGCATGGGGGTATTGCTGGGGTGGCTGATAACACTGTTTCGCGCGGGTGGATTCTGGGCGTTTGCGCCGATGGCGCTGGGGGTTCTGTTCGCGCTGCTGTGTCTGTCGCCGCTGGGACGAAAACTGACGGCGCTGGCAGCGGCGCTGGCGTTCCCGACGGTGGGGATGGTTGCGCTCGCGGGTTTAGCGGGACGCCCTCACCCCCCTGCCCCCCTCTCCCACGCGGGGAGAGGGGGAGGCCCCCCCTCCCACACGGGGGAGGGGGCGAGGAGAGGGTAGCTACCGCGCTGAGCGGACTAAGATGGGCGGAAGAAATTCCGCCCTCCAGATAGCGCACCCCTTCCCCGTGTGGGGGCGGGGCTGGGGGTGGGGGGGATGCAGGTTGAGGGGGAGGAAAGAGGGATGGTGGGGCATACAGCCGCGTGCCCATACATCATGGTGTGGTAGGCAGGTTTCAAACCCGCCTCTACCGCATCGACTCGCTGCGTTTAG
>CALKLF010000070.1 GCA_937992175.1 uncultured Fimbriimonadales bacterium | reverse complement strand
GTTCGAAAAATCGGGGGCGTCAGTGTTTGAGATGCCTCGCTCCGCTCGGCATGACAAGGGGCACTCGGAGCGCAACCCCTGTCATTCCGAGCCGAAGGCGAGGAATCTCCACCAACTCGAAGCGTTTTTCGAACACCCTCAAAGAGACCTCGCAACTTTGCAATTCCTGTGCCTCCAGATCTGAGGAACAATCTGCGTGGAGATTGCGATGCGTATCGGGATTGGGCTGGTAAGTTGGATACTGACGATGGGCGTGTGGGCACAGGAGGTTCTGGTCGCGCCCATCGCCTACGATGCGGAGCGCGACGCCTATTACATTAGGAATGAACTGGTGGTGGGGCTGGAGCCGACCGCGCCAACCACTTTGGCGCAACAAGCGATGCTCTGGGTAGGCAGCCAGCGCGACCTGCAGGCGCCTCTGCAGGCGGGTGTCGTGCGAATCGACGCAGGGCTGAACCCCGACAGCGTGCGAGAGTTTCTCCAATCGCTGCCCGGCGTGCGCTATGTGGAGCGCAACTACCTCGCCTTCACCTGCAACAACCCGAACGACCCGCTGTTCACCCAGCAGTGGGGGCTGACGAGAATTCAGGCGACTCAGGCGTGGGCGAACTGGCAGCCACAGCGCACCATCTATATCGCGATTGTGGATACGGGCATCGACGCCACCCATCCCGACCTGTCGCAGAAAGTGCGCCGCCACAGCAACGGCTCGATTTACGGCTATAACGCCGTTCAGAACACAGCAAACGCCCACGATGTGCATGGGCATGGCACGCACTGCGCGGGCATCGCTGCAGCGCACACGAACAACGGTATTGGGATTGCGGGCGTGGCGGCGTGGAACGCGAGCCTCGCCAGCACACACGCCACCGTGCAGCTCATGCCTGTGAAAGTGCTGAACGATCAGGGCTACGGAAGCTTCGCCGACATCGCGCGGGGAATCACCTGGGCAGTGGATAACGGGGCGCATATCATCAGCCTCAGTCTCGGAGGCGTGACGGGCACACAACAACTCCAAGACGCCGTGAACTATGCATGGAATCGGGGCTGCCTCGTGGTCGCCGCAGCAGGGAACAACGGGGGCAACGCGCCGTTCTACCCTGCTTACTACGACAATGTGCTCGCGGTCGCCGCCACGGATCCGACCGATACCTTGACCTCCTTCTCGCAGTACGGCGCATCGGTTGATATCGCTGCGCCAGGGCAATCAATTCTTTCCACCGTGCCCGGCGGCTACGAGCGATGGAGCGGCACCTCGATGGCGTGTCCGCATGTTGCGGGGGCGGCGGCATTGTTATGGTCTGCGGCGCCGAGCCTGAGCAATCAGCAGATTCGTACCGCGCTCGAGAATAACGCCGACCCCTGTCAGCCCTACTGGTTCGGCGGTATCGGCGAGGGCAAAGGACGCCTGAACCTGCATCGCGCGCTGCAAGCAGCGCAACAGATGGAGAACACGCCCTCGGTCAGTCAGCTCACCTTGAACCATGCGTCGGTTCAGTCAGGTGGAACCGTGCGTGGAACCGTGACCCTGAACCGTCCTGCAGTCCCTGGAGGCGCGGTGGTGCAGCTCCGCAGTAGCAACTCCAGCCTTGCCTGGTGCGTCGCCTCTATTACAATTCCGCAGGGGCAGACGACAGGTGTGTTCACGGTGTCCACAAGCGCGTCAGGTTCGGGCAGCGCGACGATTACTGCGACAGCGGGTGGGATTTCACGCTCAGCGACGCTGCAGGTTGTCTCGCCCTATCGCGTGCAAACTGTCGTGGTCTCACCCAGCACGGTTGCAGGGGGACAAACCGCTATGCTGACGGTGCGCCTGGCAACGCATGCGCCCAGCGGCGGTGTGCAGGTGCAGCTTAGCAGCAGTAACGCCGCCGTCGCCGCAGTCCCCGCAAGCGTGGTCGTGTCGGCGGGGCAGCAGAGCGTGAGCGTCCCCATTAGCACAACGCCTGTCTCGAATCGCGCAACGGTGAGCCTGACGGCATCTACAGGCGGCTCACAGTCCAGCGCGACGCTCACGGTGAATCCGCCTGCGCCTGTCTCACTCACGCTTTCCCCCTCCACTGTACCAGGCGGACGCACCTCGACAGCGACTGCGCTCCTGAATACCCCTGCGCCTCCAGGCGGGCTACGGTTGCGTGTGAGTTTTACTCACCCCGAACGGGTATGGGCGCCTGCCACTGTCTATGTACGACCAGGCATGCGCACGGCGCAGTTCACAATCTACACTTACCCCGGACGCGGCGCCGTGAACGCGACGATTACCGTGGCGACAGACGGTGGGGTGCGCTTGGCGACGCTGGGAGTACGGTAGTCATTCCAATTCCTGAGAAGGGCATACGGCTCTGCCTCAAGTGGGGGGACAGGAACGAAAGTTTTCCGCGCCCTATTCCCCTCACCCCTCAGCCCATCCTGACAAGGGTACAGTACCTGAATTCAGGCGCCCTGCGACACCCTCCGATTTCTCACGCTCACCCCCCACCAGCCCCCTCTCCGTAAACGGATAGAGGGGAAGCGCGATCCCACCCGCAGGCGGCTCCCCCTCTCTGTCAGCGGAGAGGGGAGCGAGGAAAACCTCTTGCAATTCCTAATCGCCTGCAGGGTAAATTTTACACATCACTGACCGGGGGTAGAAACGATACGCGAGTTGAGTGAGCGAGAATATCAGCACACAGTACGTCCCATCATGAAGCTGTAGCTGCTGCGCGGAAGCCGCCCCTACACTCCTCAGGAATGGCGGTTGCTGACGCAGACCGCGCGAGATAAGCACGCGGACTTTCGGCTACGGGCGCGCGCAATCATAGCGCTGTAGCAGACGCCCGATTCCCATCGGCAGCGGGAAGTGGTGCCCCCCGCCGCTACGCTGCTGGACGATTACAATCCAACGGTGCGCGCATATGCGGCGAACGCCCTGGCGATGCTCAGGCAAAGCAGTATCTGCCGCAGGTCGAGCGAATGGCTGCAAGCAACCCTGACTCGATTGTCCGCGAGGCTGCTAAAGCAGCAATCGCACGCTTTGGGGAGCAGCGCGGGTGCTAAGTTCCTCGAAGGTTAAAGCGTCCCTTTTTACCTTGACGCCTGCCGAAGCCGTCGCCCCCACCCCAACCCTCCCCGCTTGCGGGGAGGGAGCGCACGCGCGGGCAGCCGCGACGCCTCCCCCGTTTACGGGGAGGTCGGGAGGGGGGAGAAAGAACAGCAGGCAAAGGAGAGGATTTCGCCTTTGAGGCACTTACCAGATGGTATGTAGACATTCTTCGGGGGCGGCTATGAAGAGTCGGTCAGAGCTGTACGCAACGCCTGCGCGGTCTCCTCAGGCAGGGTATCGTTGATGAACACACCTGCGCCCGACTCGGAGCCTGCGAGGTACTTGAGTTTGTCGCGCGTGCGGTAAGGCGGATAAAACTCGATATGGAACTGCCAGTAAGGATGCTCCGCGCCGTCCGTCGGGCGGGGGTGCTGCGCCATGATATACGGCAGCGAGAAGCCCCAAAGCGCGTCATAACGCTGGAGCGTGTCTTTCAGAATCCGCGCCAGTCCTGCGATTTCCGCCTCAGTCAAGTCCAGCAGGTCGCGCCGCGGCGCTTCGGGAACCAGATAGACCTCATAGGGGTATCGCGCAAAGAACGGCACGAACGCGACCCAGCCGCCCATCTGTTGCACGACGCGCCCGCCGTCGTCCAGCTCAAACTGGGTGATTTCCTGCAGCAGGTTGCCCCCCGTCGTTTCATAGTGACGGCGCATGGCGTCGAGTTCGCGCTCGATTTTGGGCGGAATGAAGGGGTAGGCGTAGATTTGCCCGTGCGGGTGGCTCAGCGTCACGCCGATTTCGCGCCCCTTGTTCTCAAAAATGAACACATACTGCACCTCAGGGCGCGCCCCAAGGTCTTCATAGCGGTCGCGCCAGACATAAATCAGCTGTTCGATGCGCTCCAGCGACAAATCGGCGAGCGTCGCGTCGTGGTCAGGTGTGTAAAGCACGACCTCACACACGCCATGTGAGGGCATAACGGGCGAGAAGGGCGTGGGCGCAACGGCAGGCGCAGGCGGCTCGCGCAACAGCGACGGGAAACGGTTCTCGAACACCACAATCTCGTAGGTCGGCTCAGGAACCTCTGTCGGGTAGCCGCCGAGCTGTGTCGGGCACAGCGGACAATACTCCGGCGGCGGATGAAAAGTGCGCTCCTGACGGTGCGTCGCCGTAATGACCCACTCCTGCAACAGCGGATGCCAGCGCAATTCGGACATGCGTATAGAGAGTACCCACTCAGGTACAATACCCTCACTATGAAAATCAGCGTTGCGATACTGGCGCTTGTAAGTATCGCGGCGGTTGCGCTGTGGCAGATTTTCTGGCGCAGCAACCCGCGTATCCCACAGGAGGGTTCCCCAATGGAAGGCACTGTCAACGCCCCTGAGTTTCCCGAAGGTTTGCAATGGCTCAACACCGAACGCCCGCTCAGCCTGCGCGAACTACGCGGCAAGGTCGTGCTGCTCGACTTCTGGACTTACTGTTGTATTAACTGCATGCATATCTTGCCCGACCTGAAAAAACTGGAGCGCAAGTACGCCGACGAACTCGTGGTGATTGGCGTCCACTCCGCCAAGTTCTTCACAGAGCAGGAGACCGAGAACATCCGACAGGCAATCCTGCGCTACGATATCGAACACCCCGTCGTGAACGATAACCAGATGATGGTGTGGCAGCAGTATGCGGTGCGGGCGTGGCCCACGCTGGTCCTGATTGACCCCAGCGGTAAGATTGTGGGCTACCATGCAGGCGAGGGGATTTACGACATCTTCGACCGCGCGATTGCCGAGACGATTCGGACGGCGGAGGCGCGCGGGACGCTCAAGCGCGGACCACTAAACCTGAAACTGGAGCGCGATAAAGAGGCGCGCACGGTGCTGCGTTTCCCAGGCAAAGTGCTTGCCGACGAGCGCACGAACCGCCTGTTCATCGCCGACTCGAACCACCATCGTGTCCTCGTGGTCGCGCTAAAAGATAATACGATTGAAATGGTCATCGGCTCAGGCGCGATGGGCTTGGAAGACGGCGCGTTCGACAAGGCGCGGTTCAACAACCCGCAGGGCATGGCGTATGATGCCGACGCCGACGCGCTCTATATCGCCGACACGGACAACCACGCGATTCGCAAAGCCGACCTGCGGAAGCGCACGGTAGAGACCCTTGCGGGCACTGGCGAGCAGAGTCGCGCCTATCCGCCGCGTCCTGGCAGGGGGCGTGCAACCGCCCTGAACTCCCCATGGGATGTTGTGCTGATCGGCGACACGCTCTACATCGCAATGGCAGGCTCGCACCAGCTCTGGCGACTGAACCTGAAAACGCTGGAGGCGAAACCGCATGCGGGCACGGGGCACGAGGCATGCACCGACGAGAAATTGCCATATAGTGCGCTTGCCCAGCCGTCTGGAATCACTACCGACGGCAAAAAGCTCTATTTCGCCGACAGCGAGGTGAGCTGCATTCGCGCCGCCGATATCGACCCGAACGGCACGCTGGAGACGCTGGTCGGCGGCGACCTGTTTGAGTTCGGCGATGTGGACGGCATCGGACGGCAGGCGCGCCTGCAGCACCCGCTCGGCGTGGTCTATGTGGACGGCGTCCTCTATGTGGCGGACACCTACAACAACAAAATCAAACGCCTCGACCCGCGCACGCGCCGAATCGAGACCTTTCTCGGCACAGGGACAGCCGGCGCGCGCGACGGCGATAACCCCACCTTCGATGAACCGGGCGGTATCAGCCACGCGCATGGCAAACTTTACATCGCCGACACGAATAACCACCTGATTCGCGTCGCTGATCTGAAAACGAAGCGCGTGGAGACGCTACAGCTGCGCGGGCTGGAGAACGCGCCGCCGCCCGCCCCGCACCGCCAGCCGCCCAGCCAGACGCTGGAAGCCATTGCTGTGAACACCGCGACGCCCACCCTTACCCTGCAAATCCGCCTGCCGCAGGGACACAAGCTGAACCCCAACGCGAAGTCGCAGGCGCGAATCGAAGCGCAGGGCGCAACCGTGCAGGGCAAAACGGAGCTAATTGCGCCCCTCGACACACTCCAGCTCAGCCTGCCTGCGCAACTGACGGCGGAACGCGCGACGCTGAACCTGCACCTGCTGATTTACCACTGCCGCGAGGGTCAGGAAGGGCTGTGTTATCTGTACGAGAAGCGGGTCGTCGTGCCCATTCAACAGGGTGGTAAGGAGACTACAATCAATATTGGGTTAAATGTCCAGTAGGAGTTAGCCCTTCAGGAATTCGCGATAGAGGTTCTGTTGCTCACGAATCGCGGCGCGCACGGGGTCATACGGATCGACATGGATTGTGACCTCGGCGGGGCGCAGCGCGTGCTCGATCTGTTTTTCTAAAGCGTCCGCGACATCGTGCGCTTGCTGCAGGCTCCAGTCGTTGGGCAGCACGATATGCACATCGACATAGCGCATCGATCCCGCGCGGCGCGTGCGCAGGTTGTGATAGTTGAGCAGGTTCGGCTCCGAGCGCAGAATCTGGTCAATCTGAGCGAGTTCCTCTTGCGGGAGACGATGGTCAATCAGTTCGTGGAACGCCCGCGTCGCCAGTCGCCACGCGCCCCGAAACAGCCAGAGCGCTATCCCCATCGCCAGCAGCGCATCGATAAAGACCCAGCCCGTGAAATAGATTACGCCCAGCGCGACCAGCAGCCCCAGACTGGTCCAGAAGTCAATCATCAGATGTTGCCCGTTCGACATCAGCGCGAGCGAGTGTGTGCGCTTGCCCGTGCGCCACACATACTGCCCCACGACGAGGCTCGTGATGGTCGAGAGCGCCATCACGCCCGCCCCCCACTCCAGTCGTTCCAGCTCACTGCCCACGATCAGGCGACGCACGCCTTCACTCAGCAGGTAGCCCACAATCAGCATCAACAGAATCGACTCGCCGAACCCCGCGAGCGTCTCCACCTTGCCGTGTCCGTAGGGGTGTTGCTCATCAGGCGGCGTCGCGCCAATCCGCACCCCCAGATACGCAAAAAACGAGGCGACGACATCCGTGGCGGAGTGCAACGCCTCTGAGAGCAAGCTCACCGAGCCTGTAATCAGCGCAGCGATCAGCTTCACCCCCGCCGCCGTCAGATTGTAGCCCAGCGACACAATCGCCGCCCGCCGCTTCGCGCGTTCCTCATGAGCATGTGAATAGGGCATGGACAGAGAAACTATACCCCGCCACAGCCGCACCGATTAACCCACAAATAGGCGCGACTTGCTCAGCTCCATCTGCATCGTGACGAGGCGGTGGTACACGCCCTCGCGCTCCATCAGCTCGTCGTGCGCGCCCACCTCCACCACGCGCCCGCGCTCCAGCACCACGATACGGTCGGCGTTGCGCAAGGTGGAGAGGCGGTGGGCAATCGCAATCGTGGTACGGTTCTGCACCAGCCGTTCCAACGCTTCCTGAATCAGTCGCTCGGTTTCGGTGTCCACGGAGGCGGTCGCCTCGTCCAGTATCAGAATCTGCGGGTTGCGCAGGATGGCGCGGGCAATCGCGATGCGCTGCCGCTCGCCGCCCGACAGCCGATGCCCCCGCTCGCCCACCCAGGTGTCGTAGCCGTCGGGGAAGCGCATGATAAAATCATGCGCGTTCGCGGCTTTGGCGGCTTCGATAATCTCCTCCAGCGTGGCGTTCGGACGCGCGTAGGCGATGTTCTCGCGAATCGTGCCAGGGAACAGGAAGTTGTCCTGCAGCACCACGCCGATATGCTGGCGCAGGTCTTGCATCCGTATCTCGCGCAGGTCTTTGCCGTCCAGCATAATGCGTCCGCGCGTGGGGTCGTAAAATCGGCAAATAAGATTAATTAGCGTCGTCTTGCCAGAGCCAGAGGGCCCCACCAGCCCAATCATCTCGCCGGGGCGGATGTGTAGGTTCACATCGTGCAGTACGGGGTGGTGCTTCTCGTAGCCAAACGACACATTCTCCAGCACGATTTCGCCCTTGACTTCGGTGAGGGGCTTGGCGTCGGGCGCGTCGCGCACTTCAGGCTCGGTGTCCAGCACTTCGAACACGCGCTCTGCCGCCGTCACTGTGCGCGACGCCCAGTCCATAATGTTCGTGATGATGCTCAGCGGACCGAACAGCATGCCGATATACGACAGGAACGCCACGAGTTTACCAAGTTCGAATGTGCCCTCCAGCACGCCGCGCCCGCCCACATACCAAATCACGAACGAGCTCGACATCACCAGAAACGAAATCAGGGGGAACACGCTCGCGTTGATTTTGCCCGCGACCATGCCCGTCTCAGCGATTTCGAAGTTGCGCTTGTCGAAGGTTTGCATCTCGCGCTGCTCTTGCGTGAACGCCTTCACCTCGCGGATGCCTGACAGCGTGCCTCCAAGATGCGCCGTAAGCCGCGACCAGCGATGCCAGTGCCTGCGCCACACTTTAATCACTCGATGCCACGCATAGCGCGAGAGCCACACGATAAACGGCGCGGGAATCAGCACCAGCAGGCTCAGCTTCCAGTCCATCAGCACCATCACGGTCGCGATGCCGATAATCATCAGCAGGTTCAGCGCAATTGTGGGCGCGCTGTTCACGATAAAATCGTACAGAGCGTCCGTGTCGCGCGTCACGCGGCTCATGATGGAGCCTGTCTGACGCTTGTCAAAGTAGCTCAGCGAGAGCCACTGCAGGTGCTGATAGAGTTTGGAGCGCAGCATGAACGAGATTTCGCTGCCCAGCCAAGCGTTCAGTCGCCCGCGAAGGATGTTCACGCCCGTACCGAGCAGGCGAATACCAATCAGCCCGCCCAGCAGCCACAAGAACAGATGCGCATTCGAGCGAGGAACCAGCACCTCGTCGATGAGAATCTTCGTCAGATAGGGTGGGGTCAGCTCCACCGCCGCCGTGATGATAGCTAAGAAGGTGGAGAGCCACATATACTTCCAGTAGGGGCGCACCAGCCCCATCAGGCGCAGCAGCACCTGCCCCTGCGAGCGGCATGCGGGGCATGACACGCAGTCTTCGGGGATTGGGCGTCCGCATTGCTCGCACACGAGCTGTTTTTGTTCAAAGGGCGGCGGCTCTTCCTCTTTGAGCATCGCTTCCAGTCGCAGGCGCGCCTGCCCAAAGAGATACGCCAGCGCGCTGCTATAGCGGATTAGCTCCAGAATGCGCCCATCCTTGAGTTGCGCTTCCAGCGCGGACGCGCCCACCAGCTGCGTCGTGCGCACATGCTCCACCTCGCTCAGGGGAACGGCAAGGTGAATCGACACATGGGGCGTGGTTCCGTTGGTGTGCGTTGCCCCGTTGCGGTACGCAGCGTTCTGACTGTGATTCTTGCGCAGCCACGGCAAACGCGCGCTGGTGCTGGTCTCAACAGGGGTGTGGTCGACTCGTAGGGTCAGCAGGGTGTCGTTCGCCAGAACGAGCCAGCTTTCGCCGAATCGCCCCTCTGGCGACAGGTCGGACGCTAAAGCGAACTCGATGTCCGCGTTGCCCATCCTTTGCTCGACGGCGGCGCGCACAAATTCGGGCAGCCGTCTTTGCGGCATGTCCATACCGCACTATTATACCTGAATTGCACGATTAAGAAAGCGTAAAATCGTTGACAAGGCGGCAGGAGTCTGGATTGTAGGCGCATACCTTTATAGGTAGGTGGTCTCTGTGTTCACTGCTTGGGAAAGGGACGGCGTATCGCGCGAGGCGTTTGCCGTGATATGCGCCAAGCGGTCGATTTACGAGGAATGGCGTCGTTGGCGCGAGCAAGACAGGGCGGTGGCGCCTATTCCAGTGGACAAGGAGACGGGCGAGGAGATAGAGTTGGTGGACGAGGGCGCGTTAGAGGCGTTGTGGGAGGGGGTGTTGTGTAGTGAGCTGCGGGAGGCG
>CALKLF010000069.1 GCA_937992175.1 uncultured Fimbriimonadales bacterium | reverse complement strand
TCTGTGTCGTTTCTTCTGCACTCTTCGGTCGCACCACAACTCGATCGCCAATCGGTTTAAGCATAGGCATCACACCTCCTTCTGCGTAGGTGTAGCGTTTTAGCAACTCTCATAAATTAGCACTCGCGCGGGGCGAGTGCGTCATCGCCTATATATATACCCTATGCGAATCGGGTTTGTCAAGGGGTTGTGGGGGTAGATTCGGGATTCGCGTCGGAATTCCGTATTTTTGCGGGGTAGTTGGCGATTGTTTGTTGCCGACAATCTACGGAACTGCTATGCCAGCCTCATCCGTCGCCTCGTTAGGCGAATCTATCGGGTTTAGTTGGTTGTTTTTTTGGAGTGCGCCTGCACCGTTCCGACATTTGGTTCTGACTTCTGAGCAGTTCCGCAGCTCTGACCTACAAAAACGCAAAAATACCTGATTTTCCGCTTCTGCATGTCCGCATTTGCAGGTTTTTCGAGTCATGTCATGATGAGGAGGTAAGCACCATGAAGAACCGTTATCGTGAAACGATAGGGGCTGTTCTAACACTGGCTTTTGTGAGTGCCTCGCTTGCACAAACAGGCACGATTGGCACCACTTCGCCAGGGTTCCTACAGTTAGTGGACGGCGGGTGGACCTATCGTGTCGACAATACTTTCGCTTCGGCTGCCCGTACAGGCACAGGAGGCGGTCTGGCGAACTATACACGAGGCACCAGTCCTGATCACTTGTACCAACACTGGTGGTGGTACCGCGGAGCGTTTGTAAACGGAGCTGCTGATACGCGCGAGTACGCCCTGACCAACTTGGTCGCCTCGGAAAGTTTTGCAGGCGCCGTGCCAGGACAATACGCCTTCGGCGTGTTGACCTACAGCGAACCCGTTGCAGGAGTCGCCAACGCGCTCAGGGTTCGGCTCTCCTATGCGTTCGACGGCATCGTTGGCGCTCCCGGTGCAGGAACCTTCCAGAGTCTTGGCGCTGCTATACTGTCCATCCGCTGGCGTATTACCAACACCTCCAGCGACAACATCGAGGTGAACTTCTTCAACTACATCGACTTAGATGTTGTCGGTCCTTCGGGCACAGGAGGTGGCAACGACATGGCGCGTCTGGAATTCTTCAGTCCAGGCAACCCTGTAGGTGGGTGGATTAAGGTCTGGGATGGTCCCGCGACAGCCACGCCGCCTAACAGCGCGCCCGGCTTGGAGGGCTGGAACTACATCGCTTCAGGCGACTACTTGGTAGGCTACGAGGCGGGCACTTTTAGCGCCACACGCCCCAAGCTAACAAATGCAACAGTGGACAATCTAAGTAACACGGTTGCCACCTACCCTGCTGATTTCGCGAGCGCGTATCAATGGCGTACAGTCCTCGCTCCTGGCGAGAGCGCAGAAGGCTGGGTTGTGGTCGGCGTGAATGTGCCTGAGCCTGCGAGCATGCTCGCGCTCGGTGCGGGTTTGGCGGGTCTGCTTGGTCTACGCCGCCGACGAACCCAGTAGCAGCGTAGTCTGTCCGCTCGGATGCCTTCTTACTCCCCCCTCCTCTCCCCTCGTGGAGAGGAGGGCACACTCAACAGCGCGTAGTTGTTCGTCGCTTCTGCCTGTGTAGGGTGCGCAGGCTGGAGGTAAAATTGCAATTGACATATGCAGGTTAGCCGAGGGCGCATCGCGCTGGTGTGGCTCTTTTTAGTTTGGCTCAGCGTTGCGGCGAGCGCGACGGCGGTGGGATGTCTCCGCGCGTGCGAGCGTGCCTACGCCAGTGCTACCTGCTGCGCTTTGGAGACCACACTGCCTTGCTCCGACAAACCGTGCCCATGCGAGCCATGCCCTGTATGTCATGCGCCCACGCCCCAGCTGCTCCTTATTAAAGCCGAGCCGCCCACCGTCGAAATCGAGGTTTTCTGGACGCTTGCAGACCCCATCGCGACTCACGCGGCGAGCGGCATCCTCCCCTCGTTACCCGATCCTCCGTTTACTCGCTCCGATGCGCGTGCGCCGCGCGCAAATGCCCTACGCGCCCCTCCTGTTCGAAGCTGAGTTCCGAGCGCGCTGCGTGCGCAATATGCCCACGCACGCCCACCAACACTCAGCTCTCCTGCAGTGCACTGCAGGCAAGATACAGGAGGCGTACAATGCGCTCACAAAAGGGCTTCACGCTTATCGAACTGTTAGTGGTCATAGCGATTATTGCGGTTCTGGCGGCGATTTTGTTCCCCGTGTTTGCGGGGGCGCGTGAGAAGGCGCGTCAGACCACCTGTCTCAACAACGTCAAGCAGCAAGGGCTGGCGTTTGTGATGTACCTTGGCGATTACGACGAGACCTATCCACTCGGTTTCGGGCGCGAGGGCGGCACAGGCGCGTGGCTATGGAACCGCTACCACGCCGTGCCACACGATTGGCGCAGCAGCGTGCCCGTGCGCAGCCCACTCCATCAAGCGTATCAGGTTCACTGGTCGAACGCGGTGATGGTGTATCTCAAAAGCGATGGTGTCTATGCGTGTCCGTCGGCAGCGGTTCGTCGCGCCGATACGAGCGACTATGCCACCCCACGCCGCGCACCAGCAAGGGTGAGCTACACCTACAACGGGCTACTGCATGGGTTGTCTGTGGCGGCGGTCGCGAGTCCGTCCACGCTGCCCGTGCTTTGGGAAGGGCGTGGCAAGGCGGGCGTGGAGGGCTTCGCACTCACCAACCCCAGCTTGCGCTGCGACAATCCCACTCAGCCGTGCGGCTACACCAGCTGCATCTGGGGCGCGCCTGCAAACCCGTATCCGCTCGGCATGATGTTCGCGCTGGAAGGCACGATGTGGGTTCACAATCAGGGCGCGATATTCGTGCTTGCCGACGGGAGCGCGAAATGGCGACGGCTCGGCGCACAGCTCGCCCCCGCCAACACCGACTATCGCGTGGACCCCTACACCCAGTACGATTCACAGGGGCATCCGGGGCAGTATTGGCACGACGGGTGCAACCCGTGGCTGTTCCGACCCGACTACGACCCGAACGACCCACGCGGCGAGTGCAGAGGGCGCAGCTGCGAGAACTGCAACGAGTAATTCCCCCCCTCGCCCACGCGCGGGCGGGGGGAGTTTCAATGGAGCGGGACCAGCGTCGCCGCGAAGATATATTCGTGCTGGCGAATCGCCTGCATGGTTGCCTCAGGGGGTGC
This sequence comes from uncultured Fimbriimonadales bacterium, assembly GCA_937992175.1. Classification (GTDB taxonomy): domain Bacteria; phylum Armatimonadota; class Fimbriimonadia; order Fimbriimonadales; family GBS-DC; genus GBS-DC. The sequence goes on along the minus strand of CALKLF010000069.1, from coordinate 1,148 downwards.
GCTGTCCAACTGGATCCGCGCGACAGCGGCTTCCGCTCCCGCAAAAATGATGTTCTCCGTCTCCTGGACATTAATGTTCGCCTCGCGTAAGCAGTTGAACACATGCGCCAGCACGCCTACCCGATCGAGATGGCGCACCACCAGCAGGTAGCGCGCGGGGGAATGGTCGGCAAGGTTCACCACATTGGGCACGCGCCCCGTCTGCAGATAGGTCTGCACGATATGCACCACCTCGGCAGCGATGGCTTCCTGCGCCTGTTGCGTGGACGCGCCAATGTGATGCGTGCCATAGACCAGCGGCAGCTCGACAAGGGGATTGCGGAACTCGCCTTCCGCCGCGCTGGGTTCGCCCTCGAACACATCGAGACCAGCGCGGATGTGCTTCTCGCGCACCGCCCACGCCAGTGCCGCCTCATCCACCACTTCCGAGCGCGCGGTGTTGATGAAATACGCGCCATCGCGCATCGCCTCGAAAAAGGCGCGATTGCATAAATGCTTCGTTTCAGGCGTGAGGGCGACATGCACGCTCACGATATCGGCTTCGCTGGCGACATCGAGCGGGGTAGCACGATAGCCTATACCCAGTTGCGCCGCGCGTTCAGGCGTTAGCGATCGGCTCCACGCAATCACGCGCATCCCGAACGCCTTCGCGCGACCAATCATCTCGCGCCCGATGTTGCCCACGCCAATCAGTCCGAGCGTACAGCCGTACACGCCTCGCGCCTCGCTGAACTCCTTCTTGTTCCACCGCCCTGCCCGCAGCTGCGCCACATTGTCCGGGATACGCCTATCGAGCGATAAAATCAGACCGAACGCCAACTCCGCCACTGCGATGGCATTTTTGCCCGGACAGTTGGCGACATAGATCCCGCGTTTGGAAGCCGTTTCCACATCGATGGTGTTCACGCCCGCGCCTGCGCGGATTACAAGACTCAAATCCCCCGCCTCCAGCATCGGGGCTGTGACCCGCGTGGAGCGCACCACCAGCACATCGGGGTTATGCACGCGAATCGCCTCTACCAGCGCATCTTCTTTGAGGCTGGGATCGTAAATCACCGCGCACCCCAGAGATTTTAGCCCCTCCAAGCCGCTCTGCTCGAACTTATCTGCTACCAGAACCTTCATCGGCCACCTCCAAAACGCTATTC
>CALKLF010000068.1 GCA_937992175.1 uncultured Fimbriimonadales bacterium | reverse complement strand
TGAGGGCGACCGACGCTCCTCTCTCCCACGCTGTGGGAGAGGGGTCGGGGGTGAGGGCGACCGACGCTCCTCTCTCCCACGCTGTGGGAGAGGGGTCGGGGGTGAGGGCATACCGCCTTCTCAAACGCGAAAGCCCCATTGTGCAGAAAACTGCGCCCGAAAAGTGCCCGCGCTGCGGCAGCGCGCGCCTCGTGCGCGACCCCGATGTGCTGGATACTTGGTTCTCATCTGCTATCTGGCCCCACACCGTGCTGGGCTGGCCCCGCGACACCGACGAGCTGCGCCTGTTCTACCCGACCGATGTGCTGATTACCGCGCAGGAGATTCTCTACCTCTGGGTGGCGCGGATGATTATGACGGGGCTGTATTTCAAGGGTGACATCCCGTTCCGCGATGTGTATATCCACGCCACCGTGCTGAACAAAGAGGGCAAGCGGATGTCCAAATCGCTGGGCACGGGCATCGACCCGCTGGAGCTGATCGAAAAGTACGGTGCGGACGCCCTACGCTGGTCGCTGCTGCAGCAGGCGGGCATGCAGCAGTCCATCCGCTTCTACGAAGACCGCGTCGTGAGCGCGCGCAACTTCGCCAACAAGGTGTGGAACGCCACGCGGTTCGTACTCATGAATCTGGAAGGGGCAGACCTGAACGCCCTGCGCGCGCGGGGGGCGCAGCCCGCCGATGCGCTCGATCGGTGGATACTCAGCCGCCTGCAGTGCACCATCCAGACCGTGCATGACGCCCTCGCGCGCTACTGCTTCGACGACGGCGCGAACGCACTGTACGAGTTCATCTGGAGCGAGGTGTGCGACTGGTACATCGAAGCCGTCAAGCCACGCCTGCAAGACTCCGCCCAGCGCGAGCAGACGCAGGCGATGCTAGTGTGTTTATTTGACCAGTTGCTGCGCCTGCTGCACCCCTATATGCCCCACATCACGGAGGAACTCTGGCAGGCGATAGGTGCAAGCGAGGCGGAACCTGCCCTGTGCAAGGCGCGATTCCCCGTCGCGAACCCCGAATTGATAGACGACGCTGCCGAAGCCGAAATCGCGCAGGTGTTCGAGGCGATCCGCGCCATTCGCAACCTGCGTGCGGAGGTGAAAATCACGCCTGGCGTACAAATTCCCGCCGTGTGGCTGCACCCGACCGACGCCAAGAGCGCAGAACGCCTGCAACGCCACGCGAGTATAATCGGGCACCTGGCATGGTGCGCGGAGGTGCGCTTCGGGCAGCCTACTGAGCGCGCGCTGATGAACCCCACCGCAGGCGCGGAAGTGTTCCTGCCCATCGCAGGGCTGGTGGATGTCGCCCGTGAACGCGAACGCCTGCAAAAAGAACTCGTCAAACTGGAAGGCGAAATCAAGCAGGTGCAGGCGCGCCTGCGCAACCCACAGTTTGTGGAACGCGCCAAGCCTGAAGTCGTGCAGGAGACACGCCAACAAGAGCGCGAGCTGCTGGACAAACACGCGCGGCTGAAAGCGCGGCTGGAGCAGTTGAGAGAATAGCCCCACAGTTTACCGAGAGCCTCTCAACCACGCATAGAGCATTCTGAGCGCGCCTCCAAGCCGAATCGCGCCGATGCAGAGCGCGTAAATCAGGGGGTTCAGCCGCTCGCGATAGTGCTTCCGATAGAACGCCTCCAGCGCGCGATGCGACTCGCGAATTGCGCTCAGGCGCACCTGTCGCGTGCTTGCGCCCCCGTGATGCAAGACCCGCACCTCAGGCACAAAGTAAATCTTCCAGCCCGCCTGTCGTATACGATAGCACCAGTCCACATCGTTGAAAAAGAGCGGGAACGCCTCGTCCATCAGCCCAATTTGCCCAATCACTGTGCGGCGCGTCATCAGGAAGGTCGCCATCGGCTGATCGACTTCGGCGACGGCGTCGTAAGTGAACCAGCGCATGCGATAGCCCCCCAACCGCCGCGAGTTCGGGAGCAGCCGCGCCAACCCAGAAACCTCAAACAGCAGGTTCGCAGGCGTGGGGAAGCCGCGCACCGACGGCTGCACGCGCCCATCGGGGAGAAGTTGCTTCGCGCCGATTGCCCCCGCTTCGGGATGCGCACGCAGGAACGCGAGGGCGTTATCCAGCGTGTCGTCAAACACCTCCGTGTCGGGGTTCAACAGCAACACGAACTCGCCCTGCGCCCGTTGCATCGCCTGATTGTTGCCCCGCGCGTAGCCGAGGTTCCCTGGATTGGCGATTAACACAACCTGTGGAAACTCGGCGCGCGCCATCGCCGCGCTGCCGTCGGCAGAGGCGTTGTCGACCACAATCACTTCGAACGGCTCGGACGGTGGGTAGCGGTAGAGCGACTGCAGGCACGCCCGCAGCAGATCGCGCGTGTTCCAGTTCACGATGCAGACGCTGAGCATGGGCGCGATTCAGAACGCCGCCTTCATCACCCGTACGCGCTCGGCGATGGTCTGCGCCGCCGTGTCCAGCGTCAGGCGTTCAGCGTTTTTGTCTGTGCGCAGGCGCAGCTCCACCCGTCCCTCTTTCACGGCGCGCCCTGCCACCACCTGCAACGGGATTCCAATCAGGTCGGCGTCTTTGAACTTCACGCCGCTGCGCTCGTCGCGGTCGTCGTACAGCACCTCCACGCCTAGCGCGTTGAGTTCCTCGTACAGGCGTTCGGCGGCGGCGCGCTGCTCCGCGTCTTCGGGGTTCACAAGGATCAGAATCACCTCGAACGGCGCGACGGTGATGGGAAATCGGATGCCGTCCTCGTCGTGGTGGGCTTCCACAATCGCGGCGAGGCAGCGGCTCACGCCCAGCCCGTAGCAGCCCATGATAATCGGCTTCTGGTTGCCCTCCGCGTCGGTGAACAGCGCGTCCATCGCCTGACTATACTTAATGCCCAGCTGGAAGATGTGCCCGACCTCGATGCCGCGCACCTCGCGCAGCACGCCTTCACGGTGGCGGGGCGAGGGATCGCCCGCCTGCGCCACGCGCAAATCCGCCCAGATGGGTTCGGGGAAGTCGCGCCCCCAGCATACATGCACTAAATGCGCGTCGGGAGCGTTCGCACCCGTGATGAAGTCCTGTAGCCCACGCAGTTCGTAGTCGGCGTAAATCGGCACTTCGGCGGGCAACCCCACGGGACCCGCGAAACCGACAGGCGCGTTCGTGATCTGCTGGATCGTTGCGGCGTCCAGCATCTCCACGCTCTCGCCGTCTAAAGCGTGCATCAGTTTGTAGGGGTTCAGCTCGCGGTCGCCGCGCACCAGCGCTGCCACGGGCTTGCCGTCCACGCGCATCAGCAGGGTCTTCACGAGGCGGTCGGGCGTGGTGTTAAGAAACGCGCACACCTCCTCCACCGTGCGGGCATTAGGCGTGGCGACCTTCTGCGCAGGGGGGATATTGTCAATCGGTGGCGGGGTGAGCTTAGGGTCGGGCAGCTCGCAGCGTTCGGCGTTCGCGGCGTAGCCGCTCTTGTCGCACTGCAGCACTTTGTCCTCGCCACTCTCGGCGATAATCATGAACTCTTCGTTGCTGCCGCCGCCAATCGCGCCCGCCTCCGCGTCCACAATCAGCGTGGGCAAACCCATCCGCTCGAACATGCGGATATAGGCGTTGCGCACCTTCTGATACATTGTCTCCAGCGCGTTTTCGTCGGTATCGAAACTGTATCCGTCGTACATAATGAACTCGCGGGCGCGAATCACGCCCCCACGCGGGCGCGGCTCGTCGCGGAACTTCGTCTGAATCTGATACAGTAGCAGCGGCATCTGCCGATACGAGCTGACCGCGTGGCGCACGATGTCGGTAATCACTTCCTCGTGCGTGAAACCCAGCGTGAACGGGCGTTGATGGCGGTCTGTGAGCTTGAACAGGATGTCCAGCCCGCTGCGCCCCGTCTCATCCAGCAGCTCTTCAGGCACGAGCGCAGGCATAAAGAGTTCGATTCCGCCGATTCGGTCGCTCTCCTCGCGCACAATCTGCTCGATTTTGCGAATCACGCGCCAGCCGAGCGGCAGGTAGATATACACGCCCGCCGCCAGTTTGCGAATGAATCCTCCTCTGAGCAATAACCGATGGCTTGGCAGCTCCGCCTCGGCGGGCGCCTCGCGCAAAGTGGGCATAAAAAACTGCGACGCTCGCATAGCACCTCCATTCAGGGGATAGTGTACCATGCCCGAAGGGACGCCAACATTCGCCGACCCTGTTATCGACTGGAGTATTTCTTTGATGGGTCAACCTGCCCGCTTGACATCCCCGCCCTGTATCAGGTAAATTGCTTGCCCGTACAGGGGCTACCATTATGGCAAAGAAAGCGACTCGTTCCACCAAGACCACGGTGCGCAAGTCGGGCGCGTCCACGCGGGCGAAAACAAAAGCTGCGCCTGCGCCCGTCGCGTCGGGCAAGCCCGTGATTATCGTCGAATCGCCTGCCAAGACGCGCACGCTGGCGAAGATTCTCGGCAACGCCTACACAATAGAGGCGTCGATGGGGCATGTGCGCGATCTGCCGAAGTCCAAGCTTGGCGTAGATGTGAACAACGATTTCGAGCCGACCTACACGCCGCTGCCCGACCGCCGCGACACGCTCAAACGCCTGCAAGCTGTGACGCAGGGCGCGCCGATAGTCTACCTCGCGACCGACCCTGACCGCGAGGGTGAGGCGATTGCATGGCACATCCAGCAAGCCCTGAACCTGCAGAACGCGCAGCGCATTGAGTTCAATGAGATTACCGCGAACGCTGTGCGCCGCGCCCTGCAGAACCCGCGCGCGATTGATATGCACCGCGTGAACGCGCAGCAGGCGCGGCGCGTGCTGGACAGGCTCGTGGGCTACGAGGTCAGCCCCCTGCTGTGGCGCAAGACGCGCGGCGGGCGCAAACCGCTCAGCGCAGGGCGCGTGCAAACCGTCGCCGTGCGCCTGATTGTGGAGCGTGAACGCGAAATCCGCGCGTTTGTGCCCGAAGAGTACTGGAAAATCACTGCCACGCTCACACCGAAAAAAGAGCTTTTCCCCTTCGAAGCCGAGCTGCGGGCGAAAGGCGACGCGAAACTCGAACTCAAGACCGAAGCCGACGCGAACGCTGTACTGAAAGACCTGCAGGGCGCGACCTACATCGTGGAATCGGTAGAGAAGCGTCAGCGCAAGCGCACGCCGCCCCCGCCGTTCATCACCAGCACGCTGCAGCAAGAGGCGTCGCGCAAACTCGGCTACTCCGCCAAGCGCACGATGCAAATCGCGCAGCAACTGTACGAAGGCGTGGACCTGGGCAGCGAAGGCTCCGTCGGCTTGATTACCTATATGCGCACCGACTCTGTGCGTCTGTCCAACGAAGCGTTGCAGATGGCGCGCGAGTTCATTCAGCAGCACTACGCGCCCGACTACCTGCCCGACAAGCCGCGCCAGTATAAAACGCGCGGGGGCGCACAGGACGCCCACGAAGCCATCCGCCCCACCGATGTGAACCGCACGCCCGAATCGGTACGCCCCTACCTTACGCCTGAACAGTACCGATTGTACGAACTCATCTGGAAGCGGTTTGTGGCGAGCCAGATGGCGGAGGCGCAACTGGAAGTCACCAGCGTCAACATCCGCGCTAAAGAGTATCTGTTCCGCGCGTCGGGTACAGTGGTGCTGTTCGACGGTTTCCTCAGCCTCTACAAGGAGGGCAAAGATACCCAAGAGCGCGACGAGGAGGAACTGCCGCCTCTGCCCGCGCTGCAACAGGGCGAGCTGCTGGATTTGCTCAAGCTCACGCCGTCGCAGCACTTCACGCAGCCGCCCCCACGCTACACCGAAGCCACGCTGGTCAAAACGCTGGAGCAGAACGGCATCGGACGCCCCAGCACCTACGCGACGATTCTCTCCACCATTCAGGAGCGCGGCTATGTGACGCTCGAAAACCGCGCCTTCAAGCCTACGCCGCTGGGCGAGGTGGTGAACGACTACCTCGTGAAATACTTCCCCGACCTGTTCGATGTGCCCTTCACCGCGCGCATGGAGGAGGAGCTAGACGAGGTGGAAGAGGGCAAAGCCGACTGGGTGCAGGTGGTGCGCGACTTTTACCAGCCGTTCCAGCAGAAGATGAGCGTCGCGATGCAGAGCGACGACCGCGTGCAGATCCCCGTCGTGGAGACCGAACGGTTGTGCCCCACTTGCGGCGCGCCGATGGTGCTGCGCAGTGGGCGCTACGGCGAGTTCTTAGCCTGCTCACGCTATCCCGACTGCAAAACCACGCTGCCCGCAGGCGCGACGGGCATCCCGTGTCCCCTGTGTCAGATGGGCGAGGTAGTGCAGCGCAAGTCCAAAAAAGGGCGCGTCTTCTACGCCTGCTCCAACCGTGAGTGCCAACTGCTCACCTGGGACAAGCCGACGGGCGAGCTGTGCCCTGAATGCGGCGCGCCGCTGGTGGAGAAGGCGAGCAAGCGTCGCGAGGTGCGCCTGATTGCCTGTAGCAACGCCGAGTGTACCTATAAGCGCGAAGAGCCGCTGGAGACGGAGCCGCTCGATGCGCCTGAGGTGGAGGCGGTGTAATTTCCATAGATGGTTTAAGTGCAAAAAACTCTACACGAAGGTTGACAAAGGGGGAAAGGTCAGCGCGTACGGTTGCTGCGAATCGTGTATCAATTTTGCGCGCCTTCTGCCGAATATAACTTGGTATGCAATCGCCCCTCACTTTTGGAGAGATTTTGAGCGCGCTGAGCCACGCGCTGGACATTACGGAAGGGCAACCGCGGGGGCACGCTGTGCGCACTGCCTACCTCGCCCTGCGAATCGGACAGGAACTGCGACTGCGTGAGACCGACCTGCGCGACCTTTACAAAGCCAGCCTGCTCAAGGACGCGGGCTGCTCCAGCAACGCCGTGCGCGTGTACAAAGTGTTCGCAGCGGACGACCTGCTGACCAAGCGCGATGTGAAATTGGTGAACTGGTCGAACCCGCTGGAGTCACTACGCTTTGCGCTGGAACATATCATGCCGGGCGCGAACATTTTTCAGAAAATCGTTCACGCGTTGCGGGAGACGCGCGGCTCGGTCGGCGTGATGGACGAGGTGACGCGAGCGCGCTGTACGCAGGGCGCGATGATTGCCCGTTATATCGGCTTCACAGGGCAGGTCGCTCAGGCGATTGAGTATCTGGACGAACACTGGGACGGCAAAGGCTCGCCGTATAAACTCAAAGGCGAGCAAATCCCGCTGATGGCGCGGATTCTGTGTCTATGTCAAACGATGGAGGTGTTCGCGTCGACCTTTGGCGTGGACGCTGCCTACGAGATGCTCCACAAGCGCAACCGACGCTGGTTCGACCCTGAACTGGTACGCGTTGCGTGCAGTTTCCAGAATGACCGCGCGTTTTGGGCGCTGCATGCTGAGATGCTGCATAACCCAGATATGCAGCCGCCGATGCCCGATTTCACGCGCCAAACACTGCCCAGCGACATCGATCGCGTGTGTGAGGCGTTCGCGATGATTGTGGACGCCAAGTCGAGCTTCACCGCGGAGCATTCACGGCGTGTGGCGCGCTATGCCGTGCAACTCGCTGAGGCGCTGGGCTGGGACGCCGAGCGCGTGAACTTCATCTATCGCGCGGGGCTTCTGCACGACATCGGCAAGCTCGGCGTCTCGAACGCCATCCTGGAAAAGCCAGGTAAGCTGACCGACGAGGAATTCAGCGCCATTCGGGCGCACCCGCGTTATACCTATGAGATTCTGCGTCGCGTGCGCTCGTTCGCGTGGCTGGCGGAGGTTGCTGGGGCGCACCACGAACGGCTCGACGGACGCGGCTACTGGCAAGGGCGCACTGCCGAGCAACTCACGCCGGAGATGCGTATCCTCGCTGTGGCCGATGTGTTCGACGCCCTGAGTGCAGAACGCCCCTACCGCCCCGCACTGCCACTGACACAGGTGTTCGAAATCATGGAGCGCGACAGTGGCACCGCGCTGGACAGTGAGCTGGTCAGCGTGCTGAAATCGTTGATGGCGCACGCCGACGGTTCGCTGCCCCAAGCCGCGTGAGGCGCCCTGCACGGCAACGATTCGTCTCATCCTATATGCCATTGGTATACTGACTGAGCCAGTTCGCGGTACACACCCTCCACCAGTAGGAGGAACTGCTCCACCGCTGGCTCGTTGCCTGCATGAGGTATCTTTTAGCGCTATGGAAGTTAGGCGCAGCGCGATGACCACCCCAGCCCTGAACACTGACTGGATTGCCGAACTGCGACGGGCGTTGCTGCGCTGGTTCGAAGCGCAACGACGCCCCACTCCATGGCGCGAGAACCCCGACCCGTATCGTGTGTGGGTCTCGGAGGTGATGTTGCAGCAGACGCAGACAGCAACGGTCATCCCCTACTTCGAGCGGTTCATCGCGCGGTTCCCGACCGTGCAAGCATTGGCGGACGCGCCGCTGGAGGAGGTGTTGCGCTACTGGGAGGGGCTAGGCTACTACGCGCGGGCGCGGAATCTGCATCGCGCGGCGCAACTGGTTGCGCAAAGCGGTGGGCGGCTTCCCTCAACTGCTGACCGCCTGCGCGAGCTGCCGGGCGTCGGCGCGTACACGGCGGGCGCAATCGCCAGCATCGCCTTCGGACAGCCAACCCCCGTCGTGGACGGGAATGTGGCGCGCGTGCTGGCGCGATTGCTCTGGCTCAAGGGCGACCTGAAAACCGCCGCCGCGCAGAAGCAACTCTGGCGCCTCGGCGAGCAACTGGTTGACCCTCAGCGTCCCGGCGATTTTAATCAGGCAATCATGGAACTCGGCTCGATGGTCTGCACGCCTGCGCAGCCACGCTGCAGCGAGTGCCCAGTGAGCCACCTGTGCGCCGCCTTCCAGCGCGGGCAGCCGACCGCCGTGCCCGAACCCAGCCGCCGCGCCCCCACACGGCAGGTCGTGGATGTCTCGGCGGTAATTGAGCGCGACGGGCGGTTCTTGCTTGTGCAGCGTCCGATGGAGGGGCTTTGGGGCGGGTTGTGGGAGTTCCCCCGCGCCACCCGACAGGGACGCGAGAGCCTCGAGACGGTCGCCTTGCGCGCTGCGCAGCAGCTCGGCGTGCAGGCGGAGCCGCGCAGCGTGCTGACCACGGTCAAGCACACCGTGACCTATTCGCGGATTCAGTTGTACGGCTACCTGTGCGCGTGGCAATCGGGCGAAGCGCAGCGCGGGGAGTATGTTGCCTGTGAGTGGGTCGCCCCCGACGCGCTGGAGAACTATGCGCTCTCCGCCCCGCAACGGCGGCTGGCTGACGCACTGCGGCAATATGCTGGGGTACTGTGGGGGATCTGTCTGCCGTAATTCTGCCCTCATCCTCTTGTCCTCTCCTGATACGGGTGGGAGGCTCTGCCTCGACTTGGGGGCAGGGATACTGGTTCTCCGCGCTCTGTTTCCCTCCTAGGCTCCCTCTTCATATTGGGGGTTGAAAATATCTGACCAATCGACTGCCCACTCGGCTGAAGTCGTTCCCGTGCAAACGAAGCCCGCCTTCGCGGGCTGATAAGTCCCTCAAAGATTAAATCGTCCTTCCTTGCCTCCTATTCTCTCCCTCCCTCCCAACCTCCCCCGTGAACGGGAGAGGCGTCGTCGCTGCCCGCCCATGCGCTCCCTCCCCGCAAGCGGGGAGGGTTGGGGTAGGGGTAGCTTTGGCGCAGGCATTGGGGTAAACTTGTAGGGCTGCTTGTACCGTTTGGCTCGTGGGTATGCATACTCCGCCTCGTCCAGTTTCTGATTGGCAGGGACATCGTGGGCGAACTCGCGCGGTACTAAGCCCGTGATGAGTGGCAGGCGTTTGCCTTGTAGCAGCGAGTGTGTGAACTCCGCAACAACCACATCCTCGCCTCGCCTACGCTGCCAAAGCACGCGCCCGTAGTTTTCCCCCTGTGCAGCGAGGTTGAACACGAACCGCACATATTGCCCACCGAGAACCTCAGGCAGCTTGCAGGAATCTTGCCATAGTTGCACCTCGCCGTTGTTTCGCCACCACTGTAGTCACCTCCTCGTCTTCGTCCAGTAGGCACGCCAACGCCTCTTCCAGCACTTCCTTGCCCTCAGGCGTGGCGTAGTAGCGCGTTTTTGCCACACACAAGTAGCCGCGGTAGCCCAGTATGTCGTAGATGCTGCGTTCGGGGAGCTTGAGTTCCGTGCAGATGTCATACATCAGGTAAGCCACATTCGCCTCTGTGGCAGGGTAATCGTCCTGCTGGCGGACAGGCATCATTACAGTGCGTGGAGCGTTGGTGATTTGCTTCGTATCGTAGCGTCTCATGGTAGCATCCTGCCGACTTGAAGGGGTGGCAGGTGCGGAACCGCACCCGCCACCCCGTGACGGATGGGCACTATAATTGTAAACGATCGCGGTCGCGAAAGTCAAGCCTTGTGGTGTGTAGATGGGGCTTTCGTTTACATAACCCCTGTAAACCTTTTTTTTTTTTACATCACACACGGCGACAGACAACGCTTGGACAAGAATGTCCAAGCCACTTGGGGCGTAGCGTCGGCGTCCTCGCCGACGAACCGCGCTTGGACAAGAATGTCCAAGCAACGGATATTATCCAAGCCACAAGACAACGAAAAAAAATGCTGGGGCTTTTCAGCCCCGGCTATTGGGGGGTGAGTGGTCTGTGTGTGTCAGTAGGGGGATGGTGAAGTCTTCTTGCCGTTCTTCTCTTCGGGCAGTTCCGCCACCAGCGCTTCGGTCGTGAGTAGCATGGAGGCGATGGAGG
>CALKLF010000067.1 GCA_937992175.1 uncultured Fimbriimonadales bacterium | reverse complement strand
GGGTGAGAAGCAGATAGGATTGTGGGATCGGGCGCATCGGCGTGGGAGCGTGTTTCTGTGAGGACGGTTGGTGTGGCAGGCGTTGCTGGCGTTGCTGGCGTGGGAGAGTTCGTGAGGGGTTGGGGCAGGCGTGTCGGCGTTTGGGACGAGGCGTCGTTGGGGCGGCTCGGTGTTTTGTGGCGTGTGGCGGATTGGGGTGCTGGGTGGATGGTGTCGTGGCAGGTTGGCGGCGCGGCGTGTGGAGGGGTGTGTCTGGGTGTTTGGGTGCGCTTTTTGAGGGTTCAAGGCGTCGCGATGGGGGCTTTTTTTGAGTGGTTCTTGTTGTTCGTGGCTCTTGATGTCAGTTGGAAGCAACTGCTGAACTCAAAAAATGTACCCTTGTCAGCCCAACCCCTCTCCCGCATCGCGGGAGAGGGGAGTAGCGCATACCGTCGGCATCCCCGCCGACGAGCAACGCTTGGACAGGACTGTCCCAGCCACGCTTGCACAGGTGCGACGCCTTTCTTGGCGTCGTGCTGCTGTTCTTGTTGCCCTCACTCCCAACCCCTCTCCCGCGACGCGGGAGAGGGGAGCAGCGCCGCAACGCGCACGCATCACGCTCAAAGCCCCCTCTCCCAAGCAGTGGGAGAGGGGGTTGGGGGTAAGGGCAAACCCTCACCGCCTTACTTCTTGCGGCGGCGCAGCCCGACCAGACCCGCCAGACCCGCGCTCAACGCCAGCATGCTCGCAGGCTCAGGGACAAGTGTTCGAATGGCGAAGTTGGCAACGGGGTTGCCACCGAAGAAGAAGTTTTGCTCGTTCGCATCGATGATGCCATTTGCGTTCTGGTCCCAAGCGAACCGATCCGCGCTGCTGCCGAGGATGGGATTGGGACTCGGTGAGAGCAACATACCCGCCTGCGCGCGATCGGCTGCAATCCCAATCCACAGGTTCTGAACACCCGCTGCAATGCCCGGCGTGCCAAACGATAGCACAAGCAACTGCCCTGTAGGAACGTTACTAATCGTGTCGCTGTAGAGCAGGCTGCCGACTGTGCCATCGGCGTTGGCGCTGAACACATACAAGGTCACATTTGCTGCACTGCCCGCCGTGCTGAAGTAGCCGATGTCGATTTGCTTGATTGCCAGACTCGTGGTACGCTGCACATCGTCCAGCACAATCTGGTTCGCGCCGCCTGGGAAATAGAATCGATAACCAGCGTCAGGCAGGTTATCGAAGTCAGCAACATTTGCGCTCGCCGCGCTCGTCAGCGCTACTGCTAATGCCAAAAGACCAAAGTACCGTCGCATAGTATACCTCCGTTTCGGTGAATTATCTGCAGGAGCCATGGGCGAAAGGATCTGCATTTGGCTCCTTTCAACACTCTACATTATATCACAGGTACTGCGGAAATCGGATAGTAATTTTACCAGATTTTGGGATTTTTGGGGGGTGAAGTGGGGTTGCAGGACGGAAGTCTATCGACGCTGAGGGTGTTCGAAAAATCGTGGGAGCCACACAAAAAGACACAAAACCGCCCCATCGCCCCCCACCTGCGCCAGCCCTACCAAGTTCCACAATACCAACATCCCCCACACCCAAACCCGCGCACCGCGCCACGAACGCGAACCCACAGAACTCCCATACGCGCTCTTCACGCTCCCAAACACCTGCCCTATCCGAGAACGACCCCGCAACACCTCAGGATGCGCCGCCGCACGCGCCCGCAACCGCGACGACGCACGCGCCCGCTGCCACACCCCATCCGACACACGCGCCACAGGCAACCAACCCGCCTGCTCCAACGCCCCATTTTGAGCCGCGCCCGATACCCATACAACTCGTCCCCTGCCAACAAAGTGCCCCAAGGCACCCCCCACGCCCATACGCCTGCACCCGCGCCCCCAACAACCTGCCCGCATCCGCATACGCCTGCCCCAACGCCGCCCCCACCACCCATACCCGACCCCTTTGCCAGTACCCCACCACCACGGCTTTCACATGCGAACGCAACCGCCGTATCGCCGCCCCCCGACGAAACTGCGCGTCAAACGGCGTCGCATAGCCGACCCCTGTGCCGTCCACCTCGCATAGGGCGTCTGGGTCGTCGGCGCTTCCAGCGTCATCCCTTGCCGAGCCAGCCACGCCAAGAGTTGGCGCCAGCCGTAAGAGATGGTCTGAATGCGATAGACCAGCGTACTCAAAGCGGGCAGGGCGTGGTTGGGAAGTGTCTCAGGGGCGCGGGCGTAGGTGAAACGAGGCGCGGTTGCGGACTTTCAGGAGGGCGCGGGTGAGGATGAGCGCTTCGGGGTAGATAGGCGGGCGTCCGCGTTTTGGGGGGAGTGGATGGAGTTGGCAGAAGCGTTGCATCCAGAAGAGGATAATGGAGATAGGCAGAGTGGTGAGGGTGGCTTGCGGGATGAAACGGCGTTTCATAGGGTTTAGGATACCCTATGCCCCCGACTTTTCGAACACCCTCACCTCCCATGAAGGTGTTCGAAAAATCGGGTATGTGTTTTTCAGCCCTCACCCCCAGCCCCTCTCCCGCGTCGCGGGAGAGGGGAGCTGGGGGCGTCGCGGCATGCTTAGACTCCGCGCAGGCATCCCCCTCTCCCACAGCGTGGGAGAGGAGGAAAGGGCTAACACCCACCGCCGAAGTTGAACAGCACCTCCAGCAGGTCGGCGTCGTCCACTACGCTATCGCCATTCACATCCTCAGGCAAGCCGTCGCCCGTCTGACCAAACGCGAACAGCACCGCCAACAAGTCGGTATCGTCCACGCAGCCGTCGCCATTCACATCGCCTGGCGCACGAGCAAACGGCTTCCGCGCAACCACCACCGTCGCATCCTCTCGCCCGTAGCCGAAAAGCCGACCATCGGGCGAGAACTGGATGGATAAGACCCCAGTGCCTGTTTCCTCGTCATAGGTCTGCAGCAACGCTCCATCCGACACACGCCACAACTTGATGGTGCGATCATCACTTCCCGACGCCAACAACGAACCATCGGGCGAAAACGCAACGGAAGAGACAGTTCTACCGTGTCCTCCTGCCATCCATACGATGTTGGGTCTGCCTTGCGCCCAGAGGATGCCTGACAGAAGAGTTAGCAGCAGCGAGCCAACACCCACGCTGCAACGCGCCCATCTTCCCAATACGCCTATCCACTTCATCTCTAATCACTCCCTTACCAAGTTTAGCGATTCCTAATATAACACACCCTTCCCCACTTTGTAAGCCCCCCCTATGGTGGAAACTTTTTTATTACACCATAGGGGAATACCCGCGCGCTTATAAGTCTCCTCTGCCCTCCCTCTGCTCGTCCAGCAGCCCCAGCTCCTTCGCGCGCAGCAACGCCCGATGCAGGCTATCCAACTTCCGATATATGCGCACCAAGTGCTTCTTGACCGTGTCGCGCCTAATGCAAAGCGCATCCGCCACATCACTCAGGCAATCGTGGTGCTGACACACCCGCAGCACGCGCCGCTCGCTGAAGGTCAATAGCCCCCTGTCGGCTACGATTGCATCAGCATCCACTGTATCGCTCGTCACCACTTCTATCGGACGGATAGCGCCAATCCTTTCGCGCAGGAGCGCAGCCACCATTCGTCTCGCGCCAAGATGAGAATCTTCAACTTAGGCATAAGCCACCTCCGTTTGCGTCCAGAAACGCCCTGTTGGTGTCAGCCAGTACAGTTATACATAGATACCCCGCGACTGCGTTAGGACTTTAGACCTAATTTTCGCTTTGCAGGCTTTTTCGGAGTCGTTTTGTGAGGTGGGCAGACCTCAGCAGGAATCCGCGAAGCCAAAACGAATAGGGCGCGTATGAACTGGCGAGCGCGTTGGATCTGGTCG
This sequence comes from uncultured Fimbriimonadales bacterium, assembly GCA_937992175.1. Taxonomy (GTDB): domain Bacteria; phylum Armatimonadota; class Fimbriimonadia; order Fimbriimonadales; family GBS-DC; genus GBS-DC. The sequence continues at coordinate 4,120 of CALKLF010000067.1, read as the reverse complement.
CCGGGCGAGCCTGCCCCGCGCAACTTCTACTGGTGCGTGCGCAAGGAGTTCCAACTGAGCCGCGGCTTTAGCAAAGTGTTGGTCGCCCTCAGTGCAGATACCCGCTACACCCTCTGGTTCAACGGCCACCTCATCGGACACGGTCCCATCCGCAGCTTCTACGGACGCTGGCACTACGATTTGCATGATGTGACGCAATACGCGCACGAGGGGCTGAACGCGGTTGCGGTGCTGGTGCATCATCTGGGCATCGGCACATTTCAGAACGACTATGTGCGCGGGCGGGGGCGCGGCGGGCTGATTGCGCAGGTAGAGTGCGACGGCAAAATCGTCGCCGCCTCCGACGCGAGCTGGCTGAATGTGCCCCACCCCGCGTTCGAGCGGGCGACGGCGCGCATGTCGTGCCAGCTCGGCTTTGACGAACATTACGACGCGCGGCGCGCGATAGGCGACTGGACGCTCCCCCGCTACGACGATTACGAGTGGAACGAAGCGGTCGAAATCGGCGAGGCGGGCTGCGCGCCGTGGGGCGAGCTGCTGCCCCGCCCAATCCCCTTCCTGACGCTGACACCGCTGCAGCCCCGAACCATCGAGCGCGCCCGCGTGGTCAAACCGCCCTGGGGCGTGTGGGCGTTCGATTTGAAGCCGTACCTTGCGCCCGATGACCTGAGCGCGAACCCGCGCACGCTCTCGGGCGTGGTCGCCGCCGAGATTCGCGCCGACGCGCCCTGCACTCTGCGCCTTGGCGATGTGCATCACGGGCTACGCGACGAGGATGTGCGTCTGAACGGTGAACTCGCGCCCAAAGAGCAGGGCTTGCACACCCTGCGCCTGCAGGCTGGCTCCAACCTGCTCACCATCGATGTGTCTCGCTGGTATCACGACTGGTATCGCTACCTCGTGATTGAAGCAGACGAAGAGACGCCCGCGCGCCTGCTCAATCCACTGATGGAGCGCGCCGACTACCCGTGGGTCATACTGGGACCGTTCGACGGCGACCCCGACGGCTACCTGCAGGCGCGCAACGCCCGCACCGTGCAGGAAATCCGCCGTCACCCCAAAGCGATGAGCTTCGACCCGATGCATACCGCCCGCGCGCCCATCTTCGCACTGACCAACCACCACGCCCGACCGACAGGCGAAACGCCGCGCGTCGAACATACCTACGCTTCCATCAACGCCATCGACGACTACACCACTATCTACCCTGCGCAGACGGGTGATGTGGAGCTGCGTTTCGACTGGCAGCGCGAAATGTTCGGCTATGTGGAGCTGGAACTCGAAGCGCCGCCCGGTGTGGTCATCGATTTCAACGGCTTTGAATATGTCGACCCCATCTACCCTGACCGCGTGCAGTGGACCTGGGGGCTGAATAACACTTTTCGGTACATTACGCGGCGGGGCTGGCAGCGGTTTTTCAGCGTGGTCAAGCGCGGTTTTCGGTACGCTACGCTGACCCTACGCTTCCCCGACGGGGCGACGGAACCCGTGCGCCTGCGCCGCGTCGCCTGCCTGCACAGCGTGTACCCCTACGAGAATCGCGGCGCGTTCGTCTGCTCCGACCCCCTGCTGAACCAGATTTATGAGATGTCGCGCGAAACCGTGCGCCTGTGCAGCGAGGATACCTTTATCGACTGCCCCACCTACGAGCAGACCTTCTGGGTGGGCGATTCGCGCAACGAGGCGCTGTTTGCCTACACGGGGTTCGGCGACTACGCACTCGCACGACGATGCCTGATTCTGGCGGGCGAGTCGCTCAAGCAGTCGCCTCTCGTGGAGAGTCAGGTTCCCAGCGCGTGGCAGAACATCCTCACGGCGTGGTCGCTGCTGTGGGCAATCGCCTGCTACGAGCATTATCTGTTCACAGGCGACGCCGAGTTCGTGCGCGAGGTGTTCCCCTACATCGCGCAGCAGAACCAGACGCTGCACGAGCGGTATCTGAACTCCGACGGCTTGCTCGAAATCAGCGCGTGGAACATGCTCGACTGGGCGCCGATGGACACGCCGGGCGAGGGCGTAGTGAGCCATCAGAACATGTGGCTCGTGCGCGTGTGGGACGACACGGCGAAGCTCGCCGACGCGCTCGGCGAAACGACGCACGCGCAGACCTGGCGACAGTGGGCGAGCGACCTGCGCGTGGCGATTAACACACACCTGTGGAGCGATGCCCGTCGCGCCTACACCGACTGCCTCAAGCGTGACGGCTCGCAAAGCGAGGTGTTTAGCATCCAGACGCAGGTGGTTGCGCTGCTGTGCGATGTACCCACGCCCGAACGCCGCGCGATTCTGGAGGGCTATCTTGCCAGCTCGCCCGACGACTTTGTGCGCATCGGCAGCCCGTTCATGACCGCCTTCCTGCTGGAGACGCTGTATAATCTGAACCGTCGTCAGGCGATTCTGGAGCGCATTCGAGACGACTGGGGCTTCATGCTGGCGATGGGCGCAGTGACCTGCTGGGAGCAGTTCAAGGGGGAGCGTGTGCCGAACCCGCTGCATGCGCACCGCACAGAGTTCTTCACGCGCAGCCACTGCCATGCGTGGAGCGCCGCACCCGCCTACTTCCTGCCGATTACCGTGCTGGGCGCGAAACCGCTGGCGGTGGGCTGGAAGCGGTTCGAACTCAGTCCCTTCCTAGGCGACCTCGCATGGGCGTATGGACGGCTGCCGTTGCCTAACGGCACGCTCGACTTCGCGCTCGAACAGACAGAGGGCGGCGTGCGCTGCCTGCTGACCGTCCCCGACGGCTACACGGCGGTCGTTCAGGGCAACGAGTACGACGCAGGGCGGCACGCAGTTCAACTACATTAAGACGGTACGACGGCGTCCCCGCCGTCGTACCGCTCTGAACTACCGTTGCAGTTGCACCCGCTTGATGGTGCATCCGAAGGCGCGCGTCTCTTTCACGGGTGGCTCCTTGCCTGCCAGAATCGCGTCCAGCGCGTTCTTCAGGTCGCGCTGATTGACGCGGTTGGGGTTCTGGCTATCGTCGATGCGTCCGTGATAGCGCAGCACGAAGTTCGAATCGACCACGAACACTTCAGGAGTAACCTTCGCGTCGTACATGTCCGCCACACGATTGCCCTCGTCCTTCAGCACAGGGAAAATAAACCCCTTCTTCTGCGCATGCTCGGTCACTTCCGAGGCGGGTTCGATATGGTTCGAGTTGATGCCGAGGAACAGCACGCCCTTGTCGGCGTACTCTTTGGCGAGGTTTGCCATGCGCTCGTCATAGTCCAGCGACACGGGGCAGCGTGTGGCGATGTAGATGATGACGATGGCTTTCTTATCCTTGATGTCGTAGAGGGTGACCTCTTTCGGCAGCTCCTCATGCGGGTTCACATTCGGCAGGGTGAAGTTGGGGACACGCTTACCGATTTCGGGTTTCGGAGCGGCGGCGGGCGCAGTGCCCTGCTGCGCGCTCGCGTTGAAGTAGCCCAGCAGCTCCTCAGCATGGTTGCCTGTGCCCGCTTTTTCGAACACCTTCTCGATGGTGCCGTCGGGCGCAATTACGAAGGTAGTTCGGCTCGCGAACCCTGCTGTGGTGCGCACGCCGTAGGCTTCCGCGACCTTGCCGTCCGAATCTGCCAGCACGATGTGCTTCAGATTGTGCTGCTTGGCGAAGTTCGCCTGCGTTTCAGGCGAATCGACGCTGATACCGAACACGACTGCGTGCTGGCTGAGTTTCTCGTACTGGTCGCGCACGGCGCAGTTCTGCGCGGTGCAGCCAGGAGTATTCGATTTCGGGTAGAACATCAGCACGACGCGCTTGCCTTGCAGGTCGCTCAGGCGATAGGTAGCGCCGTCGCTGCCTGTGAGTGTGAAATCGGGGGCTTTCGAACCTTCTTTCAGAGGCGTGGAGGAAAACACCACACTCCAGACGCCCCACAACAGAATCCCGATGGTGAACGGAACAATCCACCAGAAACGGTTGCGCTTCTGCATCGTTAGACCTCCCTGTGTAAAGTTTTTGACGCGCGGCGTCGCGCGATGTTCAGAGTATACCCAACCCCGTGGCTTGAGCGTGTCGCTCAAGCGTCAAAGGTAAGCCTTTCCCACAAAGAATCATACTGAAAGAGATTCCTCGCTCCGCTCGGAATGACAACCGTTGTCATTCCGAGCG
>CALKLF010000066.1 GCA_937992175.1 uncultured Fimbriimonadales bacterium | reverse complement strand
AGCATCCTGCACGGCTGTATCGTGGGCGAGCGCGTGCAAATCGGCGACGGCTGCCATCTAATAGACTGCGTCATCGACGACGAGTGCGTGATTGAGCCGCGTGTACGCCTGCGCGACGCCGTGCTGGGAGCAGGTTCAGTGGTACGCGCCTACAGCACGACGGAATAGGTATGATCCCGTCGGTGGTCACGATGACTCTCACAGGTGCAGTCCCCTGTCGACGAGTTCAGCGCGTCCCCTGCACGACCACATCCGCAAGCGGTCTGCCCTCCAGGAAACGCAGCACATTCTGAATAACCCCTTGGGCGATGCGCTGCTGCGCCTCCTGCGTGACGCCCGCGCCATGCGGCGTGAGTATCACATTCGGCAACTTCAGCAACGGGTGGTCGGCAGGCGGCGGTTCTGGCGAGAACACATCTATCGCCGCGCCGCCTAAGTGACCCTTTAGCGCCTCCACCAGCGCAGCTTCATCCACCAGCTCCGCACGCGCGGTGTTGATCAAGAACGCGCCCTGCTTCATCGCAAACAAACGGTCGCGGCTGAACAAGCCGCGCGTTCCCGGGGTGAGAGGCATATGCAGCGTAACAAGATCGCACTCGGGCAGCAGCGTATCCAGCTCCAGATAGGTCACGCCGAGTTGTTCCTCCTGTTCAGGCGCGAGGGGGTTCACATCGTAATAGAAAGTGGTCACGCCGAACGGCAGCAGGCGCGCGGCGACCTCACGCCCGATGCGCCCCATCCCGATAATCCCGACCGTTTTGCCCTGGATATCACGGGCGTGCGCAATCCAGTACGGCAACGACCACTGCCCGTGGGCAAGCATAGTATGCGCGGGGATCAACCCTTTCATCAGCGCCAGAGCGACCATGACCACATGCTCAGCGACGCTGACCGTGTTCGCGCCCGTGACGGCGGCGACTGTAATCCCCAGTTCCCGCGCCGCATCGATATCCACATGGTCGACGCCCACACCAGCCACTTGAATGAAGCGCACGCGCGCCGCTTGTTGCAACATCTCGCGTGTGAGCGGCGTGAACGCGGTGGAAATCAACACCTCAGCGTCGGGGAGATGCGGCGCGAGCTGTTCGGCGTCGGTAGCGAGTTCCACCGTGTGTCCCGAGAAGAGCGCCCGCACCATCGCAACCTGCGCCTGCACCTGTTCCGACGGCGGTAAGATAGCCACGACCTTCATAGTAGGGTTGCCTCCAGCGCAGCAATTCGCCCCGTGCGACGAATTCCCTGCCTTTTCACAATGGTTGCAAGAACGCCTCAACGGCGGATTTCACTCCACCGTCAACACATCCGCCCCGTTTTCGGTAATCACAACGGTATGTTCAAAGTGGGCGGCGGGCTTGCGGTCGCGCGTGATGATTGCCCAATCGTTCTCGGCGATTTCCACTTCTGGCTCGCCCATCACAATCATCGGCTCGATGGCAAGCACCATACCGGGCTTAAGTTCGACGCCCGTGCCCGGCTCGGCGATGTTGGGGATGTCGGGCATCTCATGCACGAACCTGCCCACGCCGTGCCCCGCGAGGTTTTTGGCGGATTTGAAGCCGAACGCTTCGGCGTGCCGTTGCGCCGCCGCGCCGATGTCACCCGTCGTATTGCCCGCGCGGGCAACTTCAAGCGCTTTGTGCAGCGCCTCTTCCGTCACACGCACGAGCCTTTTGCGCTGGTAGTCCGTGTGCCCCACAATCACGGTAATCGCCGTGTCGCAACAGTAGCCCTCGTAGTAGACGCCGATATCGAGCGTCACGATGTCGCCAGAGCGCAGCACTCTGCCCGACGGCAAACCATGCACGACCTCTTCGTTGATGGAGACGCATAGCACGCTTGGATACAGGCGGTAGCCCTTGAACGCGGGGAAGCCGCCCATCTCCAGCACCATCCGCTCGGCAATCTGGTCGAGTTCGATATCGACAGTGCGGTTGGGTTCAATCGCTTCGGCGCAGGTGCGCAGCACGCGCGCGGCGATACGCCCCGCCTTGCGAATGCGTTCGATTTGTTGCTGGTTCTTGAGATAAATTTTCATAGCACGCTCAACAGTTGCTGATACACCTCGTCGGGCGTCGCGTCGGCGTTCACCGTGCGCAATAGCCCGCACTGACGGTAATACTCAATCAGCGGCGCGGTCTGCTCCCGAAACACCTGAAAGCGTTTGCGGATGGTTTCGGGCTTGTCGTCCTCGCGGATGATGAGTTCCGCGCCGCAGTGTTCGCACCGATCGCCCGCTTTGCTGGGGTTCGCCGTAATGTGATACACGGCGTTGCACTGGGGGCAGACGCGCCGCCCGCCCAGCCGTTCAATCAGTGTGTCTTCGCCGATTTCGAAGTAAATCACGGCGTCGAGGGGCTTCGCGAGGATGCTTTCCAGCATCTCCGCCTGCGTGAGGTTGCGCGGGTAGCCGTCCAGAATGAACGATTCGAGCGTGGCGAGCCGTTCGGCGACCACCTGGTTCACGAGGGGGTCGGGCACGAGTTCGCCGCGCTGGATATACGCCTGCGCCTGTTGCCCCAGTGGAGTGTTTTGGGCGATGGCGGCGCGGAGCAGGTCGCCCGTCGCCACGACCGTCCAGCCTTTCTCGGCTTCCAGCCGTTTCGCCTGCGTGCCTTTGCCTGCGCCGGGCGCGCCCAGAAACACCAGTCGCATCGCGTTCAGTATTTACTGGTCATCAGTTCGTCGTACTGACGCATCGCCAGTTGCGCCTGCAGCTGCCGCGAGAAGTCAATCGCCACACCGACCAGAATTAGCAGCGAGGTGCCTCCCACGATGGTAAGCGTGTCAATGCGCGTAATCGTGGGAACCCAGTATTGCATCAGCGCGATGAACGAGAGGAACGCTGCGCCTGCGAAGGTGATGCGCGTCAGCACATCGTTCAGGTAGTCGGAGGTCGGTTTGCCTGGGCGCACGCCCTGAATAAACGCGCCCTGACGCTTCAGGTTCTCGGCAATCTCGTCGGTGTTGAACACCACCGACACATAGAAGTAGGTAAACAGGAAAATCAACCCCGCATAGAGAATGGAGCCAATCACGCCGCCGCCTGGCGTCAGTAGCTCCACCATCCGCACGAGAAAGCCCACTAGGGGACCCGGATCGTCGCGATTGTAAGGAATCATTTGCAGCAAGGTGGCGGGCAGTAGCTGCAACGACACGGCAAAGATAATCGGGATCACGCCTGCGGCGTTGACGGGGATGGGCAGGTACGAAGTGCCACCCATCGTTTGCCTGCGTCCGACGATGCGGCGCATGTGCTGAATGGGGATGCGTCGCTGCGAGGTCGTCACATAGACGATGCCCCACACCGTCGCCACGAAGATTGCCAGCAGCAGCAGAATCTGCCCGAAGCCAATCGCGCCGTCGCGCACTGCTTCATAGGTGCGCGAGACCTGATAGGGCATGCTGGCGACGATGCTGGCGAAAATCATCAGTGAGACGCCGTTGCCCAGCCCCTTCTCGGTAATCTGCTCGCCCAGCCACAGCAGGAACATCGCGCCCGCCGTCCACGCAATCACCACCTGCACATACTGGATGCCTGTCAGCTCCAGCGCGCCCGCCGAGCGGAAGGTGGCAATCAAGCCAATCGCCTGCACCAGCGCAATCGCAATCGTCAGCAGGCGGGTGCGTTGCTGCATCTGGCGTCGCCCTGCCTCCTCGCGCATCGCCTCGCGCATCTTCGGGTCGGCATACGAGAAAATCTGCATGATAATCGACGCCGTGATGTAGGGGTTCAGCCCCAGCGCGAGGATTGTGAGCTTACGCAGCGCGCCCCCGGTGAACATGTTCAGGAACTCCAGCAGTTGCTGGTCTTCGAACAGTCGTGCAAGCTGCTCACGGTCGACGCCCGGGATGGGGATATGCAATCCGACGGCGTAGACCGTGAACATCGCGAACACGAAGAGGATGCGCGCGCGCAGCTCCGGGATTTTGAACGCGCTCTGCAACGCACTGACGAAGTTCACGCTGAGCATGGCGACCTCACTTTTCGATGAGCTGCACGGTTCCGCCCGCCGCTTCAATCTTGGCGCGGGCGCTCTCGCTAATCGCGTGGGCGTGGACGGTCAGCGGGAAGTTAATCTCGCCGACGCCCAGCACCTTCACGCCGTCTTTGAGTTTGCGCAGGATGCGCCGCTCTTTGAGCAGTTCGGGCGTTACGGTATCGTTCGCTTGGAACCGCTCGGCAAGCGTTTTCACATTAATCACGGCGTACTCCACGCGGTTCACATTGCGGAACCCGACGCGCACGGGCAGGCGGCGATGGATAGGGGTCTGACCGCCTTCGAAGCGAGCAGGAATGGTGTCGCGTGCTTTTTGCCCCTTTGTGCCGCGCGTGGCGGTCTTGCCGTGTCCGGAGCCGATGCCCCGCCCGACGCGCTTGCGCCGCTTCTTGCTCCCCGGCTCAGGTTTGAGCGTGTGTAATTCGATCATTTTGTTTTCGCCTCCTCTTCTGCAACGGTCTCCACCTGCACGAGGTGCGCCACTTTCGCAATCATGCCGCGAATGTTCGGCTCGTCGCGGTGGTACACGGTCTGGTTGAGCTTACGCAGACCGAGGGCGCGTACTGTGCGTTTCTGGCTTTCAGAATAGCCAATGGGGCTTCGTTTGAGCGTGATTTTCAACATCGTTTACGCCTCCACAGCCTCTTTGAACTTGCGCACATACCACGGGGTAAGCGTTTTGAGGGGCATGCCGCGCAGCTGGGCGATTTCTTCAGGCGTGTGCATCGAGCGGAAGGCTTCCATAGTCGCCCATGCGGCGTTGATGGGGTTGCGCGAGCCGACGAGCTTCGCCAGCACATCGCTCACGCCCGCCGCTTCGAGCAGGGCGCGCACCGAGCTGCCCGCCACGATGCCCGTTCCGGGCGAGGCAGGCTTCAGCACCAGGCGCGTGGAGCCGTACTCGATCTCCACCTCGTGCGGGATGGTCGTGCCCACGCGGGGGACATAGACCAGGTTGCGCCGCGCCGCCTCAATCGCTTTGCGAATCGCGTCAGGCACCTGTCGCGCCTTGCCCAGTCCGACGCCCACATGCCCGTTCGTGTCGCCCACCACCACCATTACCTGAAAGCTGAGCGTGCGCCCGCCCTTGTGCGTCTTGGAGACGCGGTTCGTGTGAATCACGCGCTCCACATGCAGGTTCAACTGGTCGGGGTTGATATAGCTATGTCGCTTTCTTCGCATAATGGAAACCTCCTAAAACTTCAGCCCCGCCTCGCGCGCGGCGTCGGCGACGGCGGCGACGCGCCCGTGATAGAGGAATCCGCCGCGGTCGAACACGACCTGCGTGATGCCTTTTTCGAGGGCGCGCTGCGCAATCAGGCGTCCGACGGCGGCGGCCGCCTCCCTGTTGCCGGTGCTTTTCAGTTCGTTGCGCAGGACAGGCTCCGTCGTGGAGGCGGAGACCAGCGTATGCCCTGCGACATCGTCGATAATCTGTGCGTGCATATGATGGACGCTCCGATACACGCACAGACGCGGGCGTTCAGGCGAGCCGAACACCTTACGCCGAATGCGCTTGTGGCGGGTAATGCGTTTCTCACGCGGTGTCTTCTTCATAACCGGTCACCTCTTACTTCTTGCCTTTACCTGCCTGCTGCTTGCCAGGCTTTAGGCGAAGCGTCTCGCCCTGATAGCGCAGTCCCTTCCCTTTATAGGGGTCAGGCGGGCGCACAGCGCGGATATTCGCCGCCTGCTGCCCTACAAGCTGCTTGTCGGTACCGCGCACTTTAATCAGTGTGGCGCGGGTCTGCGGATCCTGCTCCACCGCCAGCGTGATGCCCGGGAACGGCTCGACGCGCACCGGGTGCGAATAGCCCACCTGCAGCACGAGGGTGCTACCTTCCATCTGCGCGCGGTAGCCCACGCCGACAATCTCCAGCGTCTTCTCGAAGCCCTCCGAGACGCCTTTGACCATGTTCGCAATCAGCGTGCGCTGCAGCCCGTGCTGGGAGCGGGCGAACCGTTCGTCGTTCTTACGCTTTACATAAAGCGTTCCGTTCTCGCGCTCCAGCTTGATTTCTTCGGGCAGTTGATGGGTCAGTTCGCCCTTCGGACCCTTGACGCGCACCGTGTTGCCGTCCACCTGAATGTCCACGCCGTTCGGGATAGGAATCGGTTGCTTTCCAATTCGCGACATGGGAACCCTCCTTACCAGACGATGCAGATGACCTCGCCGCCGATGCGCCGTTTGCGGCACTCGCGGTCGGGCAGCAGCCCCTGCGAGGTGGAGACAATCGCTGTGCCCAGCCCGCGCTTGACGGGACGCAGCTCCTCCACCGGGGCGTAGATGCGTCGTCCCGGCTTGCTTACGCGCTCGATGTGCTGGATGACCGACTCGCCGCTCGGAGTGTATTTCAGATGCACCACCAGCGTCGAGCGCACGCCGTTCTGTTTCACCTCATAGTCTCGGATAAAGCCTTCTTTCTTTAATAGGTCTGCGATTTGCGCTTTCAGGCGGGAGCCGGGAATCTCCACGCTCTCTTTCCGCGCCTGCGCGCCGTTTCGGATGCGGGTGAGCATATCCGCAATCGGGTCCGTCATCATTGCTAATGCGCCTCCTTACCAGCTCGATTTGCGCACGCCGGGCAACACGCCTTTATGTGCCTGCTCGCGCAGGCAGATTCGGCACAGCCCGAAGTAGCGAATGTAGCCGCGCGAGCGACCACAGATGCTACATCGGTTCACCCGACGCACCTTGAACTTCGGCTTCTTCTTCGCCTTCTCTATCCATGCAGTGGTTGGCATACCTCTCGACCTCAGCGAAAGGATATTATACCTGTCGAGAGCCGGAATTTCAAGGGTTTGAACCGAGCATTCTCTGGAGGATGCACGCTTGCCTATCAGACCCCATCGCATGCGTCTGCAAAGGGATCAAGAGAAAGTAAGCAGTATCCAGTTCAAATGCTGCCTGCAGGTAGCTGTGAACACCGTCCATGCCAGTCCGACTACCCCCTTGACTTTTTTGAATACAATCGGTTATAATATAGCCCGCTGGGGCGTAGCCATTCACGGCAACGCTGGAGGTTCATTCCTAACTATGAACCGCGCCATACAAGAGCGTGACTTAGCACGCGGGATGAGGTACGGAAAACGACGCCGCAAGCGGCGTTGTGAGTCAACCTGAAACGCGCCTCGCAAGGCGCACGGAGCCTCTCCACCCCGCGTGCGAGAGGCTTTCTTTTACGCTCCAGCGAGTGGAGGCGCATGTATGCCGACAATTAATCAGTTAGTACGCAAGGGGCGCAAGCCGAAGATACGGAAGACGAAGTCGCCCGCGCTGCAGGCGTGCCCGCAGCGGCGGGGCGTCTGCACGATTGTCCGCACGATGACGCCGAAGAAGCCGAACTCCGCGCTGCGGAAAGTCGCCCGCGTGCGCTTGACCAACGGCGTCGAAATCACGGCGTACATTCCCGGCATCGGGCACAACCTGCAGGAACACTCGGTCGTGCTGGTGCGCGGCGGGCGCGTGAAAGACCTGCCCGGCGTGCGCTACCACATCATTCGCGGCACGCTGGATTGCGCTGGCGTCGAAAACCAGCCCACCACGCGCAACCAGGATCGCCGCATGCAAGGACGCTCGAAATACGGCTCCAAACGCCCCAAAGCCGCTAAGAAATAATCAGGAGGAAGAAACGCTATGCCACGCAAGGGACCCGTTCCGAAGCGCGTTGTGTTGCCCGATCCCGTCTACGATAGCGAGCTGGTCGCCCGCTTTATCAACCGCATGATGAAGGGCGGCAAGAAAGCCGTCGCCGAACGCATCTTCTACGACGCCATGCAACTCGTAGAACAGAAAACCGGCAAGCCGGCGATGGAGGTGTTCGAGCAAGCCATCGAAAATGTCGCGCCCCAGGTCGAAGTGCGCCCGCGCCGTGTGGGCGGACAGACCTACCAGGTGCCGATGGAAGTGCGCGCCGAACGCCGCCGCTCGCTCGCCATCCGCTGGATTGTGACCTCGCTACAACGCAAGAAATCGGGACGACCCGCCCACGAACGCCTAGCGCAAGAGATTATCGACGCCTACAACAAAACAGGCGGCGCCTACAAAAAACGCGAAGACACCCACCGTATGGCGGAAGCGAACCGTGCGTTCGCCCACTATCGATGGTAAGGAGGTAAATATCATGGCGCGACAGCACCCGTTAGAGAAGACGCGCAATATCGGCATCGCGGCGCATATCGACGCCGGGAAGACGACCACGACCGAGCGCATCCTGTACTACACAGGGCGCATCCATCGCGTCGGCGAGGTTCACGAAGGATCCGCCACGATGGACTGGATGGAGCAAGAGCAGGAGCGCGGCATCACCATCACCTCCGCCGCCACCACCTGCTTCTGGAAAGAGCATCGCATTAACATCATCGACACCCCTGGACATGTGGACTTCACTGTGGAAGTCGAACGCTCGATGCGCGTACTCGACGGCGCTGTCGCCATCTTCTGCGCGGTGGGCGGCGTGCAGCCTCAATCCGAAACCGTTTGGCGACAGGCGAACCGCTACAAAGTGCCCCGAATCGCCTTCATCAATAAAATGGATCGCGTCGGGGCGGACTTCTTCCGCGTGGTGGAGCGCATTCGCGAACGCCTCAACACCAACGCCGTGCCCGTGCAAATCCCCATCGGGCAAGAGGAGAACTTTCAGGGCGTCGTCGACCTCGTCTCGATGCAGGCGGTCTACTGGCTCGACGAAAAAGGCAACCAGTACGAATATCGCGCCATTCCCGACTCGCTGCTTATGCAGGCTCAGGAGTGGCGCGAAAAAATGATCGAAGCCGCCGTCGAGATGGACGACGAGCTGATGGAGCGGTATCTGGAAGGCGGCGAAATCAGCAACGAGGAGCTCAAGCGCGCCCTCCGCAAGGGCACGCTTCAGTTCAAACTCGTGCCCGTGCTGTGCGGCTCCGCTTACAAAAATAAGGGCGTGCAATTGCTGCTGGACGCCGTCGTGGACTATCTGCCCTCGCCCATCGACATCGGTGCGGTGAAAGGCGTCCATCCCGACACCCACGAGGAAATCGAACGGCTCCCGTCCGACGACGAACCCGTGTGCGCCCTCGCGTTCAAGATTCAAAACGACCCGTTTGTGGGCAAGCTGACCTATGTGCGCGTCTATTCGGGCAAGATTACCAAAGGCTCCTATATCTACAACGCCACGAAAGACACGCGCGAGCGCATCGGGCGCATTCTGCAGATGCACGCCAACCGCCGCGAGGACATCGAAGAGGCGTTCACGGGCGACATCATCGGCATTATCGGCTTCCAGCAGACCACCACAGGTGACACGCTGTGCGACCCGAACCACCCCATCCTGCTGGAGCCGCCGCAGTTCCCCGAACCCGTGATCTCGCTGGCTATCGAGCCCAAGACCAAAGCCGACCAGGACAAACTCGCCAACGCGCTCCAGCGACTGGCGGCAGAAGACCCCACCTTCCGAATCTCCACCGACCACGAGACGGGGCAGACCATCATCTCGGGCATGGGCGAGCTGCACCTGGAGATTATTCTCGATCGCCTCTACCGCGAGTTCAAGGTGGAGGCGAATCAGGGACGCCCGCAGGTCGCGTACAAAGAGACCATCCGCACCCCCGCCAAAGCCGAAGGCAAGTTCGTGCGCCAGTCGGGTGGACGCGGCCAGTACGGGCACTGCGTCATCGAAATCGAGCCGGGCGAGCAGAATTCGGGCATCCAGTTTGAGAATAAAATCGTCGGCGGCGCGATTCCGCGCGAGTTCATCCCCGCCGTCGAATCGGGCATTCGCGAAGCCGCCGATTCGGGCGTGCTGGCGGGCTATCCCGTTGTGGATGTGAAAATCCGACTCGTTGATGGCTCCTTCCACGAGGTCGACTCCAGCGAGATGGCGTTCAAAATCGCGGGATCCATCGCCTTCAAAGAGGCGGTGCAACGCGCCAAGCCCGTGATTCTGGAGCCGTACATGGAGCTGGAGGTCACCACGCCCGACAACCATGTCGGCGATGTGATTGGCGACTTGAACTCGCGCCGCGCGCGCATCGAAATGATTGAGCCGGGCGTCGGCGGCACGCAGGTCATCAAAGCCGTTGTGCCCCTCGCCGAAATGTTCGGCTACGCCACCACTTTGCGATCGTTGACGCAGGGACGCGCTACCTACACTATGCACCCCTCGCACTACGAGGAAGCGCCCGCGCAGGTCGCGCAGAGCATCATCGAGCGCAAAAACGCGCTCCAACCTACACGAGCATAGGAGGAGAGAACTATGGCACGACAGAAATTTGAACGCACGAAACCGCATGTCAACATCGGCACCATCGGACACGTCGACCACGGCAAAACGACGCTCACCGCCGCCATCACCCGCGTGCTGAGCAAAAACGGTCTCGCCGAGTACCAGCCCTACGACCGC
>CALKLF010000065.1 GCA_937992175.1 uncultured Fimbriimonadales bacterium | reverse complement strand
AGTGGGAGAGGGGAGTTTGGCTCCCCCTCTCCCGCGCCGCGGGAGAGGGGGCTGGGGGGCGAGGGCAACAACTCCAGACTCGCCCCCTCATCCACAGGCACAGTGATGGGGAACGGCTCGCGCTGCACATTTTGCAGTCCGATGGCGCGGAACTGCTGCTCGATGTAATCGGAGGCGCGGTCGGCACCGGGGTAGCCCGCCACGCGGGAACCTTGCGCCGCCATCCAGCGCACCGTCTCTGCCAGTCGCGCTTCGGAGATGTTGCCAATCAGCGTCCGATAGCGCGCCTGCACTTTCGCCACATCCAGTTTCTGCTGCCCGAACGCAAGGGCGCAGTTAAATATCAGTAGCCCCAACCAAGCCACGCGCGTGGTCATCACACGGGTAGGTTCGGTGGGGCGGGGAGAGTTCCTGCTGAGTGGGGATTAGATGTTCACTCCCCCTCTTGTCATACTATGACAGGTCAATCATAGACTCCATCAGGTGCTGATCGACTCAATCACATCCGATGTGTGTCAGAATTGGCTTTCTGCTGGCATCTTTCTTATCGCTCCGCTTACAGCGCGTTGGTAGTATACCTTAGAGGTATGGTAAAAGTCAAGTATTTACACTGGCTTAGACAGCCTCTAAAAATCCCACCTGCTGTACTACTAATGCCAATAGTTCCACTGGCGATTATTCTCCCAACGGTTATCGTCGTAGACCGTTGGAGTGGCGTTCTTCTCAATGTACACTCCGTGCAAATTGTTTCGGCAGACGTTGCGGTGGATTTCGCCAGACGCGCTTCCTGTCAAGAAGATTCCGCAACTCAGGTTTCCTTCACAGGTATTTCCTTCGGCGATGAGTTTGGATGGGTCGTGGATCGCCTCCACCAGTTCTTCGGCGTCGCTGACAACGATTCCGCTCAGTTCTTGTGGGGCAATTCGTTCGCGCTATTCGGGGAGGGCGCAGCGGGGGCGGGGGTAACCGCTTGACCTGCACGCAGTCGCTTCAGGTAATTTACAGGCACAGCAAGGTTCAGGTTCTGCCCTGCTACAATGCTCCTACTGGCGATGCCGATGACCTCGCCGCGGCGGTTCAGCACGGGCGAGCCGCTGTTGCCCTGCGAAATGGGCGCAGAGATTTGAATTATTCGGAAGCGTCCTATGGTACGCACCGCGCTCACAACGCCTGTTGTCACCGAGCCTTCCAACGCGCCCAGCGGCGAGCCAATCACGCAGATTTCCTGTCCCCGCTGCACTTTGTCGCTGTCACCCAAAGTCAAGGAGCGAGCGCGTCGATCCCGAAAGCTGGTAAGTATCTGCTGGACACAAGCGCCGCGGCGGAGATTCTGCGCGGGCGACTGGATCTGAAAGCGCAGTTCGGCAAGCAGGCGCGCTTTTACCTGCGTGGAATCACGATGGGAGAACTCTACTATGGCGCTTTGGTGTCCGTGCGCCCTGAGTATCAACAGCAGGTGATCACGACGATGGTGAGCGGATACCGACTTTTGGCGCTGGGGCGGGCGGTTCAGCAAGCGTATGCGCAGATCAAGCAGTTCCTGCGGCGGCAGGGAACGCCTCTTCCTGAGAATGATGTTTGGATTGCCGCGTTTGCGGTGGCGTATCGCTTGCCGCTACTGACGCGGGATTGACACTTCGAGGTGTTGCAGAGGCTGGAAGGTTTCGAGGTGGTGTTTCTTGATTAGTCCCTATGGCATTCATCAGCAAGCGCTCCGCCACCCGCAGTAAGTTGTCTACCTGCTACGCCGATATGCTGGGAAACGCCTCCAGAAAACTCGCTCAGGGGCGCGCCTAAAGCCAGATACTCAAACAGCCCGCGCACGGGCACGCGCGTGCCCCGAAAACACAGCTCGCCGCTCAGACGGTCAGGGCCTTGCCAGATAGCCTCGCGCAGTTCGTTGCGTGTGAACAGTTGCATCGAAGGATAGGTTACCTGATGGAGCGGTTCCCCGACGCATCGGGAGTTATTCGTGGCGTTGGGACAGGATTGCCGCGAATTTGCCCCGAATTTCGGGCAAATGGGCGTTCCAAATGGCAAAATTCAGATAATAGTTGGATGGAACTCCATTGAAGCAATTCGTTGGGAGAACGGATACACACAATATTTTGGTAGATTACCTGGCTATGATTGGAGTAGAGCATACAGTGTGTCCGACTTGTTTGGGCAGGGTTGTTAGACCTCACTCCCTTGCCCTCTCTCTGGTGCAGGGGAGAGGGAGTGTGTTTTACGGAAGGCTGAGAGGTATCTGCCGGATACGAGCGAGACAGGGGTACTGACGCCCCGCGTGCGCCTATGTCAGGTACAATCCGCGCGTGCGGGCGGCAGGGCTGGCGACGGCGGTTCTGACAGCAATCGCGGCGTTCGGGCAACCGCAAGGGGAACCCGTCGAGTTCGAGACCAAAGGCGCGCTGCGCTACGACAGCGCGTCCGACACGGCGCAGGGCGAGGCAATCACCGCCCGCTGGCGCGAATACTTTCTGGAGGGAACGCGCTTTCTCGGCTATCCCCGCAAAGCCGAGTATCGCTTCTTCGACGGCGTGCGCCTGCGCAGCGAGAACCTGCTGGCGCAGGGCGCGGAACTCTTTCTCAACACGCGCGAGCGACGCTGGATGCTGCTCGATGGACGCGCCGAACTCAAACCCGCCTTCACCGAGAATCGCCTGCTGGAGAGCCTCTACCTGCAGGGCGCGCGGCTGGACGGCGCGGAGAACCGCGTCCATGCCGAGCAGTGCCGCGCCACCACCTGTGGCTTAGACCACCCCCACTTCCACTGGAGCGCGGAGACGCTGGACGCGACCGCAGGCGACCGCGCAATTCTGCGCAAGGTGCGCCTGCGCATTCTGGGGCGCACGGTGCTGACCTTGCCCTATGTCGCCGTGCCGTTGCGCGACGATGACACCTCCCCCCTGCCTGACGCAGGGTTCTCGGAAGAGGAGGGGTTCTACCTCCGCTACGCCGTCGCCTACCTGCTGGCTCAGGGCGCGCTCGGCAACGCGCGATTCGACCTGATTCAAAAGCGCGGGCTGGGCGTGAACCTGCAGCAGAACTACGCGCGGGGCGACCTGAACCTCTACCTGCTGCGCGACCTGCGCCAACGCGCCAACTCGATTACAGGACGCTGGCAACATGGACAGAACCTCGGCGCGATTCAGACGCGCTGGAACGCCGACTACCGACAGAACAGCTACCTCCTGTTCAGCGACAACACGGCGTGGAACGTGCGCACAGACTGGACACTGCCTGCCCGTACGGGGCAGACGCGCCTGAGCCTCTCGGAAAGCCGCAACCGCACAGGCGCGTTCGAAAACGCCAGCCGCACGCTGAACCTGCAGGATACGCGCTCGCTCGGACGCCTGCAGACCAACCTGTCGGGCGAGTATCTGGAGTTCGAGAATCGGTTCATCGGGAGTCGCACAGGCAATCGGCAGTGGAACTTACGCACGAACCTGCGCTACGACATGGAGCGCGAGATGAACCTGCGGCTGGACTTTGAGCGGTTCGTTCCTGTCGGCGAGACAACCGTGTTCGGCGGGCTGGAACGATTGCCTGAACTGAGTTTGACGGCGTCGGCGCGGAGCCTGCGCTTGCCTCTGCCCGACTCGCAACTGCGCCTGAGCGTCGGGCGCTTCGCCGAGGGGTTCCAGACCCGCATCACGCGCGAGCGGTACGCTTTCGAATGGCAGGGGCGCACAGGCGACTTTGCCCGCGAGCGCGCGACGCGCCCCACCACCCTCTGGAGCTACCGCTTCCGCCAGACCTTCTACAGCGACGACACCGCGCAGTACCTGCTACAGTCCACGCTAGAGCAACGCCTACCCCTGAGCGAGCGGCTCAGCCTGAACCTGCGCTGGAACTACCTGCGCCCCTACGGCTATAGCCCGCTCGGACTTGACCGGGCGGGCTTTTACAACCTGCTCAGCGGCGAGCTAGGGTGGGGACTCGGCGGGGGCTGGAGCCTCGCGGCGCAGAGTAGCTATGACCTGCGCGCTTCCGACGCAGGGCGCGACCCGTGGAGCTTGCTGAACCTGAATCTGGAGTATCAGCCCGCGGAGTGGCTTCGCTGGCGCACGCAGCTGAGCTACGACCCCAATCGCGAACGCTGGCGCAACCTGCAGACCGACCTGCAGTGGCGGTTTGGCGACTCGCGCCTCGCGCTCGCCGCGCGCTACAACCCCGAACGCGCCCGCTGGGGAAGCCTGTTCCTGCGAGTGGACGCCCTCAAGTGGGGACGCTCGCGAATCTCGTTCCTCACGCAGTATAACGGCTACCTGAACCGCCTCGAGTCGAGGCAGGCGCTCTGGGTGTACGACCTGCACTGCGCCGAGCTGGAGGTGCGCTACATCGAAAACCCGTTCGGCTTTCGGCGCGATACGGGGCTGCAGGTGTTTATTCGGCTCAAGGCGTTGCCGAGCTTCTCCCGATACGGCTTCGGGCAGCTGGGGCAGCCTGTCGGCGCGCTGGGGGCAGATTTTTAGTTATTGTGCGAAATACAATACGGTATGGAATAACCTTCTAAGGCGAGATGATGCGCTGCTATAAACCGTTTATCGGGACGCTGTGTAGCCTGACGCGCCCCTTCGTGGCGGTTTTTGTGTTGCAGCTGCTGGCGCTGCGTTGGGGGATGGGGCTGACGCTCACGCCTGCGCTGTATCTGCAAGCACTGCTGATTGCGTTGGGTGTGGTGGGGGTAATTGGCTATTTGCTCTCTCGTGTGAACTGTCGCGCCTATGAGACCGTGAAACTGCAGCACGAACAACTTCTTCGCTTGCAACGCGCCATCGAATCCTCGCCCGCGGCAGTGCTGCTTACAGACCCTAACTTCACTATTCAGTATGTCAACTCTGCCTTCACCCAGCTCACAGGCTACGCGCCAGAGGAAGTCGTTGGGCAACGCCCGAACATCCTTAAAAGTGGGATGATGCCCAAATCGTTTTACACCGAGCTGTACGCGACCTTGAAGCGTGGCGAGCAGTTCAGGGGCAGGCTTCTGAATCGCCGGAAGGGTGTTCCTCAAAAGACGCCTGAAAACGGCGTGGAGTTCAGTCCGCAGACTCACTACTGGGCGGAGACGGTCATCGCGCCGATTTCCGACGAAAACGGCAAGCTGCTGGGCTATTGCAGTATTCAGTATGACATCACCGAGCAGGTGCTGCAGGAGCAGACGGCGGCGAAGCGGGCGGAGATGCAGCAGCTGCTGACGCGCGTTGCGGTCATTCTGCAGAGCGAGTCGCCCATCACGGAGCGTCTGGAAGCAGCGCGCCTCGCGATAGCCGAATATGGTGCGTTCAGCGCAGAGGCGACGCTGGCAGTGTGGGAGCGCGATGGCGAAACACTGCGTCTGCTCCATGCGGGCGGCGCGCTTCGGGACTACCTCCAGCGCGGCTGGGCGACGCTCATCGCCGCCGAATGGAACGCCAACCGCCCCCAACCAATGCGTTTACAACTGAACGGCGAACAGTATGCCTACCAGATTCCCCTCCGCTGGATGGGGCGCTCGTTCGGACTCGCTATCGTTGTCTGTCAGGCGTGTCGTTCGATGCCCCACAACGCGAGCGTGTGGCAAGAGGCGTTCCTGACTCAGCTGGGCGAACTGCTGACGATGGCGCTCATAAACGAACAGTCGCGCCGCGCCCTGACCGAAGCCAAACAGGAGGCGGAGCGGCTCGCCCAGGCGCGCTCCGAGTTCCTCGCCAACATGAGCCACGAAATCCGTACCCCCATGAACGGCGTGCTGGGCATGCTGAACCTGCTGCGCGATACGCCCCTCAATGACGAGCAACGCGACCTGCTCCACACCGCCGAGACCAGCGCGAAGCATCTCCTGGAGATTCTCAATGACATCCTGCACCTCGCCAAGATCGAGGCGGGGCAGATGAAACTGGAGCGCACGCCGACCGACCTGAAGAGTCTGTTGCGCGAGACCTGCGACATCGTCCGTCCCCAGGCGCGACTGAAAGGGCTGCTGCTGCGCGAGGAGCTGCCCCCCGACACGGAACTCTATGTGTCTGTCGACCCAACTCGCCTGCGTCAGGTTCTGCTCAATCTGCTGAGCAACGCGATTAAATTCACCGAGCAGGGCGAGGTGGTGGCGCGGGTTATCTGCCTCGATTCGGGCACCGAGACACGCCGCCTCCGCTTCGAGGTGCAGGATACGGGCATCGGCATCCCACCCGAAAAGCAAGAGCAGATTTTTGAGCCGTTCCGTCAGGCGGACGGCTCCACCACGCGCAAGTACGGCGGCACAGGGCTGGGGCTGGCGATTTCGCGCAAGCTGGTGGAGCTGATAGGCGGGCAGATAGGGGTGGAGAGCGAGGTCGGCAACGGGGCGCGGTTCTGGTTCGAACTGACGCTGCCTGTTTCCGAGCCGCCCGCCCATGTGCAGCTGGAGCAGGCGCTGCGCGTTAGCGAGCCAACCGAACTCACGGGACTGCGCGTGCTGGTCGCTGAAGACAACTATGTGAACCAGAAGGTGATTCGGCGTATTCTGGACAAGTGGGGTGTGGAGTACGAGGTGGCGGGGAACGGCAGGGAGGCGTTGGAATGGCTCTCACGCGCGCCGTTCGATGTCGTACTGATGGATTGCCAGATGCCCGAGATGGACGGCTACGAAGCCACACGACGCATTCGCGCCTACGAAGCACCGCGCGGGTTGCATATCCCGATTATCGCGCTCACCGCCAACGCCCTCGAAGGCGACCGCGAAAAGTGCCTCGAATGCGGCATGGACGACTACCTCAGCAAACCCGTTAACCCCGACCTGCTCTGGGAGAAGTTGACGCGCTGGGGCAAGCCGACGGGGAAGCGCTCGGAAACACAAGCGGCGTAATAAGCGCTTCCCCAGAAAAATGTTACGGAAACACACTGGGAAACGGCTGCGATTCCTCGCTCCGCTCGGAATGACAAAAACTGTCATTCCGAGCGGAGCGAGGAATCGCAACCGACTCATCCTTTACGGGAAGCGAGGATTAGCTTCTATGGAATCACCTTGTTCAGCGGATACTCGACCAGCCCTTCCGCACCCGCCTTGCGCAGTTTGGGGATAATCTCACGCACCTGCCCCTCGTCTAAGATGGTCTCGATCGCATACCAGCCCTTGTCGCTGAGTGGGGAGAGCGTCGGCTTGCGCAGCGCAGGCAGCTCGGCAAGCACGGAGTCCAGATTTGCCTCATGCACATTCATTTTCAGCCCGACGAGTCGTCCCGCGTTCAGCGCGCCCTGCAACATCAGCGCGATGCTCTCGATTTTATCACGCTTAAACGCATCCTGCCACGCGGCGGGGTTCGCAATCAGGCGTGTGGTGGAGTGTAAGATGACTTCCAGAATCCTCAGGTTGTGCGCCCGCAGCGAGCTACCCGTCTCCGTGTTGACCACAATAGCATCCACGAGATTGGGCACTTTCACCTCGCACGCGCCCCACGAGAACTCCACATGCGCCTGCACGCCCTGCTGCTGCAGGTATCGCTCGGTCAGGCGCACATACTCGGTAGCGATGCGTTTGTCCTGCAGGTCTGCCACGCTCTGGATGGGCGAGTCGTTATGGACGGCAATCACAACGCGGATGGGGTTGCGCGTGTTCTTAGAGTATTGCAGCTCCAGCACTTCGTGCACCTGTGCGCCGCAGTCCTGTATCCAGTCATAGCCTGTAATCCCCGCGTCCAGCACGCCGTCCTGCACATAGAGCGGAATCTCTTGCGGGCGCAACAGAATCGCCTCCAGCTCCGCGTCGTCGGAAATCGGTTCATAGGAGCGTCCTGAGGGCACTTTGAAGTCCCAGCCCGCTTTGCGAAAGAGGCTGAAGGTCGCTTCCTGTAAACTACCCTTGGGCAAGCCAAGTCGGAGTTTTCGCGAGTCGCTCATGGCAAGAGAAAGTATACCCCCGTCAGTACCGAATCGCCATCAGTAGACCGCGCTCGTCGCGCTGCGGCTCGCCGAGACACAGCTGCGATTGACCCTGATTATGGCGCAGCGCGCTCCATGCGAGGGCGCAGGCGTCCAGCAGATCGTCGAAACGCGCGCCTGTGGGTCTGCAGGCTTGCCAGAGGGCGTCCAGCGCCTCGGCGTCGAGGTTCAGGGCGAATTGCAGGGCGTCTCTACGCGCGGCTTGTCCATGTGTTGTGCGTTTGGGAAGTGCTATCGGCGCGCCCGTGATTGCCATGAAGCTCAGTTCAGGGTGCGACTCCCACACGCGCCCTTGCAGGTCGGGCGTCATCAGCGCGTCCAGCTCGCGGATGCGTGGAATCAGGTGGTACGCCTGCACACTCAATCCCTGCTCGCGGAGTGGGGCGTAGGAGTTGGCGTCCAACATCGCCCGGGTGGGCGGGATGAATATGCTGCTGGCGCGTTTACCCAGTAGCCTGCGCGCGAGGGCGTCGCAGGGGCGCAAGCGCGCCCTATCCGACCACCATAAGCCGATGGGCATATCCACGGCGATTGCCTCCGCGTCGGCATAAGCGTCCAGCAGCTCAGCGAACTGGGCGAAGACCCGCGCCCGCGCCGTCGACAGGTCCGTCTCTAAGGCAACCGCCAGCCAGCCGCCGCGACAGCTATCCACACCTACAACTCGCACTGTTCGTAGAGAATCTTACCTAGAGGAAGTTTGATGTCCTTCGCTCCGCTCAGAACAACAGAGTTGCTTTCGCGAAAGTGAACCTGTTGCTCTGAGCCGAAGGCGAGGAACCTCGTCCTTTCAAAATCGGAGACCGCAGGTTGAATCAAGTTAATTTTTTAGTCTTCATCTAAACCTCGTATCCTCTCCAGCAGGATTCGCGCCATTTGGCACGATCGGCGCAGAAACGCCTCTCGACCGCGGCTTGCGGTCAGGAGGATACGAGATGATGAACCGATACGGAGTTCGGATTCTAACGGTTGGGTTAGCAACTGCGCTGTTGAGCAGTGCATTCGCCAATACGACCCTGTTCAACAACGATAAAGTGCTGCTTCTGGGCACAGTGACCGCGCAGTTGAACTCGGTCTCGCCAGGATCTACAGTGCAGATTACCTACAACAGCAGCACTTCCATCACCACAGCGGGCGTGTTTAACCTCACCACCACTGCGCCCAAAAACGAAGCGTTCTGCGTCGACCTTGACCATATCATCAACTTCAGCACGACTTACACCTACGAGCTGTGGCTGGCGTATGGTCGCGTCGGTGCGCTGCTGAACCAGAAGAGCAGTTTCATCGTTGGACCCGATATCAACAACAAAGCCGCAGGGTTCGGAATCGCCATGTGGGAGATTGCGCATGACCACTCACTGGGCAATCCCGACGATCTCAACACGGGATCGTTTCAGTATAACCAGAACGCGACTATCGTGGGGTACGCCAATAGCCTGCTGAGCGCGACTTCGGGGCAGTCCGCCTACTACTACTATCTGCGTAGCATCGACCGCAACAATCCCACGCAGGATCTGGCGATGGTTCCTGAGCCTGCGTCGCTGATTGCGCTGGCGACAGGCGTTGCCGGGCTAATTGCCCGCTGCCGTCGTCGGAATTAATACCAACTGAGAGGGCTCAAGGAGCGCAGATTGGCGGCGTCCCGCCATAATCTGCGCTCCTTGAACTCACGATGGGTATGAGCTCAAGTCATTTCACACGCAAGAATCAGCGGTGAGGTCGACGCTACGCTTGCACCTCCTGTAGCGTCGGCGTCCTCGCTGATAAGTGCCTCCCGCAAAGAATCATCTGCTCGGTACGACGGCGTTCCCGTCGTCGCGCTCAAACAAATATATCATCTCACGACACGACGGCAGGGACGCCGTCGTAAGTGCCTCAAAGGTTAAAGCGTCCCCGAAACGCGCCAAGCGCGGATGGTGCGACGGCATTCCTGCCGTCGCCTTGCAGGTACGCTGTACAACGACGATGGGGGGAACGCCATCGCACCAAAAGAGGGCGTTTTCAC
>CALKLF010000064.1 GCA_937992175.1 uncultured Fimbriimonadales bacterium | reverse complement strand
AACCGCCAGCGGAAGGTTCCGTTGGGGTTGATGGCGTTGAGGTGGCGCGCCGAGCCGACATAAATCGCGCCGTCCGCGCCAAAGCAGGGCGTGCTGTTCGCCTCCGTGTCCAGATAGAGCCGCCACGCGAGCGTGCCGTCGGGGTTGATGCAGTAGAGGTAGCCGCCGGGGATTTGCCCGTTCGTCACATAGATGCGCCCGTCGGGTCCGATGGCGGGCGAGGAGCGCACTTCCGCGCCGCCGAGATAGAAGCTCCACAGGAGCGCGCCGTTCGCCGGGTTCAGAGCAACCAGAATCGCGTCGCCGGGGTTAACTAACGCATAGACCGTGCCGTCCGCGCCAATCGCGGGCGTGCTGTTCGCGGCGGAGTAGCCTGCGCTCCAAAGCCAGCGTCGCTGCCCGTTCGGGCGCACGGCATGGACGCCGTTGGTCGCGCCGAAGTAGATGGTTCCGTCCGCCGCCACCACCGGTGAAGAGTAAGAGCGGCTGCCGCCGTTGTAAGTCCAGCGCACGCTGCCGTTGGTCGGCGCGCCGTGCGTGGCGCGGCGTGTGTTTTGGTAATCCTTGCCTAAAGCAGGCCACGGCGCGTTCGGCTGCAACTGCGCCCAGACACTTGTAATCCCCAAACCGAGGCTCAGCCCCAGCATCGCTATCGTTCGCATAATCGGCTCCTTTCCAGCGTACCTATTATACACCATTTTCGCCCGAACGCGCCTGTCAGTTTTACGAAAATCGGGGTGGGGTACACTTTAGACGATGGAAAAGATTCTGCTGGCGGCGCCGCGGGGCTTTTGCGCGGGCGTGGCGTATGCGATCGAAGTGGTCGACCTCACGTTGGAGGCGTTCGGCGCACCCCTCTACGTGCGCCACGCGATTGTGCATAACGAGCATGTGGTGCGTTCGTTCGAGCGGCGCGGCGTGATTTTCGTGGAAGATTTGGAAGAAGTGCCCGAAGGCTCGAATGTGGTGTTCAGTGCGCATGGGGTCTCGCCCGCCATGCGCGAGCAGGCAAAGGCGCGGAATCTGAATGTGGTGGACGCCACCTGCCCGCTGGTGAGCAAGGTACATCGCGAAATCACGCGCTTCGCACGGCAGGGGTATCACATCCTCTACATCGGGCATCGCGGGCATGTGGAGGCGATTGGCAGCACAGGGCACGCGCCTGATCAGATTACGCTCATTGACAATATTGAAGAAGCTGAGACCGTGCAGCCCCCTGCGGGCGTCCCCCTCGCCGTCGCCACGCAGACCACGCTCAGCGTCGACGAGGTGAACCAGATTCTGACGGTGCTGCGCCGCCGATTCCCGCATCTGGAACTGCCCAAAAAAGAGGACATCTGCTACGCCACCACGAACCGTCAGACCGCCGTGAAAGCCCTCGCGAAGCAGAGCGACCTGGTGCTGGTGGTGGGCAGCACGACCAGCAGCAACTCGAACCGTCTGCGCGAGGTGGCGGAGTCGCAGGGCGTACCTGCCTACCTGCTGCTAGAGCCAGAGCAAGTGCGCCCCGAATGGACCCAGCAAGCCCGTGTGATTGGCGTCACCAGCGGCGCGTCCACGCCCGAAAGTTCCACTGAGGCAATTATCGGTAAGCTGCTGGAGTACGCCCCCAACGCCACGGTGGAGACGCTGAAGGTGCTGGAGGAGGATGTAGAGTTCATTCCCCCCCGCACGCTAATCGCCCAGGCGCAGGCAGCGCGGGCAGGCGACGGGTAGAATTAGCGTAATGCGAGTTTCGGTACCTTCATGGGAGTTTGACCTGCCCTTATGCGTGCGCAGCGGACAGGTGTTCCGATGGCGACAAAACGGAGAGCAGTGGATTGGATTAGCGGACGCACAAGTTCTCAAGGTAGAGCCATCAGGCAATCGCTGGTTCGTGCAGTCTCCCACTTCGGACACTCCTTTGCAGTTGCTCAAACAGTTATTTCGCCTGGAAGTGGACCTCAAAGTAGTGCATCAGGAGCTAATTCGGCGCGATGCACGCTGGGCGGAGTGGATAGGCGCGATGCCCGGCTTGCGCCTGATGCGCTGGTTGAGCGCGGAGGAGTGCCTGTTCTCGTTTCTGTGTACGCCTGCGAATAACATCCCGCGCATCACGGGCATGATAGAACGGCTGTGCGAGCGTTATGGCGAGCCTGTGGCGCAAGACGGCGCGATGACCTACTACGCTTTCCCATCTGCTGAGCGCATCGCAGGCGCGGACGAGGCGGAACTGCGCGCGTTGGGCTTTGGCTATCGTGCCAAGCACTTGATAGAGGCAGCACAGGCATTGCAGGCGCGCGGTCAAGGCTGGCTCGACTCCCTGCGCCAGCAGCCCTACTGGGATGCTAAGCAGGAGCTGATGCAACTGCCCGGCGTGGGCGCGAAGGTCGCCGACTGCGTGCTATTGTTCGGGCTGGATAATCCGCTCGCTGTGCCCATCGATACCCACATGTGGCAAGCCGTGAGCGAATGGCTGATGCCCAAACTGAAGGGCAAGAACCTGACCGACAAAGCCTACCGCGAGGTGGTGGAATGGTTCCACGAGCGATTCGGCGAGTGGAGCGGCTGGGCGCACCAATATCTGTTTACGGCGCACCTGCTGGGCAACGCGGGATAAAAAACACCCCCTTCGCTCTCCGCTAAGGCGAAGGGGGCGACTCAGACGACCTGATTATTTCTCAAACTCCACCTTCACCGACTTCGGCTTCGCCGACTCGGCTTTCGGCAAGCGCACCTCAAGCACGCCGTTCTTGTAAACGGCTTTCACTTTGTTCTCGTCAATCGGTGTGGGCAGCGTATAGGAGACCGTGAACTTGCCGTAGCCGCCCATGCGACTGACATAGTGCGCCTGCACATTCTCGCCCTCAATGAGCGCCTTGCGCTCGCCCGACACCGTCAGCGTACCGTTGGCAATCTCCACCTGGAGATCTTTCTCGGACACGCCTGGCGCGGTCACGAACACCACGAACTCCTCAGGCGTTTCGTACACATCCAGCGCTGGCGAGAACTCCAACTCCTGAGCCGTTGCCAGAGTCGGTCGCCAGTCGAAGAAGCGATTGAACAGCTCATCCATCTCGCGTCGGAACTGCTCCATCTCACGGAACGGATTCCAGCGCGCTACAGCCGTCTCAGGTTCGCGTCGTGCCAGTAATCGCATCATCATCCCTCCTTCTTAGTGTGTTGGTGGAAGGTCTCTTGAGTGCCTTCCGCTCAACTTTACGAATCGGGGTGCGAAAAAGTTCCCACCTCCGCGGCGATAGCAAAGCATTTTGCGAACGCTTCCATTTAGAAACACCTAATAAGTCCCTCCAATGTGAAATCGTTCCTTTTTACCCCCATGCCTGCGCCAAAGTTACCCCCACCCCGCCCCTCCCCGCAAGCGGGGAGGGAGCGCACGCGCGGGCAGCCGCGACGCCTCCCCCGTTCACGGGGGAGGTCGG
>CALKLF010000063.1 GCA_937992175.1 uncultured Fimbriimonadales bacterium | reverse complement strand
GATCCCCATCGGGCGCGGACAGCGCGAGCTGATTATCGGCGACCGTTCCACAGGCAAAACCGCGATCATTCTGGACACGATTATCAACCAGAAATACACCCACGAGTCGCCCGACGAGAAGCCCGTGTATTGTATCTATGTGGCCATCGGGCAGAAGATGGCGGCGATTGCCCGCTTCGTCGACACACTGGAACGCTATGGCGCGATGCAGTATACCACCGTGGTGGTGGCGTCCGCGAGCGACCCGAATAGTTTGCAGTATATCGCGCCGTATGCAGGGTGCGCGATGGGCGAATACTACCGCGACAACGGCATGGACGCGCTGGTAGTGTACGACGACCTTTCCAAGCACGCGCAGGCGTATCGCGCCGTGTCGCTCCTGCTGCGCCGTCCGCCAGGGCGCGAAGCCTATCCGGGCGATGTGTTCTACCTGCACTCGCGCCTGCTGGAGCGCGCTGCGAAGATGTCCGATGAGTACGGCGGTGGCTCGCTGACCGCGCTCCCCATCATCGAAACCCAAGCAGGCGATGTGTCGGCGTACATCCCCACGAATGTCATCTCCATTACCGACGGGCAGATTTATTTGGAGCCGAGCCTGTTCTACGCCGGCATTCGCCCTGCGATTAATGTGGGTATCTCGGTGAGCCGCGTGGGCGGCGACGCCCAGATTCGCGCGATGAAGCAGGTCGCGGGACGCCTGCGCTTGGACATGGCGCAGTTCCGCGAGGTGCAGGCGTTCGCGCAGTTCGCCTCCGACTTGGATCGCGCCACGCAGCTCCAGCTCGCGCGCGGACTGCGCCTGCAGGAGATCCTCAAACAGCCTCAGTTCACGCCGATGCCCGTTGAAGAGCAGGTGATGATTATCTTCGCGGGCACGCAGGGCTACCTCGACGATATCCCTGTCGAAAAGGTGCGGGCGTTCGAGGAGGGCTTCCACCCCTACATGCGCGAGAAGTACCCCGAACTCGGCGAGAAAATTCGGCGCGAGAAGAAGCTCGACGAGGACACCGAGCGCACCCTGCGCGCGGCAATCGAGGAGTACAAAGCGAAGTTCCTACAGGAGAACGGGCTGGCATGAGAACGCTGCGAGGCATGCGGGCGCGAATCCGCGCCGCGAAGAGCATCCAGCAAATCACGCGGGCGATGAAATTGGTCTCGGCGGCGCGCCTGCGCCGTGCGCAAGACCGCGTGCTGGCGGCGCGCCCCTACGCCCAGCGCATGCACGATGTGCTGCAAGAACTCGGACGCGCGGGCGAGCTGCCCAACCATCCCCTGCTTCAAAAGCGCGAGCCGCGCACCTACGGCTTCGTGCTGGCGACCTCCGACCGTGGGCTGTGCGGCTCGTATAACATGAACCTCATTCGCACGCTGCAGAACGCCATGCGCGACATGCAGCTGCGCCCTGAACAGGTGCAGCTCATCTGCGTCGGGCGGCGGGGCTATCAGTTCTTCAACAAGCGCGGCTACAACATCGCGCTCTATCGCTCGATGCCCACCGCGGGCGCAGGGTTGGAGGACGCACGCGCCGTCGCCGACGCCGTGCAGGAGATGTTCGTTAGCGGCGCGGTGGATCGTGTCTACCTCATCTACTCGCAGTTTGTCAACCCCGTCACGCAACGCCCCACCATCCTGCCCCTGCTGCCCATCGAGCCGCCCGCAGGCGAGGGCGACGGCGTGAAATACGATTTCGTCTTTGAGCCGTCGGCGGAGGAGCTGCTCCAACGCCTGCTGCCGCGCTACCTGCTGACCGAGGTGCTGCAGGCGCTGTTGGAAGCCAGCGCAAGCGAACACGGCGCACGCATGACCGCCATGTCGATGGCAAGTGACAACGCAGGCAAGATGATCCAAGAGCTCACGCTCACCATGAACCGCCTGCGCCAGGCGGCGATTACGAAAGAGATCGCTGAAGTGGTCGGCGGCGCGGAGGCGTTGAAAGGCTAATCGTCGCACGGTCTTCCGCCCGCCCCTTCCCTTGGTTCCCCGTGCGCCCCTCGACGAAAACTGGTATAACATGGTTTGTCGCACAGGAGGATACAAATGACTCAAGTCAAGAGGGGTACATTCGTTGTCGGGCTCTTGTGTCTCGCGTCGACGACACTGGGCACGAGCTCTTTCGTATTACAAGGCGTGCAGGGCGCAACTGCCGATCACGCCTCGCCCCGAAGCCCAGCAGTGCAAAAAGCTGCTCAAGACACCAAACCCGTGGTGAACCTGATGAAGCCGCGTGTGGAGACCCGCGGCGAAGCGTTGACAGGCGATATTTTCCGCATGGCGTTAGACCCGCGAGAAAGCCTTTTCCTGTCGATTCGCGGAGACGACGGCGAAATACGCTACGGCATAGGTGCGTGGGCACAGGTTATTCAGCAGTGGCGATCCGAAGACCTGTTCGCCGACTCAAAACATGCGTGGGCTGTGTTTCCCAAGACGCCATCGGAACCCAACGCCGCAGGGAACAAAGGCGCCGACCTCGAGCGACGGCTCGTCCCAGTTGATTGGTGCGACGAACGATTTCGCTGGCAGAGCAACGACCTACCTGCGTTCCGATGGCACTCAGGCACTGTGATGCGGGTTCGTTCCGAGCCTGCCAGCGACGGGGAGACGATAAGCCAGGTGGAGACGGCGTGGTTCACTCCACGAGGCACCCAGGTAGAAGTCGTCTACATTCGGGGTCAGGAATCGCGCCAGTCGGCTCTCGCGCTGCACGCACCGTTTCTTAACTTCCGCAACAATACTTGGATCGCGGTTCGCTTCGAGCCGCGTGCGCCCGCAACTGAAGAATTCGTCATCATCGGCGTTCTATCGGGCGAGTTCGTGAGCCGCTGGGACAACACGATACGCTTGCGCGCTCGAACGGCGGCTTGCCTGCAAGTAGATACTCGCGCGCGACAGGTCAAAGTCATCCAGCGGGCGACACTGGATGAGCGCGAGGGGTACATCCTGCTCCGCTGGCAACCGTTCGAAGCGGCGTGCGACCCCACAGAGGTGTGGACCTACCAGACAGACACCCCCCACTCAGGAGAGCGCCTTGAAGATTTGACAAGTGTAGTTCGAGGTAGCTACCCTCTAAGCCCCTATAGCATGTGGGCAACTCAGCAGGGGATACTTGACTTCTGAGCGTTGGGGTGCGACAGCGACCCGCGTCGCCCCCCTCCCCGCGCGTTCATCGGGTATAACCTTATCCCGATGAACCATTTCGAGGGCAACCTGAGCGCACAGGGAATGCGGTTCGCAATTATTGTCAGCCGCTATAACGAACTGATTACCGACCGCCTGAAGGAGGGCGCGACTCAAACCCTGCTTCGACACGGCGCAGACCCCAACGCCATCGATGTCTACACGGTTCCCGGCAGCTGGGAAATCCCCCTCGTCGCGCGCGAGTGCGCCCACTCCAACGAATACGACGCAATTATCTGTCTCGGCGCGGTGCTGCAAGGCGAGACCAGCCACGCGCACCATATCAGCAGCGCGGTGTGCGGCGCACTAATGCAACTGATGGTGGAGACAGGCAAGCCCATCGCGCTGGGAATCCTCACAGACGCCACCTTCGAGCAGGCGTTGGCGCGTGCGGGCGGTAAAATAGGCAATAAAGGCAGCGAAGCCGCGCTCAGCGCCATCGAAATGGCGAATCTGATGCGCAGAACAGGAGAGACGCTATGAGACCAGAATCGCTTGCGTTTTTGAAGGCTATCGTAAACGCGCCGTCGCCCTCAGGCTACGAGC
>CALKLF010000062.1 GCA_937992175.1 uncultured Fimbriimonadales bacterium | reverse complement strand
CTTGTAGCATTCGCCCCTAAGGGCGGGTGCCGATTGAAACCCTTGCCAACGCTCACACAATATCTGCAGGATGAGGATTGGTAGCATTCGCCCCTAAGGGCGGGTGCCGATTGAAACATCGAGGAGCGCGCGCCATGAAATCTTCTTCACGGCGCGTAGCATTCGCCCCTAAGGGCGGGTGCCGATTGAAACCTTCAAAGGGGATGAAGCGAGGCTCACCCTCCTTCGGTAGCATTCGCCCCTAAGGGCGGGTGCCGATTGAAACTCATACAAGGCTTTTTCTAGAATTGGAATGTTCCTATGGGTAGCATTCGCCCCTAAGGGCGGGTGCCGATTGAAACTCGCGTATCTCCATGTTTGTCAAACTGGTTAGAGGGTGTTCGAAAAATCGGGGGCGTCAGTGTTTGAGACGCCTCGCTCCGCTCGGCATGACAAGGGGCACTCGGAGCGCAATCCCTGTCATTCCGAGCCGAAGGCGAGGAATCTCCACCAACTCGAAGCGTTTTTCGAACACCCTCAACTGGTTACGCCGGTAGCATTCGCCCCTAAGGGCGTGTATGTGAAGTACCAATTGAAGTTTTCGCAATAACTGAACTCACTGCGCAGAAACCCAGTCGACTGAAATTGTGCCTACACAAACGAAACCTGCCTGTGCGGGGTTTTGCCCACGCAGAAGGGCTTCCTCTGTATGAATGCGAGTTCATTGCTGGTGAGATTGCTGAAGTTTTACTTTACATACACGCTCTTAGCGTGGTTCTAATACTGATCGAGGGTTCAAGGGCTACAAAACTTTCGTGGAAGGCGCGCCTGCTGTTATTTCCCCTCACCCCCAGCCCTCTCCCAAGGCGTGGGAGAGGGGAGCCGAGCGCGTGCGCCGCGACGCTTGCTCCCCCTCTCCCGCAGCGCGGGAGAGGGGGTAGCTGACAAGGGTATAACGCCTGAGTCCAAACGCCCCGCGCCCTTCACCGAATTCTCCAACCTCCTCCCCCTGCCTCCCTCCTGACAAGGGTACAATGTCTGGGTTCAAACGCCCCGCGCCATCCTCCATTTTCTCCGACCTCAGCCCCGTGTCCCCCCTCTCCGTTTACGGAGAGGGGGCTCAGGGGTGAGGTTCAAAAAGCAGGAGAAAATGAGACGGCTGTGCCCCCTATTGAGGTAGAGCCGTACACCCTTATCAGCTGCCTCCCCCTCCGTAAACAGAGAATGGGGAAGCGCCGCCGCGCGCCCGCATGGCTCCCCCTCTCCATATGCGGAGAGGGGGGTGAGGTGAACAAGGCGCGGAAAACCATTACCTCTGTTCCCAAAGTTGAGGCAGAGCCATGTACCCTTGTCATAGAGGGGGTAGGGGGTGAGGGGAAACAAGCGCCTCCCCATTTCGCTCCGTCCTCCCTTTTATCTCACTTGAAACCCCAATCGGTTCCTTTGTCTGCTGTTCTTCCCTCGTCCCAACCTCTCCCGTAAACGGGGGAGGTATCGCGGCGACCCGCGCGTGCACTCCCTCCCCGCTTGCGGGGAGGGTCAGGGTAAGGGTGGCGGCTTCGGCAGGCGTCAAGGTAAAACAGGAATGCCGTCCTACCAAAAGCATACATGCGTTTCGGGGCGGCTTAACATTTCCTTAACATCCCTAAAAGGTATCCTATATATGGTGGAGCGAGTGATTTCGGAGACGCAATCGGCGACTTCAGGCGCGCAGGCGACGCCCTCTGCGCGCATGGTTGCACGCAAGCTGAACCTGTACTACGGCGATTTCCACGCGCTCAAAGATGTCGACCTCGACATTCGCTCCAACAGCATCACCGCGCTGATTGGTCCTTCAGGCTGCGGCAAAAGCACTTTTCTGCGCTGCCTGAACCGTATGAACGACCTTATAGAGGGCGTGCGCATCTCGGGCACAGTAACGCTGGACGGCAAGAACATCTACGACCCCGATGTGGATGTGGTCGACCTGCGCAAGCGCGTCGGGATGGTGTTCCAGAAACCGAACCCGTTCCCGATGAGCATCTACGATAATGTCGCCTACGGTCCGCGCATGCACGGCATCCGCGACAAGCGCATTCTGGATGAGATTGTGGAGACCAGCCTGCGTCAGGCGGCGCTGTGGAACGAGGTCAAAGACAAACTCAAGCAGTCGGGGATGGCGCTGTCGGGCGGGCAGCAGCAGCGTCTGTGCATCGCCCGCGTGCTGGCGGTCAATCCTGAAGTGATTCTGATGGACGAGCCGACCTCCGCGCTTGACCCGACGGCGACCTTCTATATCGAGGAGCTGCTGACCGAGCTGAAAAAAGAGTATACGATTGTGATTGTGACGCATGGAATGCAGCAGGCGGCGCGTATCTCGGACTACACGGGCTTCTTTATGATGGGTGTGCTGCACGAGTTCGACACGACGGAGAAAATCTTCACCAACCCCAGTAAAAAGGAGACCGAGGACTATATTCGCGGGCGGTTTGGCTAATCAGCGGGTACAATAACCCCGCTGTGTTCCGCAAGATCCTGATTGCCAATCGGGGCGAGATCGCGGTGCGGGTAATCCGCGCATGCCGCGAGCTGGGGATTCAGAGCGTGGCGGTCTACTCCGAAGCCGACCGCGACGCGCTGCATGTGCAGCTTGCGGACGAAGCCGTTTGCATCGGTCCGCCGCCCAGCGCGGAGAGTTATCTGAACATTCCCCATATCCTGATGGCGGCGCAGATTACGGGCGCGGAGGCGATTCATCCGGGCTATGGCTATCTTTCGGAGCGCAGCAGCTTCGCTGAGGCGTGCGCCCTACAGGGTATCAAGTTCATCGGTCCGCCTGTCGAGGCGATTACGAAGATGGGCGATAAGTCGCTGGCGCGGGCGATTGCGCATCGGGCAGGCGCGCCCGTGTTGCCCGGCACGGAGCAGGCGTTGCAGAGCGAGGACGAGGCGGTCGCCGCCGCGCGCCCAATCGGCTTTCCGTTGCTCATCAAGGCGGCGGCGGGCGGGGGCGGGCGCGGCATTCGGCGCGTGATGAGCGAGGATGACCTGTTGCCCGCACTGCGCATTGCCCAGTCGGAAGCGCAAGCCGCCTTCGGCTCCCCCGAAGTCTACCTCGAAAAATACATCCCCGAACCCCGCCACATCGAGGTGCAAATCTTAGCCGACGAACACGGCAATGTGCTGCACCTCTACGAGCGCGAATGCTCCATTCAGAACCCGCGCCACCAGAAGATGATTGAGGAAGCCCCCGCGCCGAACCTCAGACCCGAAACGCGCCGCGCGCTCGGCGACGCCGCCGTCAAAGTGGCGCAGGCGGTCGGCTATCAGAACGCGGGCACCATCGAGTTCCTCGTGGACGCCGATGAGAACTTTTACTTTATCGAAATGAACACCCGCCTGCAGGTCGAACACCCCGTTACGGAGGCGATTACGGGCGTCGATATCGTGCAGTGGCAGATTCGTATTGCGTCGGGCGAGCCGCTGCCCTTCCGTCAGAGCGATATAGGCGTCAACGGGCATGCCATCGAAGCGCGTCTGACCGCCGAAATCCCTGAGCAGGACTTCACGCCGTCCACCGGGCGTATCGCCGACTGGACGCCGCCTGGCGGCCCTGCCGTGCGCGTCGATAGCCACCTCTACACGGGCTATAGCGTCCCGCCGTATTATGACCCGCTGCTGGCGAAAATTATCGCACATGCGCCCACACGCGAAATGGCGGTCGCTCGGCTCCACCGCGCCCTGCAGGAGACGCGCATCGCAGGCGTCCAAACTTGCCGCGAGTTCCTTTTGCGGATTATCGACACAGACGAGTTCCGTCGGGGTGAGGTGTCCACACTGTTTGCGCCGCGCCTGCTCAAGGGCAACCTGGCGGTGGGAGGTGTGCGATGAACGGCAAACCTGCAGGTCGCCGCGCGGTGCGCGAGTGGGCGTTGCGCGCCCTGTATCAGGTTGACCTCGGCGGCAAATCGGCGGAGGAAGCCGTCGAGGAGGTGCTGGGAGTCGCTGGGCTGGAGCCTGACGACGCCGAAGCGGCGCGCGAACTCGTGCTGGGCGCAACCCGCGCGCAACTGACGGAACTGGATCCGCTTATCCAGCAGTACGCCCGTGGCTGGACGATCGACCGCATGGCAGTGATCGACCGCAATCTGCTCCGTCTCGCGCTCTATGAACTGCGCTATCACCCCGAACAGCCGTACAAAGTGGTCATCAACGACGCGATCGAGCTGGCGAAGAAATACAGCACGGCGGATTCGGGGCGGTTTGTGAACGGGATATTAGGCGCGATTGTACGGCAGATGTATCCTGACGAGCCGAGTTCGCGCGAGCCAGAGAGTTAGCTCAGCATTTCCACGCCTTGCAGCTTACCGTCCAGCGCGATCAGCACGCCCCGTTCCCGCGCACGCTGCCGAGCTTTGGGTGTGATTGAGCGCCCCATCGCCAGACCGAGTGCGGTATAGCCGTGCCGCTGCAGAATCTCCGCGCGTGCATAAGCGCGCTCCACATCACGCACCCTCACGCCCCAGGACGCCTCCACCACCAGCCAGTAGTCGCGCCCCGAGATCTTCATTGCGCGGCGCAGATGAGGAAACTGGCGCAGAGCCTCCACTGTTCGCTCGATAACCTGCAACTACACAGAAATATTATACCGCTTGAGAGGCTTACGCTGCGCGTTGAAGCAATAACTCAAACATCGCCCGATTCAGCGACTCGCCTGTCAGCCCTGCCTCTACCATGCGCCAGTAGGAGTCCACACGGGGCAGCTCAGACTCGCGGTACAGATGCAGGGGCGGGAGCGTCGAGTCCGCAAGCAGGGGGAACCCAAGCGATTCGGCGCGCAGGCAAAAATGCCGATCTTCGCCTGCCAGCGTGCAGCCGCGCAGCTCGCTGAACCCAACGCCCGATTCGATTGCCCGTCGCGAAATCAGTGTACACGCGCCCAACCCACTTACCCGATACAGCCCCGGATAGAACGCGAGCGCGCTTAGAAACGCCTCCGTGCGCCGACGCTGTTCATCCGTGTTCAGTTCCTGCCGACGACGCGCTCGGTAGAGGTTGTAAAAATCGGCGTACCACACATTCGGCAAAGGCGGTTTGTCGGGCGTCCAGACAGTCCAGAAGACCTGAGAGACGATATCGCGTCGGCAGGCGACCATCCGCTGGAGTGTTTGGGGATGCAACACGAGGTCGCTGTCCACCAGAAACGCATAGTCGAACCCATGTTCACGCGCGGCGTTCAGTACGCCGTCTTTCATTGCTGCGAGCCGCCAGATGAGGCTTTCCGTCCACTGATGGTACGCCTCAGTTCGATGGTACGCCTCAGCGACAGGCAAGCGCAGTCGATGAACGGGCGCGTTCGCGCGCTGGGCGAACGCGCACAACATCTGCGAGGCGGAGGCGTCGTCGTTATTGTCAATGAAAAAGTATTCCACTTCCAGTCCGCTTGTGTCGAGGCGCAGCAGTCCTTGCAGAAAGTGTTCTAACACGGCAGGCTTCTGACGCACGGGCGAGGCAATCAGCACGCGCGAAGTCGGAGAGTCGCTCATCTGCGTTTCACGGTCGCGCGCAGCGATAACAACCACGCCATCGTCAGGCTCCTCCGTGATTTCGTAGTGAACACGATAGCCCTGCACTTTCCAATCGATTGAATGCACCTCGCGCCATGAGGCGACCACCAGCGCCCAGCGTGCAGAAATTGCCTCTGCCTGACTCAACAGCTCCTGAATCGGGCGGCGACCGTCAGCAATTACGACGACACAATCGCAACGGAACGAATTGGGCAGCGATTCAAGATACCGCTGACCGCACGCGGCGAGGTCAGCGGCGCTTTCCGCCGTGCGCAGTCCGAAAACCGTACTATAAGGGAGATAATACTGCAGGAACTGTGTGGTAGACCCGTCAGCAGCGTCGATATCCAGCACCGTGCGCGCCTGATAACGCGGGAACGGCATGTTCTCCAGCACCAGTTGAGCGAGTCGAAGCCGCAAAGCGTCCATACGCTCGATTATCGGCAAAAGTGCGGTATAATCGTTGTATCGGGGTGCGCTATGAAAATTGTTTCGCGTTCCGCGCCGTACCTCATCACGCTGCTCGCCTGTGTGGGGCTGCTGGGCTGGATTCGCCTTGAGCAGCGTCGCGCGGAGCGGCTTCTGAACGAACCGACCTCCTATTCCGAACCCGACTGGGGGAGGCGACTGCCTGCGATCCGCGAGGCAGTGCGCCGAGAGACAACCGAGACCGCGAAGCTCGTCGCGCTGACTGAGCAGATTACCGCCGCTTATCGTGAGCAAGACGCGCCGCTCCGCTTCAAAGTCGTTCAGTCCGACGACGGCGCGCCGATGCTGCGTCTCCACGCGGGGGTGATGTTGCCGCGCTGGTACACGGCGCGCGCCGCCCGAATCGCTTACGATGAGGCGCGTCGTGCGCTTGGACGCGAGGTTCCTCTGCACATTTACGAGACCTACCTCGTGGGACGCGCCCGTCGAATCGGGGAGTGTCGCGCACGCAACGGCGTGCTGGAGGTCGTTTTTCGGTAGCCCACTATGCGAGTCGCCTTTTTCGATTTAGAGGAGTGGCAACCGGATTACCTGCAAGCAGGCTTGCAACGCCTAAACCTCGCTGAGCAGGTCGAACCGCACTTTTTTCACGACCACCTTAGCTCAGGAAGCGTGGCGCGATACGCCGATTTCGAGGCGGTCATAGTGTTTATCTGGACGAAGCTTTCTCACGCCGTGATTGAAGCGTTGCCGAACCTGCGCCTCGTGCTGACGATGTCGACGGGCTACGACCATATTGACCTGCAGGCGTGTCGCGAACGCGGGATCACGGTGTGTAATGTGCCCCACTACGGCGAAAACACAGTCGCGGAGCATACCTTCGCGCTGATTTTGTCGCTCTCGCGCAAGCTGCACGCGGCGTATTTTCAGGGACTGCGCGGCGATTTTCGGATTCGCGAGCTGCGTGGGTTCGACCTCTACGGCAAGACGCTCGGCGTGGTGGGCGCAGGAAACATCGGCTTGCATGTGATTCGCATTGCGCGTGGGTTCGGGATGCGCGTGCTGGCGTATGATACGCGCCCGCACCCCCTGCTTGCGGAAGTGCTGGGCTTTACCTACACCGATCTGGAGACGCTCCTGCGCGAGTCGGATATCGTGTCGCTCCATGTGCCCGCGTTGCCAGAGACCTATCATCTGATTAATCGCGAGACGCTGAGCAAGATGAAGCGGGGCGCGTTGCTAATTAACACGGCGCGGGGCAGCGTGGTGGACACGGAAGCGCTGCTCTGGGCGCTGGAAGAGGGAATTCTGGGCGGCGCAGGGTTGGATGTCATCGAGGGCGAGGAGTACATTCAGGAGGAGAGCGCGCTGCTGAAAATGCCCCTCGCTGAGCAGACGCTCAAGCAGATCGTACAGGCGCATCTGCTGCTCAAGCGCGACGATGTGGTGTTCACCCCGCATATCGCCTTCAACAGTCAGGAAGCGGTGCAGCGCATTCTGGACACCACGCTGGAGAATCTCAAGGCGTTTATCGAGGGGCGTCCGCAGAATGTGGTG
This sequence comes from uncultured Fimbriimonadales bacterium, assembly GCA_937992175.1. Taxonomy (GTDB): domain Bacteria; phylum Armatimonadota; class Fimbriimonadia; order Fimbriimonadales; family GBS-DC; genus GBS-DC. Next base: position 11,973 of record CALKLF010000062.1, on the reverse strand, counting down.
GGGTGAGGTAGTTGAGATTCCTCGCTTCGCTCGGAATGACAAGGCTTCGCTCGGAATGACAAGGCTTCGCCCAGAATGACAAGGCTTCGCCCAGAATGACAAGGCTTCGCTCGGAATGACAAGGCTTCGCTCGGAATGACAAGGCTCCCCCTCGGAATGATAAGCGTTGTCATTCCGAGCGAAGCGAGGAATCTCAATCGGTATCATTCTGCAGGAACGTCACTCTATTTTCGGCAACTCTGTCCGATTCGCGGGTCCGATTCGATTCAGGGGCCAGAACACAAACAACGCCTTGCCGACCACGCGATTCGCGTCCAGCAAGCCCCAGTGGTGTCCGTCGCTACTGTTGTTGCGGTTGTCGCCGAGCATCAGATACTTGCCGGGCGGGATGGGCTGCGAGGGCGTGCGCAGCACCTTCTGGCGCTCCGCCTCGTCGAACACGGGCTGGCGCATCGTCCTATCGCCGCCTTTCCAGATGTCGCCGAAGTCGTTGTATTCGTACACCCAGCCGTCGATGATTTTCATCGAGTACTGCGGGACGCCGTTCAGATACGGTTCGCTCATCAGCTTACCGTTCAGGTACAGCCCTTCACCCGCCCTAATCTCGATTACATCACCGGGTAGCCCAATCAGTCGCTTCACGAAGTCGGTTTTGCCTGGCGTCTGCCAAGGGTTCAACGCCCAGTCAGGCGCACGGAACACCACGATATCGAACCGCTTCGGCTCGCTGAACCGATAACTGAACTTGCCCACCATCACCACATCGCCGACGCGCAGCGTGGGAACCATCGACTCTGAGGGGATGTAGAACGGCTGCACAAGGTAGGGGCGAATAATCAGGTAGACCAGAATGCCTGCGTAGATAATCGCGTCCAGCAGGTTGTTGACGAACCGCGCGGGACGGCTCTGCAGCGGCGCGACGCCCAATCGCACCACGAGGCACACCGCCATCGTGATAACGATGGTGGCGACGGGCAGCCGCGCCAGCGTCTCAATCCAGTTCAGTGGACCGGTCGGCGGGGTAAACGGCTCCATCAGCGGCTCATGTCCTCTTTCAGGCGCGCGGCTTTGCCCGACAGGTTGCGCAGATAGTACAGCTTCGCGCGACGCACTTTCCCCTTGCGCACGACCTCAATCTTGGCGACCATCGGCGAATGCACGGGGAAGGTACGCTCCACGCCCACGCCGTAAGACACCTTACGCACGGTGATCGTGTCGGCGACGCCGCGATTCTTGCGGGCAAGCACCACGCCTTCGAAAATCTGAATCCGCTCCTTGCCGCCCTCCACCACGCGCACATGCACGCGCACGGTATCGCCTGGGCGAAAGTCGGGCACATCGGTCTTCAGATAGGGCTTCTCTACTTCCTGCAACACGGTGTGGTTCATCATAACACCTCGCTTTTTTGAGTTCTGCTAACGCGCCTATAGGATACCCAACGCGCGAAGGAGAAGTATACCCACTGAGGCGGGACAGTTAGCTGCAAATCTGGGGCAGTCTGTGTGGCATACTCCTTTTATGCAACGCGCTTCGTCTCTCAAAAGTTAAGTCACCCGAAACGCGCGAAGCGCGCTGGGTGCAACGGCGTTCTTGCCGTCGCCCGTCGAGTATACACAGATGGCACGACGGCAGGAATGCCGTCGCACCGAAGCAGGACGATTCCACTTTTGAGGCACTGACGACGGCAGGAATACCGTCGCACCCAAAGCACGCCCCGCACTTCAGGGACGATTCAATCTTCGGGGAACTTATACCTCGCTTCGCTCGGAATGACAACTCTTGTCATTCCGAGCGAAGCGAGGAATCTCGCCGCTCGGACCGACAGAAGCACTTGGGTTTTATTATCCCCCCGCTCCATTTCTGAAGCAGGGGGACAGAAGCACAAAAGAGACGCACTGGGAGCAGAAACTTACTGCCCCCGTCTACGAAGAAACGCAGGCACTTCGAGGTCGTCGCGCGAGGGGCGCGTGGATTCGGGTTTCGGGCGTTCGGGCGCGGGATTAACGGCGCGCGGCGGTTCGGGGTTGCCTGTGCGTGCGCCGGGCGCAGGGTTCGGGCGCACACCCAAACCGCCCTCCAACGGATGGGGTTCACGGCGCGGCTCCATCTGCACCGTCGCTTCCCGTTGCTGTGTCTCTTCAGGGAAGCCCGTCGCCAGCACCGTCACCTGCACGACATCGACCATCCCTGGCTTGATGACCTGCCCGTAGATGATGTTCGCGTCTTCCTGGTCGGTCATCTCGCGCAGGATTTCCATCGCTTCCTGAATCTCGAAGATGCCGATGTCCTCGCCTGCGGTGATGTTGACGAGTAGACGCTGCGCGCCGTAGATCGAGGTTTCGAGCAGTTTGCTGGAGGAGGCGTCATGCACCGCCTGGACGAGTCGGTTCTCGCCCGTGCCCTTGCCGATTCCCATCAGCGCGGTGCCCGCGTTCTGGAAGATGGTGCGGACATCCGCGAAGTCCACATTGATTTCGCCGGGATAGGTAATGATGTCGGAGATGCCCTGCACGCCGCTGCGCAGCACATCGTCCGCCATTCGAAACGCTTCGGTCATCGTGGTGGTGCGCTCGGACACGCCGATGAGACGGTCGTTATGCACCACAATCATCGCGTCGACGTGTTTCCGCAGGAGCTGTGCGCCTTCTTCGGCGACTTTCCAGCGGCGGGGTCCTTCGAACTTGAACGGTTTGGTTACGACAGCGATGGTCAGTGCGCCCAGTTCTTGGGCGATTTCGGCGATGATGGGCGCGGCGCCCGTGCCCGTGCCGCCGCCCAGCCCGGCGGTGATGAACACGAGGTCGGCGCCTTCCAGAACCTTGCGGATTTCGTGTCGGCTCTCTTCGGCGGCGCTGCGCCCGGCTTCGGGGTTCCCGCCCGCCCCCAGCCCGCGGGTGATCCCGACGCCGAGTTGCATCTTGATCGGCGCGCGCGATTTGTTGAGTACCTGCGCGTCGGTATTCATCGCGATAAACTCTACGCCTTGCACGCCGACTTCAATCATTCGGTTCACGGCGTTGCCGCCGCCGCCGCCGACGCCGACCACCTTCAGCTTCGCTTGCACTTCCAATAAAGGCGTATCGTCAGAGTAATCCCGGTGTGTTGTGCGATCCTTTGCCATGACGGTTCTCCTGCAACGATGGTGTTAGCGGTTTCTTCGAAACCAGCGTTTGACGGTTTGAACGAACTGTTTCCATAAGTGCGCGGGCGCGATTGTTTCGTGCGTGTCGAGGAGAATCTGCGCGCCGTAGATTGCCAGCCCGACAGCGGTGGCGTAGGCGGGGCGCTGGAGCGCGTTGGGCAGCGCCGCGCCCAGCAACTGCGGCGCGCCGATGCGCACGGGCAGTGAACCGAACACCTGCCGCCCCAGCTCGGCGGTACAAGGCAGGCACGAGCCGCCCCCAGTCAATACGACTCCTGCCGCCAAGCGGTCGTACAGCCCAGAGCGTTCCAGCTCCTCGCGGGCAAACTCCAGAATCTCGCGCATCCTCTCCTCAATCACTTCCGTAAACAAGCGCCGTGGAACCCGACGCTCTTCATGAGTTCCCATTTCGCGATAGGATACCCGTTCCGTTTCGGGCACGCGCTCGGCGAGCGCGCTCCCGAATTCGTGCTTCAGTCGCTCGGCTTCCTGAGGGTCTGCCAAGCGAAACATGATATAGACATCGCGGGTGACCTGATTGCCGCCAACGGGCACGGCGCTGGAGAACGCCAGCCCGCCCTCATGAAAAATTGCCACATCAGTTGTCCCGCCGCCGATATCGATGAGCGCAACGCCGATTTCGCGCTCTTCTGGGGTGAGCGTCGCCAACCCTGAGGCGTAGGGCTCCAGCGCCATCGCCTGCACTTCGAGACCGGCGCGCTCCACGCATCGCCGCAAATTCTGCAGGAAGGTCATGCCGCCCGTGATGAGAGTCCCCTCCGCTAGCAAATGCGACGCGCTCATGCCGAGGGGGTTAAGGATACCCGACTGCCCATCGATGATATACTGCCGAATCAGCGTATGGAGCAGCTCGCGGTCAGGGGGCAGATGGATTTGCTGGAGCTGGAATCGCAAGCGATCGAGGTCTTCTTGCGTTACTTCATGGTCAGGGCGAGTGATGGTAATCTCGGCGCGGCGTTGAATCGATTCGATATGCTCGCCCGTGACGCCGACCACCACGCCGATAATCGCCACATCACCCATCGTTTGCGCTTCGTGGACGGCGTGCTGAATGGCGGCGACGGTCTGCTCCATATCGACGACCTGTCCCTGCTTGACGCCACGACAGGGCGCGACGCCATAGCCCACGACCTGCAGCGTCCCGTCCGGTTGACGCTGCGTCGCGAAGCAACAAACTTTCGTCGTGCCGATATCCAGCCCTGTAATCAGTGTCATCCTCGTTGCCTTCGGAGCGCAAACTGGTTCAGATAATACCTGCGGATTAATGACAGATTAAGAAACATCCGTCCGCCCAGCGTGACGACGGCGGCGAGGAACAGGTCGACGCCGATGCGGTCGCCCAGATACGCCAGCAGCGCGGCGAGCAGGGCGTTCACGATGAATCCTGAGACGAACACATCGGGGTGGAACCGCCCTTCGAGCGAGGCGCGCCAGCCACCAAACGCTGTATCCAGCCCTGCCAGCGCCGCCAGCGAGAGATACGCCGCCCACTCCTCAGGGAGCGGGATATCCAGCGCCATCGACGCAATCACCACGCCCAGCAATAACCCGATGAGACCGACGGCGATCATTGCTTCACCTCCTGTGGGGGCGCGGGCTGCACGTAGCGGAACTGAGTCGAGCCGCCATAGGCAGGAATACGCACTTTATCCAGCACGCGCAGCTGTACCATCTTGGGGTCAACGCTTTTGAGATCAGCGAGCGCGCCGCCCGGCATCTCCAGCGCACCCTTGAGCGTTTTGGGGTCGCCAATTGCCAGAATCGTGAACGGCGACGCCATTTTCACATCGTTGATGAACACCACAGGTCCCGTGCAACGGATGCCTGTAGTCGCCACGATGCGCTGTCCGTTGATACTGATCGCCTCCGCGCCCGCCTGACGCAGTTCGTTTACGACGCGCAGTAAGTCATAGTCGTGAATGGTATACAGTTCGGGCAGCAGTTCGGGCGACTCGCCTGAGGGCTTGCGCTTGCTATCTTGCAGGATTAGCTCGATGCCTGGTCCCTCCACATCGAGCAAGCCTGCAATCATTTTCGCTTCCTGCAGGCTCTGGCTCAGTACCTGCGCCTGTTTCGTGCCGCTGGCGAAGGCGTTTTCCAGCTCGTTGATTTTCTGGCGCAGCTGGCGGATTTCCTCTTCCAGCGCAGCGTTGGAGCGTTTTTCTTGCACATAGGCGCGGGCGAGTTCGGGCAGGCGTGCGCTGGGCAGCTCCGCCGTGCGGATGCGCGTCTGCTCCTTGAAGGCTAAGCCCAGCAACAGCCCCACAACCAGCCAGATGATGAAAAAGACCAGAATCTGGTACAGTTTGTTATCCTTCATGACTCACCCCCACTCGGCGCACGGCGGGGCTTGACCACTTCCGCGTTCGGCGTACTGATGTCCACATACTCCCACTGGCGCAGCTGGTCAACAGGCGTATCCAGCACGCGCGCGAGCGTTTGCAGCTGGGTCTCCAGCGCGCTCGCATCGCCAAAGCGCATCTGCAGCGTCGTGGGCGGCTCCGCCCCACGCTGAACTTCCAGCCAGAGCCTCACGCCCTGGGTTCTGGAGACCAGCGCACGCGGGTTGCGCACATCCGCGCGCCGATGAACGGTTTGCAAAATCGTGAATGCTCTGCGCATCTCGCCATTCAAAACATCGCCTCGCTGAGGGGGCGGATAGTCCTGCCCCAGCCGAATCCGTCCACTCAGGGGTTTCGCATTTTGATTCGGCGGCAGGAATAAAAATCCTGTCGGGTCGGCGAAGATTCGCACGCCGTTAGTCGCTTCTATCATCACCTCAGGGGTACGGGGCGTGATGTGGAGTTGGGCTTTGCCGATGCCCGCGGCGCGCCACTCGGCGTGCTGAATCCAGTCCACCTGTTGAAGTGTCCGCTCAATCTGGCGCGGGGCATCGGAGAGGGCAAGCGGCGCACGCAACTGACTGCGAATGGCTTGCTCAACAGCGGCGTGAGCTTCCGATGGGACGCCCTGCACCGTGACGCGCGTAAGTTGCGTGCGGGGTGAGAACCAGAGGCTGAGGGCGAGCGCGCCCAGCGTCGCCGCCCACGCCAACGGCTCGGCGTTGCGCCACAGCCATGCGAAAAGTTTTCGGACACGGCTGGGCTTAGCAACGCGACGGCGTGCGGGCTTAGCCGGCGGGGCGGTTAGGACGAACTTGCCGGTGGGTTCTTGGATGGGCATCGTGCGCCATGAACGGTACGACGGCGTCCCCGCCGTCGCACTACGCCGGCCTCGGAAGGATGACGAAGTCACACCGGCGCGCAGGGACGACGGTGTCCCCGCCATCGCACTACGCCGGCCTCGGGAGGACGCCGTCGTACCGAGTCTCACTCTCACGCCCTTCTCTCGCCTCAGTAGTTTCATAGGTCCTCCAGTGCGTCGTGCAGGATGCGCTCCACCAGTTCGCTGAAAGAGATGCCCGCCGCCTCGGCGCTGCGCGGCAGCAGCGAGGTGGGGGTCAAGCCCGGAATCGTGTTCACCTCCAGCACATAGGGGGTGGTCTCGCGCACAATCATATCCACGCGGCTCATGCCCCGACAGCCCAGCGCAAGGTGCGCCGCAATCGCCGTCTCCTGCAGCAGGCTCAGAATCTCGCTGGGCAGGCGGGCGGGCACAATCTCCTCCGTCGCGCCCGGAATGTATTTCGCTTGAAAATCGTAGTAGCCGCTCTTGGGGGCGATTTCCACAGGGGGCAACGCCTGCGGCTCGCGCCTGCCCAACACAGGCACGGAGACCTCCACGCCCTCGATGAGTTCCTCCACCAGCACGCTCTCGTCGTAGGCGAGGGCTTTGCGCACGGCGCGCGGCAGCTCACTCCATTCGAACACGCGCGTTGCGCCCAGCGTGGAACCGCCCTGATTCGGCTTGACCATCAGCGGCAGGTTCAGCCGCCGGCGGATGCGCTCCAGGGTCTCGTCCTCATAGTCGCTGACCAGCAGCCCGGAAGGGGTGGTTAGCCCCGCCTCGCGGAACACGATTTTCGCGGCGTACTTGTTCATCGCCAGCGCGCTGGGCAGCACGCCCGAACCCGTGTAGGGAATGCCCAGCAACTCCAGCAGCCCCTGCACTGCGCCGTCCTCGCCGTGCTTGCCGTGCAGGGCAATCAGGGCGATATCGGGGCGTTCGCGAGTCAGCAACTCCTGCAAGCCCCAAAAGCCCTCTTTGCCCTTCAACAGCGCAGGGTCAACGGCGACAGCGTAGTATTTTTCAGAGTCTAACGCCTGCATCACGCGCAAGCCCGACAGCAGCGACACATCACGTTCGGGGGAGTCGCCGCCCATCAGCACAGCGACGGTTAGCCGACGCGCTTGCCCCTGCGCCTCCAAACGGCGCAGCAGCACGGGTTCGATTTTCTCAATATCGCCCGCGCCCATCACCACTACTACATCGTTCGGGCGTAGGTGGGGCAGCAGGCGTTGCGGAATCTGCTCCTTGATGGGCACATACAGCGTGGGGGGCGATTCGCGCTCCAGCAGCCCGTCGGCAATCAGCGCCGCGCTCACGCCCGGAATCGGCTGCTCGCGGGCGGGATAGATGTCGGTAATCACCACGAAATCCGCCGCGCTGAGGCTATCAATCAGCCCGTGCAGCTGGTCGCGCGTGCGGCTATATAGGTGGGGCTGATACACCACCATCAGCCGTCGGTTTGGGAACCGCTGGCGTAGTGCGCTCAGGGCGGCGCGAATCTCGGTTGGGTGATGTGCGTAGTCATCGACAATTGTAACGCCTGTCGCCTCGCCGATAATCTCCTGACGCCGCTTGACGCCCCGAAAGTTCGCCAGCGCGTCGGTGATTATGTTAACTGGAATGTTCAACAGCAGCGCGATGCAGATAGCCCCCAGCGCGTTCTGCACATTCTGCTCGCCTAAGTACGGGATGCGCACAATCGGCTCCGCATCCGAGAGCCAGTGGCTGTTATGCACGCGGAACTCGGTGTAGGTTGGCGTGCGCTGTAGAATCTCGGCTTCGAGGTCGTTCTGTGCGCCCAGTCCGTAGAGGATGGGTGGGCGTTCGTGTCCGCCGACGCCGTGCAGCATTTTCGCCATCTCGCGCACGCCGGGGCTATCGCCGCAGACAATCAGGTAGCCCTCATGCGGCACACGCTTGGCGAAGTTCACGAAACTTTTCAGCAGCCGTTCAAATGTGCCGTGATAGTCCAGATGGTCCGCCTCGATGTTCGTAATCAGCGCGATGTGTGGCTGCAGGTCGAGGAACGAGTCATAGGCTTCGCATGCTTCCACGACTGCCCACTCGCCCTGCCCCAGCCGCAGGTTGCCGTGCCACGGCGCAGGCAGGGGTACATCCGCGCCAATCAGCACAAGGGGGTCGTAGCCCGCAGCTTCCAGAATCGCGGCGGTTATGGCGGTGGTGGTGGATTTGCCGTGCGTGCCCGCGAGGGCAATCACTTTGTGGTCGCGCAGCAGCCAGCCCAGCAGTTGCGACCGTCGCCAGATGGGGATTTCGCGCCGCTGCGCCTCAATCACTTCGGGGTTGTCGGGGTGAATCGCGTCGGAAACAATTAGCCAGTCGGGTTGCCCCATGCGCTGGGCGTCGTGGGGGGCGTAGGCGTCCGCGCCGAGGGCGCGCAGCGCATCCAAAGTCGCCGACTCGACCATATCGGAGCCGCTGACGGCGACGCCTTTGTGTCGCAGCCAGCGCGCCAGCGCCGACATGCCCGCCCCGCCGATGCCCACAAAGTGGAACCGCATCGACAGGTCTGGCTCGCGATGGGTGGTCAAACGGACGCCTGTGGGCGTATACATCCTCCAACCTCCTCCAGCAGTTGCACGATTCGTTCCGTCGCGTCGGGGATCGCCCACTGGCGCGCGGCATCTTGCATGCGGGCGCACAGCTCGGGGCAGTCGCGCAGGCTCAGCAGCTGTTCCGCCAGAGTCTGGGGGGAAAGTTCCGCCTGCTCGAGCAGGAAGGCTGCGCCGCGCTTCGCCAACGCCTGACAATTATACCGCTGATGCCCCCCCGCCGCATGCGGATAGGGAATCACAATCATCGGCAATCCGTTGAGGGCGAACTCGGTGAGGCTACTCGCCCCACCCCGCCCTACGACCACATCCGCCGCGCGATAAGCGACACCCATCTGCTGGGCGTTCAGAAACGGGCGCGGATGATAGTTGCCGTTTAGCCCCATGCGCTCGGCGGTGGCGCGGACGGTCTCGTAGTGCGCCTCGCCCGTCAGATGCAGCCACTGCAGCTCGCCCGACGGCAGGTACTGCACGGTGTTTAGCACAGCTTCGTTCAACGCCGCCGCGCCCTGACTGCCGCCTACGACCAGCACAGTGAATTTATCGCGTTTCAGCCCGAACTCATCGCGCGCCCTGCCCTGCTCCAGTTCAGGCTGCTGCACTTCAGGGCGCAGCGGCAAGCCCGTGCGCACTGCACGCTCTGAACCGAACGCCGTGATTGCCTCCTCGAAGTTCACGCAAATCCGCGCGGCGCGTTTCGCCAGCCAGCGGTTCGCCTTGCCCGGCAGTGCGTCTGGCTCCAGCAGGATTAGTCCCCTGTCCCGCTTCAGATACGCCATCGCTATCGGAATGGAGGCGTAGCCCCCCGTAGTGAACAACAGCTCCGTGCCGAACTGGTCTAAGATGCGTCGCGCCTCTCGGCTCGCTCGCCAAATCGTCAGCGGTACGCTCCACGGGGTACGCCGAGTAGAGCGCAACCCGCTCATTTCCAGCAGCGTGTGCGGGATGGGCAGCTCCACGCGGGCTTCGATGCCGTGCCGCGCGCCTAGGTACAGCACGCTGTGCCCGCGCGCCTGCAACGCCTGCGCCACTGTCAGCGCAGGAAACAGATGCCCGCCCGTGACGCCACCCGCGATTGCGATGTTCATGGCATCTCCTTCATTAGCGACTGCGCGACGCCGACTGCCGCCATCAGGCTGACCAGCGCGGAACCGCCCGCGCTCACGAAGGGCAACGGCAAGCCCATCGTGGGCAGCAAGCCGATTGCCATGCTGATGTTCATCAGCGCGCCGACGCCGACCCACACGCCCAGCCCGCCCACAAACAGCCGTGCGGGGCGCGTGGGGGCGCGCTCAGCGTTGCGGAAACACGACCACACAAACAACCCCAGCAGCCCCACCACCAGCAGGCTACCTACCAAGCCCGTCTCCTCGGCGATGGTGGCGAAGATGTAGTCGTTCTCGGCGGCGGGCAGGTAGTGCTTCTCGCGCCCCTCGCCCAAGCCCACGCCCAGCAAGCCGCCGCTGCCCACCGCAATCTGCGCACGCACCATCTGGTAGCCGATGTCACTCTCGTAGGCGCGCGGATTCAGCGTCGCCAGCACGCGCCGCGTCACATACGCGCCCGGCTGCTTCTCCAGCGGCTCGTTGCGCACATGGCTCAGTAACAGTGGCACGAAGGTCAGCAGCAAACCCGCCAAAACCGCCAGCATCACCCCCTGAAACACTCGGCTCCAGCTCAGCCCGCCCAGAAACATTACGCCAAAGCCTATCAGAAAGACAAGCCCCGCCGTGTCCTTGTCGGGCTGGCGCACAATCAGGAAAATGCCAGTTAGCCACAACAGCCCGCCCAACAGCGTACCCCTCGGACGCGCTGCGCTGTACGCCCACACGAACCATAGCAGTACAGCGAACTTGAAAAACTCGGCAGGCTGCATAGTGACCGACCCGATTCCAGGCAACGAGACGCCAATCCAGCGCGTCGCTTTGTTCAGCGTCATCGAGCCGGGCAGCTCCAACGCCAGCCACGCCAGTCCAAGCATGCCCAGAATCAGCCACAGCCACGCCGTGCCCAGCCAGAACCGCCCGCGCAGCAACCGCGCGACGCCCATCGCCCCCGCGCCAATAACAAGCCACGCTGTCTGCATCAGCGCAGGACGCAACGCCGTGAACATACTCGGCGCTGCGCCGCTCTTGTCCAGCCGCAATAACTCCGTAATGCCCACACTGAACTGGAACACCAAGCCAATCAGCGCAAGCGCGAAGGGCGTCCACACCATCGCGTTGTGGATTTGCACTCTCGGTGCGCTGACGGCTTCAGGCGCGCTGCGCACCCGCGCCGCCGATACAGGAGCAGATAGGCTTCTCACGCGTTCACCTCCGCTACGATTCGCTTGAACTCCTCGCCACGATGGGCGAAGTTGCGAAACTGGTCGAAACTGGCGCAGCCAGGCGCAAGGATGACGCACTCCCCTGCCCTTGCCTGCGTTTTTGCGAGCCGCACGGCGTTCTCCAGCGTCTCGGCGTACTGCCAGTGCGTGTAGCCCAACTGGTTCAGCGCGTCGCCGATTGCTCGCCCGTCGCGTCCAATCAGCAGCGCGGCGCGGGCGTGTCGGGCAATCGATTCGGCAACCCGTTGGATACTGTTATTTTTATCCACACCACCTGCGATTACGATACACGGCTTGGGCGCAGCTTGGAGCGATTTCTCCAGCGCGTCGGCGTTCGTACACATTGAGTTGTTAATGTATCGCACGCCGCCCCACTCGCCGACGAACTCCATCCGATGCGGCGCGCCCCTGAAAGTGACAAGCGCAGTGTGTAGCTGCTCGGTTGTGCAGCCCAGTATCGCCGCCACTTGCGCGGCGGCAAGCGCGTTTTCGAGGTTATGCTTGCCTAGCAGGGCGGGCATGGGCGTCTCGGCGAGGTTGAGTACGCCATCGGCGAGGGGGACGGTAGGGTTGGAGGCGTGGAAGAAGATGTAGTGAGTTGATGAAACCTCACCTCCCTGCCCACTCTGGAATTGCATCTCATCTCCTTGCCTGCCCTCGTTTACGGCGTGGGCAGGCAAGGGTTCTGTGTTGCCCTCACCCCCCTGCCCCCTCTCCCA
>CALKLF010000061.1 GCA_937992175.1 uncultured Fimbriimonadales bacterium | reverse complement strand
GACGGCATTCCTGCCGTCGCGCTCGAACTGATTTACCTGTGCACCGCACGACGGCAGGAATGCCGTCGCACCAAGCGAACCATTTTTTTTCAGGAGGTACATGTGATTGTCACTTACAATTGTCAGGCTAAAGTACGGGTGAGCAAATTCGTACATGGGCGTAGCGACTCGCAAAGACAGAAAATGGAAAAACGACGCTCGCACAAGCCTGAATATACTTTTCTTTTGAACAGGTGAGCTGTACGAATATGAAATCACAGGTACTTACGCGGGCGCATAGCCCACGCGGGCGACAAGCGGGGCTTATTTTAGCCTCCGCCTTCCTCAGCGGTTTGGCGCATCCGCCGCTGGGAGCGTCGTGGCTGATTCTAATCGCCCCTGCGCCGTTGTTTGCGCTGGTGCTATATACGCGCGCCCGCACGGGCTTTGGCTACGGCTGGCTCTGGAGTTTCGTCTATTACCTCACGCTGGGGCATCCGCTGATTTATCTGATTCGCCTGCAGACCGAGAGCGTCGCGCTGGGCTTAGTGGGACTGGTTTTAGTGGCGGGGCTGTGCGCGTTGTTCGGGGGGTTGTTCGGTTTGCTGGCGTCGCAGATGCCGCGCACCCTGCTGGGTATCACAGGCGCGGCGGGCGCGTGGGCGTTTACCCAATACCTGCGGGGATTGGGACCCTTCGCATTTGTGTGGGGACACTGGAGCGTTGCGCTGTATAACCTGCCCATCCTACTCCAGCCTGCCGAACTAATCGGCGCGTGGGGGATGGAGTTCTTGATAGCGCTGTGGAACGGACTGCTGGTGTACGGCATATGGCTATGGCGCAGAGGCAGGCGCACTGCACGCATCGGATGGGCTGTTGGCATGCTCCTCGTCGCTGGGGCGTTCTGGATGTTCGGCGCCATCAAGCTCGGCGAGCAGACGCTTGCCGACGCGCGAATCGGACGGTCCACGCGCCTAATCGCCCTTGTGCAGCCGAATGTGAACCTCGCGCAGCCCTACACGCCCAATTCTTGGACGCCCATTCGCCAGCGTATCGCCGCGCAGGTGCGTCAAGCGAGCCAGCTGAGCGCGCCTTGGCGTGCAGCTCAGCAACTGCCGCCGCAGCCTGACCTAATTGTGCTGCCAGAGGTGATTGAACCGCTGCCGATGCCAGAAGCCCGACCCGCAGTGCTGTTCTGGCAATCGCTGTCGCTTGAAGTGGGCGTACCGCTGCTGGTAGGCGGGTATCGAGTGGCGCAGCAGGAGCCGCGTCAAATCGCCAACACGATGTTTCTATTCTCACCACAAGGCGAGTGGCAATCTCACGACAAGGTGCAGCTTGTGCCACTGGGCGAGTATGTGCCGTTTCGGAAGCTGTTGCCGTTCCTGGGCGTGTTCGGCGTGGTGGAAGAGGACATGTACGCTGGGCGCGACCTCCAGCCGCTCACGGCAGGCGACCTGAAAATCGGCGCAGTCATCTGCATGGAATCGACCTACCCGTGGATCACACGGGAGATGGTAAACGCGGGCGCGAACATAATTGTAGTTGGCTCGAACGAGTCGTGGTTCGGGCGCACGGCGGCGTTGGAGCAACATTTGGCGTTTTGCGTATTGCGGGCAATCGAGACGCGCCGCTGGGTGGTGCGCTGCGCGCCTGAAGGGATTAGCGCGTCGATTGCCCCCTCAGGCGAGATCCGACAGCGCGCGCCTGCTTTTCAAGAGTCGATCATAGCAACTTGGACGCGCATACGCACTGGAGAGACGCTCTATGTGCGCTGGGGCGATTGGATGGCGTGGGTGAGCTTAGCGGTTGCCATGTTTGCTTCTCTGTTCCCGCGACAATTCCGCCGTCGCAGTTAAGCCTTTGTAAAAATTCCCCGAATTGGGGGCAAATTCCCCTGAATTCCCCTTGCCCCCCCTTGACATTTGCGGAAAAATGTGTTATAATAGGGTTGCCAGTAGCTCATACAGGAACCTGTGTGGAATCTGGCGGAGCAGAGGAGAGGCTCAGGGAACCCGTATAACTTGCACTGCCTCTCTCTTATAAAAAGCCGTAGACTTGTAAAGCGAAGCGGAGCGCGATGTCAAGGACACAATCGCCTTGACATGCATCGAAATCCAAACACAGGAGGTACTTGCTCGATGAGGTTCTGTAAACATCATGTCACCAGCTGGAGGTGTAGTCGCCTCGCTGGGATGTGGACCGCGTTGTTCGTCGTCGTGAGCTTGCTGCTGTCCATGACGGTAAGCTATGCCCAGTTCACACTCGGGAATGCGCGTGTGACCAGCGTAATCGGTCTCACGGGCGACCCTGATAACAATAACCCCGCTTGCGTTCGCCAAGACACCCCGCCTTCCGGCACGGAATACTGGGATGTGCGACAGGATCATACCTATCGTGTTCGGCTGGAGGGTGTTACGGAGTGTAGCGGCGATACGATTCATGTCCATCTTTTCAACCCGTTCCGCGATGTCAATGACCCCGAAGATTGCTACCAGCCGCAGTGCCTGACTGCCACTCGGGTAGGTGACGGAATTTACGAGTTCGAGGTAACATTTGACAATACTTCCTCGAAGACCTACTACATTCGTTACTGTACGAATAGCGACTGCAGTTCGGGTGGCTTGCTGGCGCGCCGTAGCGACGGAGGCAACGCGCCTTCGCTAATTCGCTTCGCGCACTTCGACCCGCGAACCTGTCAATTCATTCGTGAGGATAAGACCTGTTTCCCGAAAGGATGTCCGACCATTGACAAGCTCGAGCTGGAATGCAATCCAGAGAGCATCCCAAGCTGTGAAGAGCTCTACAACAGGCTCTACTCCCAGTGTGAGAACTGCCCGATTATTGAGATACTCACATGTCGCAACGGCGAGGACGAGCCAGACCACGAACGCGGAAACTGCTGGAAAAAGCGTCGGGTTGAGTTTGATGTGATCGACTGCGAGTTCCGCTTCTACACCGTAGTCGGCTACATCAACTGGCAGGAAGATGAAATCCCGCCCACACTTAACAATGTACCAGAGGGCGAGATCAACCTCGGCTGCAATCCTCCAGCAGACCAACTGCCTGGAGACTGTAACTGGCTCATCGACAAGTTCAATATCGAGGCGAAGGACAACTGTGTGAAGGTTGATCCTAATGAACACCAGCCGCCCACCCTCTACTGTGAGGCAGGCGAGATTGAGGAACTCTCCAAGTGCCGCTTCCGCAAGACCTTCACGCTGTGGGCGGTCGATAAGTGTGGCAACCGCTCACGCGATTATGTCGTGACCTACATCTGGAAGGTGGACACCGAGCCGCCGACTGTCAACAATGTGCCCACCGAGACCATCGACCTCGGCTGCAACCCTGCGGACTTGCCCAGTTGCGACTGGCTGATTGCCACCTATGGCATCGAGGCGAAGGATAACTGCGTAGAGGAGGGCAACGCGCCCACGCTTTACTGCGAGGCAAGCCCCGTGGAAGAGCTCTCCAAGTGCCGCTATCGCCAGACCTTCCGCTTCTGGGCGGTCGACAAGAGCGAGTGTGGCAACCGCTCGCAGGACTACTTCGTGACCGTCGTGTGGAAGATCGACTATGAGCCGCCGACTGTCAACAATGTGCCCACCGAGACCATCGACCTCGGCTGCAACCCTGCGGACTTGCCCAGTTGCGACTGGCTGATTGCCACCTATGGCATCGAGGCGAAGGATAACTGCGTAGAGGAGGGCAACGCGCCGCAACTCTACTGCGAAGCGGGCGAAGTAGAGCCGCTGGAGAACTGTCGCTATCGCCAGACCTTCCGCTTCTGGGCGGTCGACAAGAGCGAGTGCGGCAACCGTTCGGGTGACTACTATGTAACCGTCGAGTGGCAAATCGACTATGAGCCGCCTGTCATCAACAACCTGCCACGCGGCGGCAAGCTCCCGTGCAACACTCGACCGACCTGCGAGTACCTGATTCAGCGGTACCAGATCGAGGCGAAGGACAACTGCGATAAGGAGCCTCAACTCTACTGCGAGCCAGGTCAACTGGAGCAGATTGAGGACTGCCAGTATCGCCAGACCTTCCGCTTCTGGGCGGTAGACGAGTGTGGCAATCGCACGCAGGACTACTTCGTGACCTTCTTCTGGAAAGAGGACACGGAGCCTCCTGTGCTGCACAACCTGCCCCTGGGCGGCGACCTTGGCTGCAACCCGACTCGCGTGCCGACCTGCGCGGACTTCCAGGGCGTGGTAACGGCGACCGACAACTGCACGCAGAATGTCCAGGTCTTCTGCTTCTCGAGCGATCTCCCGCTCGGCTGCCTGTTCATCCGCGTCTTCACCTTCTCGGCGGCGGACGAGTGCGGCAATGTGACCACCCGTACCGTAACCTACTTCTGGACGGTGGACAACACGCCGCCTGTAGTGCGCTGCCCTGAGGACATCGTGGTACAGGCGCCGCCGAAGGAGTGCTTCGCAACAGTGACCTGGCGTGCGAAGGCGGACGACGATTGCGACCCGAACCCGAGCCTCTCGTGCGACCCGCCGTCTGGCTCGCTGTTCCCGCTCGGCACGACCGTCGTGACCTGCACGGCGCGCGACCGCTGCGGCAACACCGCGACCTGCACCTTCCGAGTCATCGTGCTCGGGCATGCCTGCGGTACGAAGTTCCATGACCGCAACGGCAACGGCGTGCGCGATCCGGGCGAGGAAGGACTGGCAGGCTGGACCATTGAACTGGTAGATGCAGCGACAGGTAACGTGCTGCAAACGGCGGTTACCGACGAGAACGGTCGATACTGCTTCCTCGGACTGACATCGCCGGGCACATACATTGTCCGCGAAGTGCTGCAACCGGGCTGGACGAACACCACCCCGCGCGAGCGTCGCTATGTGCTCCCGCGCGACTGCGGCAAGCAGATCGACTTCGGGAATCGCCGCACCCAGTGATTCTCACTTAACCTGAGCGTATGCTCATGGGGCGACCTCGCACGGGGTCGCCCCAATTTTGCTCAGGGTTTGTGGACAGTAACAATTTGTGAGTAGCCCACTCGTCCTGCAGCATCGTATGCCCGACACTGCAGTTGATACGCTCCGGGTTGCCAGCTCGCCGTGCTGCCGCGTAGGGTGAACGGCGGCGTCGTGGAACTCAGATAGTGATTGCCGTTCACATAAAGCTCGACGCGCACGACCCCGACATCGTCCTGAGCGTCGACGCGCACCACTAACCCAGTACCTTCCAGGATGGTTCCTTCGGTTGGCGAGGTGATTGTAATTGTGGGCGGGTGGTTGTCTACAGGATTATCGACTCGGATCTGTAAATCGGCCCTGCCGATATTCCCCGCGCCGTCTTGGGCGACAGCGGTAAGCGTGTTCATCCCGTTCGGCGCATAACGGGAATCCCAGGTGAAGGTATAAGGCGGTACACGGCGTGTGCCTACGAGGCTCTCACCGTAATAGAGCTGCACACGGTAGACGCCAGAGCGGTCGTAGGCGTTGACGCGCACCTGCACGACGCCCGACACCGGCGCTCCTGAAGCAGGAGACTCGAAATTAATCGAAGGCGGTTGCCGATCCATCGGAAGCCAGCGCGCTAACGCCACGGCGCGTGCGGCGTTGACGCATCCCCACCCATACTCAGGATCCCATCCGGGGGCCCCCAAGTCGTTCGCGGAGCGGAACAAGATGCGCTGAATCTGATCGCCGCTTAGCGAAGGATTCACTGAAATGACTAAGGCAGCGACTCCAGCCACGATGGGCGCAGAGTACGAGGTTCCAAACATCGGAGAGAAGCCCCCCGACCGTGACGTGGTTAGAATCTGCTCGCCGGGCGCGCACAAATCGACGGCGTTGCCATAGGTCGTCCATGAAGCTCGTCGATCTTCAGGATCAATACCGCTCACAGTAATCACATAGGGGTTGTCGGGGCGTGGATCCGCTGTACCGCCGTTCCCTGCAGAAATAACAACTACACCACGAGCGCGAATCATGAAGTAACGAGCTGCGTCTCTCACGGTTTGGGATTGGGTCATACCGTAAGTCAACACAGCCACCCGAGCGCCGCGGTCCGCTGCCCAAACCAACGCTTGTGCAGCGACGCCTGTCGCCGCGCTGCCCTCTGGTGAGCTAATCCTTAGCGGCATGATACGACAATCCCAGGCTACAGAAGCAATTCCGAACCCATTTGAGGTAGCTGCAGCGATCACGCCTGCTGTTGCTGTACCATGTCCGAAATGATCCTGTGTATTTTCGTTATTATCGTAAAAGTTCCATCCGGGAACCAGCTTGCCTGCTAAGTCGGGATGACCAGAATCGATTCCCGTATCCAGATGCGCAATAATCACCCGTGGATGCCCGCGCGTGCGCGCCCAGGCGGCGGGACAGCCGATCCGCGCCAGGTGCCAGCCCTCCATGTTTGCCAGATTATAACGCGGGTCGTTGGGGGTGACTACCTGACACGGCTCTACGATATAGTCTGGCTCTGCAAACTCCACCGCGCCGTACTGCGCCAGTGCATCGGCGTAGGTCTTTTCATCCACGCCAGGCGGAATCTGCAGCGACAGCACGCCAATCTGCGGGATGCCGCCTTCCACTCGTGCGCCCCACGAGGCGGCGATGCGATTGGCATGCAGGTACGCCAGCGGCGAACGGAATTTAATCAGAACGCGCTGAGGCACGCACGGTTTCTGCTCCTCCACTTGCGCCGGCGCGCTGCCCAGCATGCAGCCAAGACTCAGTATCAAACCCCATGCACGCAAAGGTCGTTTCATAGTCGCATTCCCCCCTGTCGAGGGTTTCCCACAGTCGAAAGCGGCGGAAGCAGGTAGATTACGGGGATTCGGCGCGATTCCCGATATACTCGTTCCTCTCGCAGCGAAACAGGTGAGATTCCTCGCTTCGCTCGGAATGACAGTGGGTTTTCGGCGAACATCCCTTGTCATTCCGAGCGAAGCGAGGAATCTCTTATAGGATGACTTCTGCGGGGGAAACGATCACTTCCCACTGTTAGCATCCCGCAGGCAACCAGGCGCGCCTGCTGGTTCACCGCGCCTAAAGATTTCCCTGCATCCTGCCGATAATTTCCCCTGAACGCGCGCTGCTGTGGTGTGGAAATAAAGCACTTGACTCCGAGAACCTTAATCGGGTATGATTAAAGCGGAGGAGAGGATAGGGAACCCCTACACACCGCAGGCAAGGAAGCCAGCAGTACCGTAGTTTTGGGGCGTTGCCCCAACGTCGAGGACGATACTCTTTTGTACCTGCTGGTTTGCAAAGTTGCGTCCACTTTCGGCAGGGCGTGTTCGCGCGTCTGCTGCCAACGCTGACGCTTTCTGGAAGAAGGCGTGTGTTCCACCTTGGGAGGTGAAATGATGACACGACGAGACGAAACTCGGAACCGACCGCAGGTAGCGTTTGTAAGCACTTATCCGCCCACGGAGTGCGGATTAGCAACCTTCACGGCGGATGTTCTGCAGGCAGTGGAAAGGCATGGCTGGGATGGCGTGGTGATCTCGGCAGACCACGAAACCCGGATCGACCATCCCGATCCCCGCGTCATTTATCAGATTCGGCGCGAGCAGGAAGCGGACTACATCGAAGCGGCGCAGCTGCTGAACCGCTCCCCCGTGCGCGCGGTCAGCCTGCAGCACGAGTACGGCATTTTCGGCGGTGAGATGGGCGATAAGGTGCTGACCTTTCTGAAGCACCTGCGCGCGCCTGTAGTCACAACCCTGCACACGGTGGTTCCGAAGCCCACGGAGTCGATGCGCGAGATTCTGCAGGCGGTCGTGCGCGCCTCCGACGCGGTGGTGGTGATGGCGGGGACCGCGGTTCGGCTGCTGGACACAGTCTATCACGCACCGACACACCATGTGTATGTGATCCCGCACGGCGCGCCCGAGCCGTTGCCCATCAGCCTCCAGGAGGCGAAGGCGCGTGTTGGCATGAGCGGGCGAATCGTGCTGAGTACCTTCGGGCTGGTGAGCCGCGGCAAGGGCATCGAGGATGTGATTCGCGCCCTGCCTGCCGTCGTGGAGCAGTTCCCGAATGTGGTGTACCTGGTGCTGGGCGAGACGCATCCGAAAGTGCGCGCGCATGAGGGCGAGTCGTACCGTGAGTTCCTGATGAGCGAAGTGGAGCGGCTCGGCTTGCAGAACCATGTCGTGTTCGTGAACCGCTACCTGTCGCTGGAGGACATCCGCCTCTATCTGCGTGCGACGGACATCTACATCACGCCGTACCTGAACCCCGATCAGATTACCAGCGGCACGCTGGCGTATGCGATTGCGACGGGCTGCGTGACGCTCTCCACGCCGTATTTGTACGCCCGCGAGGTGCTGAGCGACGGCGGCGGGATGCTCGTGCAGTTCAACAACCCGCACTCCATCGCCGACGCGCTGTTGCAGTTGCTCTCGGACCCTGTGCTAATGCGCTATCATCGGCTCGTAGCGCAGCGCAAGGCGGCGGGGCTGAGCTGGCACAAGGTGGGGCAGGCGTATGCACGGCTGTTCGACCGCGTGGGACGCGACCTCGCGTTGCCGTTCGGCGTGGTGCAGCCTGCGATGGCGAGCTATTTAGAGAGTCAGCGGGCAGGTTAACCCTGCCCGCCTCGGCTGACGCGCCGAAACGCCGCAATCGCGTCGTCAATCGCCCTGTCGTCGATATCCTTATGCGTCACGAGGCGCAGGCGATGGGGGTCTAACGCGATACACAGCACGCCTTGCTCAGCGAGGGCGCGTTCCACCTCTATCGCGGGACGCTCCGTACGCACATAGACTATGTTCGTCTGCACGGTCTGCAAGTTCACGGAGAAGCCCGACATCTCGGCGATGGCTTCGGCGAGGCGTTTCGCGCGGGCGTGGTCTTCGGCGAGGCGGTCGATCATCGTATCCAGCGCAACAAGGCACGCCGCCGCCAGCACCCCCACCTGCCGCATCCCGCCGCCCAGCAGTTTGCGCACACGATGCGCCTCGCGGATAAACTCGCGCGACCCCGCAAGCACGGAACCCACAGGACAGCACAGCCCCTTAGAAAAAGCAATCATCACCGAGTCGACATAGCGCGTCCACACCTGCGGCGAGACTACCAACGCGACGGCGGCGTTGAACAGTCGCGCGCCGTCTAAATGCAACTTGAGACGAGAGCGGTCGGCGAGGGCACGCAGTTCGGGCATACGCTCTGGCGGCAAAATCGTGCCCCCGCAGCGGTTGTGGGTGTTCTCGAGGCACAGCAGGCGCGTGCCCGGCGTGTGGTCGTCGGCGATGCGAATCCGCGCTTCGATGTCGCCGAGCGTGAACGCGCCGTCGGTAATCAGGTAGGTCTCCACCTGCACGCCCGAAATCACGGCGGGTCCCGCCAGCTCGTAATGCAGGATGTGGCTCTCAGCGTCGACTAAAATCGCGTCACCTGGCTGCGTCCAGACCTTGATTGCGATTTCGTTCGCCATCGTGCCCGACGGCGTGAACAGCGCGGCTTCATGCTCCAGCAGCTCGGCGACGCGCTCCTGCAGACGGTTCACGGTCGGGTCTTCGCCATACACATCGTCGCCAAGTTCCGCCTCCGCCATCGCGCGGCGCATCGCAGGCGTCGGCAAGGTCACCGTGTCGGAACGGAGGTCGATGTGCATCGCCCTTTACTTCCTCACACTGCCAAAGGTATACTCATACCGCATCGGGTTGTAGCGTTGGTAGCCTTTGGGCGGGAACATCTTCTGCGATTCGGGGTTGTCGGCGTACATGCTGCGCCCGAGCTTGACGAAGTACTCGAACTCGTGGCGGAAGTGCTTGATGAAGGCGCGGATGGGCCACGCCGCCGCGTCGCCGAGTGCGCAGAAGCTGCGCCCGTCAATCTGGTCGCAAATCTCCAGCAGCAGGTCGATGTCCTCCATGCGCCCTTTGCCTTGCAGGATGCGCTCCAGAATCTGCACCATCCAGCGTGTGCCTTCGCGGCAGGGCGTGCATTTGCCGCACGATTCGTGGGCGTAGAACTCCGCCGTGCGCCACGCGAAATGCACAATGCAGGTATGCTCGTTCAGCACCATGCAGCCGCCAGAGCCGACCATGCTGCCTTTCTCCATCAGCTCCTCGTAGCCGATGATTGCGTCCTCGCATTTTTCAGCGGGCAGGATGGGCATGGACGAGCCGCCTGGGACGACGCCCTTCAGTTTGCCCCCGCGCACGCCGCCCGCCATCTCAATCAGTTCCATCAGGGGCGTGCCGAACTCGATTTCGTAGTTGCCGGGCTTATTCACATGCCCCGATACGGAGAAGATTTTCGTGCCGCGCGAGTTTTTGGTGCTTGCGCCCAGTTGCGCGTACCACTCGCCGCCATTATTGATAATATGCGGCACGCAGCTGAGCGACTCGCAGTTATTAATCAGCGTGGGGCAGTTCCATACGCCCGCGATCGTGGGCAGGGGCGCGTGAGGAAACTTCAAGCGGGGCTGCCCGCGCTCGCCCATCAGGCTCGACATCAGCGCGGACTCCTCGCCGCACTCGTAGGAGCCTGCGCCCATGTGGATGTATAGATCGTAATCGAAGCCGCTGCCCAAGATGTTTTTGCCCAGATAGCCCGTAGCGTAGGCTTGGTCTATCGCTTTGCGCACTTTGCGGGCGCACTCCACATACTCGCCCCGAATATAGATGTAGCCCCGCTGAGCGCGCACCGCGTACCCGGCGATAATCATGCCCTCCACCAGCTGATGCGGCGCTTTATACATCAGCTCGAAGTCCTTGAAGGTACCCGGTTCGCCCTCATCGGAGTTGCAGACGACATAGTGGGGCTTGTCGTCGTCTTTTGGGAGACCGTTCCACTTAATCCACGCGGGGAACCCTGCGCCGCCGCGCCCGCGCAGCCCCGATTTTTTCACTTCCTCGATAATCGCCTGACGCTCCATCTGCAGCGCCTTGCGCAACGCCTGATAGCCGCCGTACTGCTCATAAACGGAGATATCGTCATAGTTGGGAACATCCACATGCTTGAGCAACAATCGGTATTCAGCCATAGCGCGCCTCCACAAGGAGTATACCTGCTCAGACGCCCTCTACAGAACCCCGCTTTTTTGCCGATAATTGCCCCAGAACCGTCTGTGGAACAACACTATCAGCCGCGCATGGGCTGATAGGGAGGGCAAATTATGTACGAAGCCTACTGGGGTTTGACCGAGCCGCCGTTCGCACTGACGCCCGATCCACGGTTCCTGTATATGAGCAAGGAACACGAGGACGCGCTGGTGATGTTGCACTACGCCATCACGCGCAATCGGGGCGCGGGCGCGCTGCTGGGCGACATCGGGCTGGGGAAAACGACCATCAGTCGCAAGATTATCGAGATTTTAGACCCCGTGCAATACAAAATCGCCTTAATCGTGAACCCTATCCTGACGCCCATCCAGCTCCTGCAGGAGGTTTTACACCAGCTTGGCGTGGAGACGCACACCCGCAACCGCCAGCAACTCGTGCAGCAACTCCACGAACGCCTGATTCACATGTACGAACATGGGCAGCGCGCCGTATTGATGATCGACGAGGCGCACCTGATCCGCTCCGCGAACACTTTCGAGGAGCTGCGCCTGCTGCTGAACTGCCAGATGAACGACCAGTTTCTCATCAGCCTGATCCTGCTGGGGCAGCTGGAGCTGCAGAAGAAGCTGGAGCGCGTGCCCGCCCTGAAGCAGCGTCTGGCGGTGCGCCATGTGCTGAAGCCGCTCGATCAGCAGGAGACGGCGAACCTGATTGAGTACCGCATGCGCGTGGCGGGCTATGCGGGCGAGCGCATCCCGTTTACGCCCGATGCCCTTTACGAACTCTATCAGTTCACAGGGGGCTACCCGCGCCTGATTTGCCAGCTCGCAGATAACGCGCTGATGATTGGCATGGCAGAGAAAGCGCAGGTCATCGACGGCTACCTAATGCACGGCGTGATTCAGGACTACGAGGGCAAGGAGTGGTGAGGATGAACTTGGTCGATGCGATACGGATGGCGTCGCAGCAACGCTTTCATACGCCCGTAGAGGAGGCGTCGCCAAGCTCTGCGCCTGCCTCTGCTCCCACGCTCGCGGAGGAAACCGAAAGCGTGCAAACCGTGCGCTTCGAGGTGCGCTTGACCAACCAGCAGTTGTACGACCTGCTGCAGTGGATGGCACGGAACCTCCACCCCGTGATGACCCTCCGCGAAGCCGCCCACTACCTGCGTCTGCGCACGGCGGAACTGCAAACGCTCGCAGAAAGCGGCGATATCCCCGCGTTCAAGGTGGACGGCAAGTGGCGGTTCCTGAAAAGCGCACTCGACGAGTGGATGTTGGCGCAGCGCGCCACCGAGTTCGTCGTGAAGGAGGAAGAGACTCATGTCGCGTAAATCTGCCCGCACGGAATCGGTGTTGGCGCTCGATATCGGCGCGACCAGCGTTAAGCTGTGCGCAGGGGTTTTACAGGGGCGTCAGCTGCGCGTCGAACGCCTGACCGAGACGCCGCTCCCGCCCGACGCCGTGCGCGAAGGCGCGATTTTAGACCCCGACACGGTTTACAAAGCCCTGCGCGCGACGCTTGCCAGCGCAGGCGTCAAGCAAAAGCATGTGTGGCTCTCGGTCGGCGGACCGCAGACCACCGCGCGTCCCGTGCGACTGCCGCGCATGACGCCCGAAACCCTGCAAAAATCGATCCAGTTCGAGGCGACGCGCTACCTGCCCTCCGCCGCCGAAGAGCATCTAATCGGATTCCAGATACTACCGTCGGGCAACGACGACCAGATGGAGGTGCTGCTCGTCGCCGCGCCGCGCTCCACCGCCGAGCCGCTGCTGGAACTGGTGGAGAAAGCGGGGCTGGAGCCGCAGGTGTTGGAGTTGCAACCGTTCGCCGCGCTGCGCACGGTGCAGGCGATGTACGGCGCGTCGCTCCCCTACGCCTATGCGCTGGTCGACCTCGGCGGCGAACACACGCAAATTACCGTCGCTCGCAATACGACACTCGTGCTGACACGCTTTATTCCCATCGCGAGCAACACCTTCACCGCCGCGCTCAAGGGCTACTTCAACTACACCGAAGAAGAAGCCGAACAGGTGAAACACGGTTTGAACCTGAGCGACCTGATTCAAACAGGACAGCCCCAGGAGAACCCGCCGTTGCGTCTGATCCAACCGATTGTCGACGAACTGATTCGCGAAATCCGCCGCTCGCTGAACTATTATCAGTCCCAGTATCAATCGCAAGGGAGCAAGGGGCATATTGAACGGCTCTATCTCTATGGAGGCGGGGCGCAGATGCATGGCGTCGCCGCCTACTTTGAATATAAGCTGGGCATCCCCACCCAAGTTTTGGATCCGTTCAGCAGCGACGCGATTGAACCGATGCATGTGCATCCCGACCAGATTGAACACGGCGCGCGTTGGGCGACCGTGCTGGGCAGCGCGCTCGCGCCCGCCGAAGCGGCGCAGCCGTTCGTGGAGCCGCTCGTTGAGGAGATGCCTGCCCCAACCGCAGCCGCCGCCTAAGGAGGGACAACGATGGCAGTGATTAATCTGATTGCCCAGGAACAGCAACTCCGCCGTGTCGCCGAGCGAAAGACTCGCCTGATGGGGCTGGGCTGGGTGCTCATCGCTGCGCTGATTGGCGCAGGCTGGGCGGGGCTGCTCCTGTACGCAAGCGCGCTGACAATGCAACGCGCTCGCGTGGAAGAGCAAATGGTCAAACTGCGCCCCACCGTGCAACAGCTCAGGCAGTTTCAGGCGGAGCTTGGCGCACTGCAGCCCCTCGTCGAAACGCTTCAGAACGCGCGCAAAGACACGGGACGCTGGCAGCAGCTATTTCAACACTTCTCGCAGCACACGCCCAACGGCTGTTTCCTCACGGGCGCGGAGCTAGGCAAACGCGCCGACCCCAAAAAACCGCTGGAGATTACCCTCAAAGGCGTCGCAGAGAACCAGCAACTCGTCGGCGAGTTCATGCTGCGTCTAAATCAGCACCCTGAACTGGAGCAAGTGCGCCTCGACTACAGCCAAGAGCGCACTCTGACGGAGCAGCAGTCAGCGGTGGAGTTCCAAGTTACAGCCCAAATCAAAGGCACGGCGCAAACCCAACCCCAAAACCAGGAGGGAACCCAAGGTGGCGGTCAGTAAACGGATCCAACGGGCGCAACGCGCTGCTAAGCTGCTGGGGGTTGCCATCGTCGGCACGCTCGCGCTCGGCGCAGGCAGTCTTTACCTCCCCTGGGGCGCGGTTCAAGCCGCTCAAGAGCAGCTGCAGAATCGGCAGAACGAACTGCAGCAGGCGCAGCAAGCCGCCAGCCAACTGCAACAGACGGTAGAGCAGCTGCAGACGACGCGCCGCGAGCTGCAGTTCCTCGAACGCGGCGTGAGCGAAGCTGCCTATGTGCCGACCATGCTCAAGCAATTTGAACAGACCGTCCAGCAGCGCAACCTGCAGATTGTTTCGATACGTCCCCAAGCCCCGCCCCCTAAGCTACCGCAGAACCCGGACCAGCCCGATTCGGCGCAAAAAGAACCGCCGAGACCCTACAACGAGCAACTGTTCGAAATCCAGCTGCGCGGCAAGTTCTGGGATCTGATGAGCCTGCTAAAAACGCTGGAGACTTTTCCGAAAATTTTAGCGGTGCAAAGCCTGAACGCGCAGGCGAAGTCGGGCGCAGAGCAGTCGACCGAGAATCCCGACTTAGAGATTAAGATGGTTGTGAAAGCGTTCATTTTCCGTTCGGCGCAGGCGCGTCCCAGCACAACGACCACGCAAACAGGAGGGTAACATGGCGAACACCGAGACTAGCGGAGCGAAGAAGCCGACGAACCCGAAACAGCTGCTGATTGTGGCGGCGCTGTTTGCCGTGCTGATTACGATTGGCGTCGTGCAGTTTGGGGGGCTGCTGGGCGGCGGCGACGCGCCCCAAGCGAACCCCCAGCCGCAACCCGCAACGAATTCAGGCGCGTCGGGCGCATCGGCGCAAGCGACTCAGACAGCATCTCACACGGGCGTCCAGTTGCCGCCGCTCTCGCCGCGCGATCCCTTCCGCCCGACGATTGTGCAGGCGCAGACCCCACCTGAGAGCAATAAAGTTGTGCGTGATACCCCTGCGCCGCGCCGTGAAATCGCGGGAACGCCCCCAGTGCCGCCGATGACTCTGCCCGGCGGTCAGATTGGGCTGCAGCCCGCCGAAACCGCGCCGCCTACGGAACCCGAATATCCGAACTACCAAATTACGGGCGTGGTTCAAGGACCGAACTCTGTCGCCATTCTCGCCGATTCGGACGGACGCCGCCGCTTCGTCAAGCAGGGCGACCTGCTCGAAGAGGGCTGGCGAGTCGTCAGCATCCAGCGCGGCGCCATCACCCTGCGTAAAGGAAAACAGCAACTCACCGTCCGGGTGGGCGAGTCGACCGCCCCGAATGGAGGCAATACACCATGAGAACGCGACAATCTCTTGTAATCGTTTGCTTGTTGAGCGCGCTGATTCTGACGCCTGCGCTTCTGAATGGGCAGGTAGTGCAATCTGTGCGCGTTTCGGAGGAGCGGGGACAGACCCTGATTACAATTTCTGGGGAACGGCTGTCGCGCCCCAGCGTGAGCGTGTGGCGCAAGCAGTTCCTCGTGCTGGAGTTCAACGCGCGTTTCAGCGGGCGCGGGCAGGAGGTCAGCCTCAGAACGCCCCACGCCCTGAAACTGCGCTACGGCTGGTACACCAACCGCCCGCCCAAAGTGCGCGTGGTGGTCACTATGCGTGGGACTCAACCCTACGCGCTGGAGCAGACCCCTACGGGCTGGCAGGCGCGTCTTGGCAAGGCGCAGCCGACGGGGGCGGTCAGCGAAACGCCGCCGCCCTTGGAGCCGATTGAGCAACCCAGGCAGACCGTCGTCGCCAGTGCGCAGACCGTCGCACCTTCGCGCACCAGCACACCCGAACCCGACAAGCCGCGCGAGACGGTCGCCTACCGTCCTGCGCCCGCACCGTCAACGCCCCCCCGAATCACGGTTTCGCTTGACTTCGTGAACGCCGAGATCGGCGATGTGCTGAAAGCGCTCGCGATTCAGTCGGGCGCGAACATTATCACCGCACCCGATGTGAAAGGCACGGTCACGGTCAGTCTCAGTCGCCTCACGGTGGAAGAGTCGCTGAACCTGATTACGCGCCTGAGCGGCTATCGCTACGAGAAAATCGACAACACCTATGTCGTGGGCACAGAGGAGTCGCTCAGGGCGTTCCGCGGCGCGTCTGAACCGATTGCGCCGCCCAAGCCCAAAACCGTCGAAGCGTTCACTTTCAAGGTCGCGAAACCTTCGGAGATTGCGACCTATTTGAACGCCCGATTCCCTGAACTGAAAATCACTCCCTCAGGCGAGAAGGAGGCGACCTATCTGCTTGTGGAAGGCGACGCTGAGACC
The DNA here is from genome assembly GCA_937992175.1 of uncultured Fimbriimonadales bacterium. Taxonomy (GTDB): domain Bacteria; phylum Armatimonadota; class Fimbriimonadia; order Fimbriimonadales; family GBS-DC; genus GBS-DC. The sequence continues at coordinate 37,526 of CALKLF010000061.1, read as the reverse complement.
GTAGAGCGCGCTCGTGAGGCGGCTTACGCCTTCGAACAGCAGCTCACGGGCAGTGTGGAGATTGTGACGGAGGTCTATCGCGTCAAGTACGCCGACTCGCGCGACTTAGCCCGCATCGTGAGCCAGTTGGTCCCCGCTGTGCAAGTTTCGTTGGGACCCGACGCGCTGCTCAGTCGCGGCGGCGTGGGTGCCAGCAGCGGGGGTCAGGGCAGTATGACGGGCGGCGAGACGCCCAGCCAGACCGCCCAACAGATGGGCGCGCCGATGCAAGGCGGGCAGCAAGGCGCAGCGCAAGGCAGCCAGCCTCCCAACACCCTCGTGCTGGTCGGTACTGCCCGTGAGGTGCTGCGCGCCCTCGAAATCCTGCGCAAAGTCGATGTGAAGCAGCCGCAGGTGGTCATCGAAGCCCGCGTGCTGGATGTGTCGGAAGGCAGCCTCAAATCGTTCGGGCTGAACTGGAACATCCTGCAGTCGGGCAGCATCAACACGCTCGATCGAACGACGAATCGACTGCCCCTACCCGACAGCACAACGAACACGCCCAACCAGCAGGGCGTCGGCTTCAACCGTGACGGGCAACTCGGACTGGACTTCACCATCGTCAAAAAGCCCATCGACTTCTCCGTGACGCTGAACGCGCTTGCGGAAGACCGTCGCAATCGTCTGCTGGCGAACCCGCGCGTCGCCACCCTCGATGGACGCCCAGCAACCATCTTTATCGGCGACGAGGTGAATTATGTCAAGCTCATCCAGCAGACGCCCCAGGGCGCGAATGTGCAGACCGACTCCGTGCAGGCGGGAATCATCCTGAAAGTGCTGCCCCGCGTGCATGAGGACAACTCCATCACCCTGCAGATTCAGCCTGAGGTGAGCGTGATTACGGGCTTTCTAGAGGTGCCGGGCGGCGGACGATTGCCCCAACTCGCACGGCGCAACGCCGACACCACAATCCGCGTCGGCAACGGCGAGACGGTCGTCATCGGCGGCTTAATCCGCGAGGCGGACATCAAGACCATCCAGAAAGTGCCCTTGCTGGGCGACCTGCCATTCCTGGGCTACCTGTTCCGCAAGACCACGACCTCACGCGACAAGTCAGAGATTATGATTACGCTCACCGTGCGCGTGATGGAATAACCGTGGGCGGTAAAGCAGCTCGTCGGCGGGACGCGTGCCCTTCGTAGCATCGGCGTCCCGCCGACGAGTTCAAGCGCTTCCCCAAGGAAAATAAGCGCCTACCGCCCAGAATCGTCCATCTGGTGCGACGGCATTCCTGCCGTCGTGCGATGCACTGGTACATCGCTTTGAGCGCGACGGCAGGAATGCCGTCGCACCAGGTGGGCGATTTGGGTAGGGGGTACTTGTTAGTACATCGCTTTGAGCGCGACGGCAGGAATGCCGTCGCACCAGGCGGACGATTTGGGCAGGAGGACTGACTATCCTTCAAGAAACCGCCGCCATCGGCAGGAGGTGTCGCTTTCTAGGTAAAATTGATTGCAGGTGATTCGCGATGCGATTCTGTGTGTTCGTGGTGGTGCCGATACTGCTCGCTGCGCCTTGTTTGCGCGGCTGGAGCAACGGCGATACAATCTCGATCTACCATGACCTGCGCTCTGGCATGATTTTCCCGATGCAGAAGACCCCGATTGAGGTGCGCCATCAGAAGCTCAACTTGTACCTTGACCCGCCCTACGCAACGATTGAGACCACTTATACCCTGTATAACCCCCTGAACGAACCCAAGAGCGTGCATATCGCGTTCGCCATTCCCGGCGATGTGCGGATGCACCAGCAGCCGGTGTGGCTGGACGGCAAACCCATCCGCTGGCGGTATCAGCTAAGCGACGAGGTGCTGAGGGAGGCTGCGCCTGTGCTGCGCCAGTCCATCGAACGCGCGATACAGCGGCGCCCTGAGTGGCAGCGCGTTCTGCAGGAGGCGTTGCGCCAGACCCCGAAAGGCGCGCCGCTCAGCCGTGAACAGTTCGACAGGATTGTGGAGCGTCGCGCGCCCCAACTACAGCATTCCGATCTGAACGAGTGGTTCTACGAGTATTACCGTCTGCGCGCAGGGTTCCAACCCGCACGGAACATCCACCAATTTTCTGAGGAGAAGGGCGACCCCGTCCCGCGTCTGCTGGCGCGTGTGGCGTCGGCGCTGGGCGAGCGGCAGAGCCTGCCTCATGTGCGCTGGGACGCCGAGCCTCGCTATCTAAACATTCGCACGGGCGCGCTGCTCACCTCGCGGGAACTCGCCCGCTACGAGCATGAGCCGCTGGATGACCTCTACCCACTCAGCCTGCTGCGGTTCGACATTACGCTGCAGCCCCGACGCCAGCACCTGTTGCGCGTGCGCTACGAGCAACTGATGGGGCATATCGAACTGAGCGGTCTTTCCAACGGTCCTACGCCCCTTGACGGCGGCTACCACCTGATGTACCTGCTACGCACGCAGTCGTGGGCGAAGTATGGCGCGATCGATGTGGAAATTTCCATCCCCCAGGAGTTGCGCCTGCGCATGCGACCTGTCGCGCGATTTGCCGAGCAACGCGACGGCAGGCGTATCTACCGCGCACGGCTCACCCAACCGACAGGCAACCTGCATGTGGTGGTGGCGGAGCGCGACGCAATCTATCACCACCCTGTGGTCGTTCGCACGCACAACTGGCGTGGTCAGCCGTCGTTGGAAACCACTTCCCTCCGCGCCCGTATGCTCGATGGGGAGCCTTATGTACCCCTCAGCGACCTCGCGTCAGTGTACCGCCGCCCGGCTGTGCAGGCAAAAGGAGCGACGCTCACCATCGGCGGGCGCGTCTTCAACCTGCGCCATCCCGTCCGTATGATTGAAGGCGCGCTCTATGTGCATCTGCACGACGCCTTCGACCACGACTTTGCCTTCTATCTGCCCCGCGATGAGTATGATCACCTACCCATCGCGCAGGCGCGCCGAGTATGCCAAGACCATGGCGTCGGCTTGGACGCACGCATCCGCTACGACGCCTGGCGCGGACTGGTGATCCTGGAGAACGTGAACCGTTATGCGGGAGGCACGCGATGAGAAGGCTAACTCTGGCGAGCGTGGCGGCGCTGTCGGTGACTCCCTGCGCGGCGCAAACCGACCTGATTGCCTACCAGTCGCTGTACGACGCGAAGCGTCAGCAGTGGCTCACGCCGTCATCCGCGCGTGTGCAGGTTCTGGAGCGCACACTGCGCATCCGTTATGAACAGTTCGGCAGGTTCGAGATTGAGGACGAGTACCGCCTGCGCAACCCACTGAACCAGCTCCAGCGACTGCAACTCGTCGCGCTGATGCAGGACGCCGTCTACAAGCAGCCGCCGGTGGAGCTGGACGGCGCGCTGCTGGAATGGCGCGACAGCGGAACCCTCATCGGCGCGGCGTACCCGCCCAACCTGCCCGAAGAGCGCGAGTACGAAGTTAGGGAGGTCATTAAGTCGCACTGGCAGGTCTGGAGCAAGCCCTTCACGCAACGGCTGGCTTACCTGCATCCCACCACAGGCGTGCGCCATCCCGTTCAGGAGTGGGAAAGTGAGAATTGGTTCCCGACCGCGCTCACATTCGCCGTGACTCTGCCCCCCAACGCTGCACGCCGACTGACCCTGCGCTATACAGTGCGCAGCGTCAACTGGCACGACCCCAGCGCACCGGGCGACAGCCTGCTTCAGGGCGACCACCTGAACTATCTGTTTGCGCCCAACGGCTTGGCGAAGGGCGTTCCCGTGCGCGTGCGTGTGGAGGTTGCGCCGTCGATGGCTGTGCGAGTATCGCCCGCGCTGCCGCGCGTGGGCAAGCGGAACGGCTACACCGTGTATGAGTCGCGCTTGCAACGCCCCGACCAGATTCTGCTGGTGGGCGGCGCGCCGCGCGAGCTGCGCGCGTTTTAACTGCGGGGCGGCGATCGCCTGCTCACAGATTATGACAATCCGCTATACTACGAACGAGGAGTTCAGCAGCTCGAAGGTAACTACTACGCGCCTGTGCGGTGGCTCACGAACCGCTCCGCTCGGCTCGCCATCCAAGAAAATCGCTATACCCTGCAGGCAGGCGCAGTGAGACTGCAGTTCACCCTGAACACGCAGAAAGCCACGCTGGGCGACAAGCCGATAACGCTCTCTGCTCCACCGCGCCTCATCGACGGCGAACTGCACCTGCCCCTGCGCGAGGTTATCTACCTGTTGTATCATTCCGACTACGCCCTGAGGGTGAAGCAGAGGCAGCAGGATCCCTTCACCGCACCCGGTGAACCGCTACCGCCTCCGCCCGCGCTCGATGTAGTCAAAGTCTATCGAAGTCCTGACTCGGCGGTGGTGGAGTTTGCGGTCAAGTAGGTGTATAATGTAGCCCCCGCCGACGATGCGCAGGAAACCCCGATGGATTTGAATACCCCTAATAGAAACCAGATCTCAAGGATTCAGCCCCAGTTGCGGCGCTATCGCCTGCAACGCCTTCACGATATGCTCCACATGCTTATCGAACGAAATGCCCAGCTCCTCGGCACCCTGTGTCAGGTCGTCGCGGTTCACGCCCCGCGCGAAACTTTTCTCCTTCATGCGTTTGCGCACCGATTCGGGCGTGACGGTGCTGAGCGTGCGTCCTTTCACCAGCGCGACAGCGATTACGAAGCCCGACATTTCATCGCAGGCGAAGATGGCTTTCTCCAGCAGGCTCTCGCGCAGGATGCCTGTGTGATTCGCGTGCGCGCCGACGGCTCGGATAATCGTCTCCGACACGCCCCGCTCGCGCAGAATCTCCATACCCCGAAACGGATGCTCCTCCAGCGAAGGGTAGCGCTCGTAGTCGAAATCGTGCAGCAGCCCCACCACGCCCCAGAGTTCCTCGTCCTCGCCGTACAAGCGGGCGTAGTAGCGCATGCAGGCTTCCACTGCTAGCGCGTGCTTGCGCAGGTTCTCGGATTGCGTGTATTCGCAAAGCAGTTGCCATGCCTGTTCGCGGGTCATGGATTAGAGGATACCATGCGCCGCCTGTAGCAGTCGCGCGGGCAAAGAAGGGTTAATGCTGCAGGCGTTAGTGGGCAGCCGCGTATTGCTTCCGCGAGGGCTCTGAGCACAGTTGTCGGACGCGGAGCATCGGATGGTGCTAGCGCATCTGCAGCGCGGTGATGTGTGGTGGAGCTTCGCGCCGACGCTGGCGCAGACGCTGTTCTTTTTCTTCCCGCCGATTCGCTACGCCGCGCGTCAGTGGGAGCTGGGGTGCGAGTCCGCCAGCGACGCGGCGGCGTTGCGCGTGGTGGGCTGCACGCCGTATGCGTATGGCGGGCTACTGGTGCAGATTGCCGAGCAGCTGCGTCCCGCTGCGTCGCCGCTGGAGGCAGGCGCCACGCCAGCAAATGCTCAAAGCGTTTTACTACACATGCCTCTATTCACTGCGCTGCGTATGCATTCGAACCTGTTGCCTGCGCTGGAACTGAGCGCGTATGACTGCACGCCGAGCGTGTGATATTGGGTAAAGATGGATGCCCAAGAGCTTGTGGGTAGCCCGCGCTATGCGTGGGCAACGCCCGATGTGATAAACCTCGCCCGTCACGCGCTGGAACAGCCAATGGGGTCAGAACCGTGGGGCGCGTTGGCGGAGGCGTTGCCGACACTGCGGGCGATGCACGCACGCGCCGACGACCCTGCCCTGCGCAAGGCGATGAGGAGGCGATTGCAGAGTTGGAGGGGATTTAATAAGTGCCTCAAAGATTAAAGTGTCCCTTTGCCTGTTGTTCTTTCTCCCGACCTCCCCCGTGAACGGGGGAGGAGTCGCGGCTGCCCGCGCGTGCGCTCCCTCCCACGGCGTGGGAGAGGGGGAGCGACCTGTGCTGCGCATGCACCCAGTTCCCCTCGCCCATGCCTTGGGAGAGGGGCTGGGGGTGGGGCAAAAAGGTGGGAGTATGCACAGTTGTTGAACTCAAGCGTTGTACCCTTGTCAGCGCACCCCCTTGCCCCCGCCGTGGGAGGGGGGGCTGAGGGTGAGGGCAAACAACGGCGGAGCGGTATAATACACCCACGCCGTCCCCCGCGCGGCGAACCTTTCAAATAGGGAGACAAGTATGAGCTTAGCAGAACGCTTTGCACGCTATGCAACGGAACTGAACTACGACGCACTGCCCCAAGAGGCGCTTCACGAGGCGAAACGGCGCATTATCGACTCCATCGCGTGTGCGTTTGGCGCGTGGCGATCGGAGACGGCGCAGCAGGTGCGTGCAGTCGCCACGCAGGTGAGCAGCCCCTACGGCGCGACGATTATCGGCACGAACCACAAAGCCTCACCCGATTGGGCGGCGTTCGCCAACGGCTTGCTGATACGCTATCTGGACTACAACGACACCTACCTTTCTAAAGAGCCTGCCCATCCCAGCGACAATATCGCGGCGGTGCTGGCGGTTGCCGAAGCCGAGGGCAGCTCGGGCAAGGAGACGCTGCTGGCGACCGTGCTGGCGTATGAGATTCAGTGCCGCTTGTGCGATTCGGCGAGCCTGCGGGCGCGCGGCTGGGACCATGTGAACTACGGGCTGTTCTCGGCGGCGGCGGCGGCGAGCCGTCTGATGGGCTTGGACGCGACCGCCACCCGCCACGCGATGAGCATCGCAGGCGTGTCAGGGCTTGCGATGCGCCAGACGCGCGTGGGTGAAATCTCCGCGTGGAAGGGCTGCGCCTTCGCCAACTCCAGCCGACACGCCGTGTTCGCCAGCTGGCTCGCCAAGCACGGGCTGACGGGACCCTCCGCAATCTTCGAGGGCAAAATGGGCTTCATGAAGCAGGTCTCAGGCGAGTTCACTGTGGGACTGCTCGGCGGCGAAGAGGGGCGCGGCTTTATGATTAACGAGACCTACATCAAGTATTACCCCGTGGAGTACCACGCCCAAAGTGCGGTGTGGGCAGCGCTGGCGTTGCGCGAACAAATCGGCGGCGACATTAGCCAGATTGAGCGCATCGAGATCGACACCTTCGAGGCGTGCTACTCGATTATTGGCAGCGAGCCAGAGAAGTGGCGTCCGCAAAGCCGCGAGACCGCCGACCACAGCCTGCCCTACATCGTGGGCGCAACGCTGATGGACGGCAAGGCTGACCTGGACACCTTTGAAGAGGCGCGCTACACCGACCCCGCACTGCTGGAGCTGGTGAGCAAAATCACTGTGCGCCACGACCCCGCGATGGACGCCCGCTATCCTGAGGGCATTCCGAACCGCATCACGCTCCACCTCAAAGACGGGCGCACCCTCACGGAAGAGAACACCTTCCCGCGCGGGCACGCTAAAAACCCCATGACCGACGAGGAGGTGGAGGCGAAGTTCTATGTGCTGACCGAGTGGGTGCTGCCTCGCAAGCGTCAGGACGAGATCCTCCACTTCGTCTGGAACCTCGATCGGCAGGTGAACCTCTCGCTGCTGATGGAGCTGTTGCAGGTGGATTAATATTTTGAGATTCCTCGCCTTCGGCTCGGAATGACATGCTCGTTTGCGTAAAAAAAACGCTCTGTCATCCCGAGCGGAGCGAGGAATCTCGCCCGCTCAAAGAAAATAGTTCTGTCATTCCGAGCGAAGCGAGGAATCTCGCGCTCAAAATCGACATGTAGCAACTTAGGCTACAGTTAATATCCACAAGGCACTATACGTGCTCCACGCAGGGAAGGATCCAGATTCAGCACCGCTTCAGGAATCGGACGCACATCAGAAAACAAGTACCACCTGTGGCGCATCTCTGTGAAGTTTCCCCCCGAGTCGTTAAAACAGAGCATTTCAGCGTGTTTTGACTGAACGGAGCCGTCTATTTGCAGCCGCAAAACTTTTCCAGTGAAGGTCAGGTCCGCTGGACCGAGCGTCTCGGATATGCGCGTGCCATGCAGCACGCAAACAGCGATCCCGTGGACAGGGTCAGCATCCTGCAACACTTTTAGGTACTCTGCAACGCTCGGAAGAAAGTAAAAATAACTGGTTTCAACAAGCCCCCTGTTATCATACGAAGCTGCTCCCTGAGAATAGACATCGGCTGGACATTTAAGAACAGCCTTCTCCTTAACATAGGTTGCCAACCATGCTATGTCAGGGGGGAACTGATTGTAGTCTTGACGGTAGCCCTCGAAAGCAACATAGATCTGTCGCAGGTTGCTCGTACACACGCTTTCGTAGGACCGCTTACGAACATTCCACACGACAGGTAGTAGGAGCGAAACTAGAAGAGCAATTATCACGACCACAACAATCAGCTCTACTAAAGTTAGCCCTCTATGTTTCATCGCATACCTCCGTTGCTACCAGTATCCTCCGCCGTCGTTTCATCATCGGCAACCTCCTCACAAGTGTTTGGGAAGCGTTCTTCTGCGCTTCCACTATAAAACGACACAACTCCCCCGATTCGTGGGGTCATAGCCGAAATATTTCACGAATTTCGCCTTCAACTCGCGCCGATAGGTGCGCACGGTGCTTTCACAGACGCCCAGCGTACGGGCGATTTCGGCGGGGGTGTAGCCTGCTTCCAGCAAGGTTAGGGTTTCGCGCAAGTAGCGAGGCAGCTTCGCACGAAATCGCTCCGCGTCTACATTGGAAATCGCTTGGTGTTCAGGCGTTTCAGCGGCGCGGGCAAGAGCTTGTTGCTGAGCGCAGTAGTCGCGCTCCGGTCGCTGGCGATGGGCGGAGGTGCGCTGGTACTCGCAGGCGACATTGTGAGCAACGAGGCGGAGCAAGCGTTCATCGGGCGCAAGTTCGTTCCACGGGTACGCGCCGCGCCGACGACAGTAGCGTTGCAGAATCTCACATACGCACTCTTCGGCGTCAGGAGCCGATAACCCTGCACGGATACATAGGGTGTGTATCCACTCAATCCACACATCAGGCGTCGTTGCCATGTACGCCTCCCCAAGCGATATGCACAGTATACCACAACAGGATTTTCAACACGACACGAGAAAAGTAGACTTATGCGCAAACGCCGTCCGCGTAGAGGGTTTGACGAGGCGTGGAAGTACGCCGTTCGTGCGTTCTTCCGCGAGTGCCTGCAACTGCTGTTTCCTGCGGTACAAGAACAAGTGGACTGGACGCGCCCTGTGGAGTTTCAGGATACCAACCTGTACCGCCTCGCGCCCGGCGTGCGCGGCAAACGCCGCCAGACTGCCGACATCGTCGCCAAAGTCTACTTCCGCGACGGTACGACACGGTTCGTACTTATCCACATCGAAATCCAAGCGCAACCCGACGCCAAGTTTGCCCTGCGCATGTTCGTCTATCACTACCACATCTTCGACGCCTACGATTATCCAGAGGTGGTCAGCCTCGCGATTTTGGCGGATGACGACCCCAACTGGCGTCCGAACACGTTTGGCTATCAGAATGTGGGCAGCTGGCTGCAGTTTGGGTTTACCACTGTAAAGTTGTTGGATTTTTACGAAGCCGAGTTAGAGCAGTCGGAGAACCCGTTCGCGTTGGTAGTGCTGGCGCATTTGCGGGCATTGAAGACGCGGGGTAAGCCGAACTTGTTGCTGAGCGAGAAGATTGCGTTGATTCGCAAACTGAAGGAGAGAGGGTATACTGCGGAGCAGGTTATTCATTTGTACAAGGTGGTGGACTTTATGATGACGCTATCACAGGAGATGGAGCAGCTGGTGAAGCAGGTGGTGCGCAAGTTTGAGGAGGAGTCGGAGTGGCCGTTGACGAGCTTGGAGGAGTTGGCGATCGAGGAAGGCGCGCAGAAGGGGATAGAGCAGGGCTTGCAGCAGGGCTTGCAGCAGGGCTTGCAGCAGGGCTTTGTGGAGATGACTCTGAAGGTGCTACGCCGTCGCTTCGGCGACGCTGTGCTTGCGCTGGAACCGCAGCTCAAGCAGGTTCAGTCGGTAGAGCGGCTGCGCGAGCTGAGCGACCTTGCGTTGGATGCAGACACACTGGAAGAGTTCACTCGTGCCCTTGAGTCTGCACGCGCCGAGTCGTAGCGGGTACACTATGCCACTATGCAAGCAGCGTATGTGGTAGCCGCAGTTCGGACAGCGATTGGCAAAGCGCCGCGCGGGAGCCTGCGCAACACGCGCCCAGACGACCTCGCGGCGTTTGCGATTCAGGGCGCGCTGGAGCGCGTACCGCAATTAGACCCGAAGCAGATTGAGGACGTGGTGCTGGGCTGCGCTGTGCCCGAAGCCGAGCAGGGGATGAATGTCGCCCGTATCGCAGTGCTGCGTGCGGGGCTGCCCGTCGATGTGCCCGCCGCCACCGTAAACCGCATGTGCGCCTCTGGGCTGGAAGCGATTGCCATCATCGCGCAACGCATCCAGACGGGACAAATCGATGTGGGCATTGCGGGCGGCACAGAGAGCATGTCGATGGTGCCGATGGAAGGGCATGTGTTCCGCCCGAACCCGTACCTGACAAAGCACTACCCCGACGCCTACTTGGGCATGGGCATGACCACCGAGAACCTCGTGCAGCACTACGGCATCACACGCGAGGAAGCCGACGAGTTCTCGCTACAGAGCCACCAGAAGGCGTTGGAGGCACAGGCGAGCGGCGCGTTCGACGGCGAGATTGTGCCTGTGGAAGTGCATGAGAAAATCGTGAAGGGCAGCACCGTCCACGAGAACCGCTTCACCTTTGACCGCGACGAGGGACCGCGCACCGACACGAGCTTGGAGGCGTTAGCCAAGCTCAAGCCCGTGTTCAAAGCCGACGGCACAGTGACGGCGGGCAACGCTTCGCAGCGCAGCGACGGCGCGGCGGCGGTCGTGCTGATGAGCGAGCGGATGGTGAATCAGCTCGGCGTGCAGCCCATCGCGCGATTCGTGGGCTATGCGCTCGCGGGCGTGCCGCCGGAGACGATGGGCATCGGACCCGCCTACGCCATCCCCAAACTGCTGCAAAAGCACGGCAAAAAGATTAAGGATATCGACCTGTTCGAGATTAACGAGGCGTTCGCGGCGCAGGTGCTGTCGGTGCTGCGCGAGTTGCCCATCCCGCGCGAGCGGCTGAATGTGAACGGTGGCGCGGTGGCGCTGGGGCATCCGCTGGGCGCAACTGGCTCGCGCATGACCGCCACCTTGCTGAACGCGCTGCGCAAGCGCGGCGGCAAGTGGGGCGTCGTGAGCATGTGCGTCGGTGGCGGCATGGGCGCAGCAGGATTGTACGAGCTGGTGTAGTCCCCTATGGTGCGACGGCGTCCGCGCCGTCGTACCTAAACTAATGTGCTAACCACTTGATTGCCTCATTGGTCGCGCGCGTCTTAATAGCTTCATTCCGAGCGCAGCGAGGAATCGCAACTGCTCACAACGGGTACAATTCCCCCGCTATGCCCGATTTTGATGTCATCGTGGTGGGGTCGGGGCATGCGGGGTGCGAGGCGGCGTTGGCGGCGGCGCGGATGGGTTGCCGCGTCGCCGTAATCACGCTCAGCATCGAACGCACCGCGCATATGCCCTGCAACTGCTCCATCGGCGGACCTGCCAAAGGGCACCTCGTGCGCGAAATCGACGCGCTCGGCGGGCAGATGGGCGTGAATATCGACCGCACGCTGACCCACATTCGGCATGTGGGCACGGGCAAAGGACCTGCCGTGCGCACCCTCCGCGCTCACGCCGATAAAGCACACTACCCCGCCGAGATGCTGCGCACCCTCCAGGCACAGGAGAACTTGACGCTGATTCAGGGTTCGGTGGAGGGGTTGGTCGTAAGGGAGGGGGTATGTGTTGGGGTGAAGTTTTTGCCCTCACCCCCCTGCCCCCTCTCCCACGGCGTGGGAGAGGGGGAGTTGGCTTCCCAGCGCCGCGCTTCGAAGCATGGTCTACGCCCAGATCTCTCCCACGGCGTAGGAGAGGGGGAGTTGGCTTCCCCCGCTCCCACGCCGTGGGAGCGGGGGGCAGGGGGTGAGGGCGCAATCACTCTCACCACCCCCGCCGTCGTCATTACCACAGGCACTTTTCTCAACGGGCTGTGCCATATCGGGGAACAGAAAATCAAAGCCGCGCGGTTCGGTGACCAGCCGTCGGTGGGGCTAACCGAATGCCTGCGCCAGCTCGGATTCCGTATCGGGCGGTTCAAAACAGGCACGACGCCTCGCATCGATAAGAAAAGCGTCGACCTGTCGCAGCTGCAGGAGGTGCCTTCCGAGCCGTGCCCGCCGTTTTCGTATCTGCACGACGCGCTGAATCCGCCTCGCCCGCTGCTGCCCTGCTGGCAAACCTACACCAACGAGCGCACCCACGCGATTATTCGGGCGAACCTACACCTATCGGCGATGTACGGCGGGCATATCACCGGCGTTGGACCGCGCTACTGCCCCAGCATCGAGGACAAAATCGTGCGCTTCCCCGACAAAGACCGCCACCCCGTGTTCTTAGAGCAGGAATACTGGGACGCTGACGATTTGTATGTGCAGGGGATGTCCACCAGCCTGCCTGCGGAAGCGCAGCTGGAGTTTCTGCGCACGCTGCCAGGGCTGGAAGAGGCGGCGATGATTCGCCCCGGCTACGCGGTAGAGTACGACATGGTATACCCCGACCAGCTGTACCCGACGCTGATGACCAAGCGCATTCGCGGGCTGTTTCTGGCGGGGCAGATTAACGGCACATCGGGCTACGAGGAGGCGGCGGCGCAAGGTTTGGTGGCGGGCATCAACGCCGCGCTGTGTGTGCAAAAGCGCGAGCCGTTGGTGCTGGATCGCGCCAGCAGCTATATCGGTGTGCTAATCGACGACTTGGTGACCAAAGGCGTAGAAGACCCGTATCGGATGCTAACGGGGCGGGCGGAGCATCGACTGCACCTGCGCCACGACAACGCCGACGAACGGCTCACGCCTATCGCCCGCGAGTTGGGGCTGGCATGCGAGGAACGCTGGCGACGCTTCCGCGAGCGTCAGGATTGGCTGAACGCCGAGCTGGACACGCTGCGCGGGCTGGAAATCAGCGGCAGGCATAACCCGCAGCTGCAGGCGCTGGGGGGCGCGCCCGTGAATGCCCGAATCTCCGCGCTGGAGTACCTGCGCCGCCCCGAAGCAAGCTATGCGATGCTGCAGCAACTGTTCCCCGACGCGCTGCGCGCCCCCGAAGCAATCGCCGAGCGCGTGGAAATCATCGCTAAATACGAGGTCTACCTGCGCAAGCAACAACAACAGATTGAGCAGATGCGCAAGGTGGAACACTGGATTATCCCCGACGGTATCGATTACGAGTCGCTGAGCGCAATCTCCAAAGAGTCGCGCGAAAAACTAAGCCGCGTCCGCCCCCGCACGATTGGTCAGGCGGCGCGCATTCCGGGCATTCGCCCCGCCGATGTCGCCTGCCTGATGGTGTACCTGCGCTCGCGCGAGAAGTGAGGTATCTTGTGGCTATGCAGACTGTGCAGGTGCTGGAAGGCGTGCTGGAGGAGATTGCGGCGGAGCATCCCGAACTGCGGCGCAAGCGCGTGCGCGTGATTGTGCTGCCTGGGTCATCCCCGCCGCCGAGTCTGAGCAGCAGCCGACTCTATATGAACGGTTGAAGCCGTGGATTGGCTGCATCGACGCGCCCGATGCTCCCCATGCGGACGCAGTGAAGGAAACCTTCGCCAACATAGTCGCTGAGAAGCATGAGCATGCCGACAAGTGAAGCCATTCTCTGCGATGCCGGACTGCTGATAGCGATTCTGACTTGTACGGAGTTGCTTCAACAGTCGCCTGCGCAACAGCTATGGACGCCCACCGCCTGTTTTGTCGAGGCAAGCTTCGTCCTTCAGAAGCGTATAGAATATACAGCCGTCGAGAAACTCTGGGAGATGTGGGAGGCGAACCACCTGCAGATTCTCGTGCCTCCCTTCGAAAACCTTGCACGCATTGGCGCGCTCATGCGACAGTATCAGGATATTGGAATCGATTTCGCTGATGCTTCGATCGTTGTCGCCGCAGAGGAGACAGGTATTCGGAAAGTTTTGACTGTAGACACGCGTTTTTACGCCTACCGATTGAAAGATGGCAGTGCGTTGGAAGTGCTTTTGGTGCGCAAACGACCTTGACAGGGCAGGTATAATTCCCCCGCCATGCCAAGCGACTACTTGCCGTTGTTGATACTCTTTGCGATTGCCGCGATTATCGCCGCAGTGATGGTGGGCGGTTCGTGGCTGCTGGGTCCCAAACGCCCCACGCCTGCCAAAGAGTCGCCCTACGAGTGCGGTATCACGCCCGTCGGCAGCGCACGCGAGCGGTTCCCCATCCACTTCTACCTGACCGCGATGCTGTTCATCATTTTCGATGTGGAAATCGCCTTCTTGTACCCGTTTTTTGTGGCGTTGCGCGACCTGCCCGACGATGTGCGCAGTTTCGCCGTTGGCGTGGTGGGCGTGTTTACGCTGCTGCTACTGGTGAGCTTTCTGTATGAATGGAAAAAGGGCGCGCTGGACTGGGAAGACCCGGTGGAGCATCGCCGCTTGAAGCCCACGCCGCAGCCTGCGGTTGAGAAACCCGAACCCGTCGCCACGCTCACAGGAGAGAGCCGATGAGCGAACGCATCGAGTACCAGAAAATCGCCGCGCAATACCCCGACGCGATAGTAGAAGTGTACGAGTTTCGTGGCGACACATGGCTGTATGTGAAAAAGGAGCGTCTGCTGGATGTGTGCCGCCTGCTGCGCGACGACCGCGAACTGAGTTATTTATACATCAGCGATGTCGCGGCTACTGACTGGCTGCCCCACTGGGAAAAGGGCGAGAAACCGAAACGGTTCGAGGTGGTGTACAACCTCTACTCGCCTGTGAGTTTCCAGCGCATCTTTCTAAAGGTGCGCGTAGACGAGGGCGAGAGCGTGCCCTCCGTCACGGGCATCTGGGAAGGCGCGAACTACCCGGAGCGCGAAGTGTACGACATGTTCGGAATCCCTTTCGAGGGGCATCCGAACCTTAAGCGGATACTCATGCCCGACGACTGGGTGGGACATCCCCTGCGCAAGGACTTCCCGCTGGGCGGCGAGGAAATCCCCTTCGCGCAGGATACCTGGGGACCTTCCGTTGAAGACAAAACACATCCCCACGCGGGCGAGTCGTTTGAGGGGCTAACAGGCTCCGAACCTATCAGCGGGCGTTAGAGGAGCAAGGCATGTCCAACGGCGGCGTAAATGCGACCATGATTTTGGTATTCGGCATTCTGGGGATAGCGATTCCCTGTCTTGGTGTCCCATTTGGCATCGCGGCGTGGATTATGGGCAACACAGCGCGTCGCGAGCTGGACGCAGGGTTCGGCGACCCCAGCCTGCGCTCTCAGGTGGAAACAGGGCGCATTTTGGGCATTATCGGGACAATTCTCTGGGGCGGGTGCTGCCTCGGTTATATCGCGGTCTATCTATTATTGCTTCTATTGGGCGCAATCGGCTCATCGGGCGCGTTTTAGGTTCAGGGAAGCGCTTCGCATTATTCAACCACCTCCACTGTCGCCGTGGCGGGGTTGACGATGCGCACGACGATCCCTCGCTCGTGCTGCGCCCAGCCCGATTGCGGCGTGGGAATCTGCCAGATGAGCGCGTCCATGTCGTTCACGCGGGGCAGCTCCACGCCGTTCAAGCGCACTGCGACTGGTGAACGCACGCCCGCAATCAGCACATAGAGCGCGGGCAAATCATTCGCGGGGGGCGCAATTTGCATGCGCAGCGCGCCGTTCTCCAGCGCAGCAGACTGCAATCCCGGCGCGGTGCAGGCAATCAGTCGCCCGTCCGCGCGGGCAATTCGGGTCGCAGGCTCGATATTGAACCCCAGCCGCTGCGCGATGCACGGGGCAATCAGGCGCGGGTTCAAATCCCAGGTGTATTCCTCGGCGTTGCGCGGGATGTTGAAGGCGTCGGGATAGAAGCCCTCGCGGTCGGCGCGGCGGTCGGAGACCCACTCCTGCTGCTGCACGGTACAAAGCGTAATTGTATCGGCGAGCCGCTTCCAGTCGCGTTCGGGAGCCAGCGGCGCGAGCCGATAGAGCGTGTTCGCATAGACCAGCCCGTTCCACTGCACCGCCACGCCGAACCACGGCTGCTGACTGAGCCAAGTGACGCCGAACACGGGGATACTCGCCCCGCGCATAATCGGTTTGTCGGGCGTGTGCCAGAGGTAGATGAACGGCGTCCCCCGCCATGCCCACAACTCTGCCTGACGCAACATCTCCGCATCGCCTGTCAGCGCGTGCGCGTGCAAAAAGGTCGCCACGCCATACGCTGAGGCGAGCAGGTCGGGCACGTGCAGGGGCAGTTCCCAGGTTTGCGCGCCTTCGGGGCGTCGCTGTTTTGTGAGGTAGCGCAGGCTGCGCATGAGGCTCTCGCGGGCGTCGGGCTGTAGGGTCATCTGCGCCCAGCGCCCCACCCGTGCGGCGAACTGTCCTGTCCAGCCGCTGCTGCTGTCGCCCGCCTTGCCGAAGAGGGCGTGGCGCGGAGTCTCTGGCTTCCACGCCCAGCTCCCATCCTCGCGCTGCTGCTTGATGAGCGACTCGACATGCTTTCGCTCCGCCTCCAGCGCGCTCGGCAATCCACCGACATAGAACGCCATCTCCAGCCCGTGCTGCCCCTGCGGGCAGGCGTCGATCGCAGTGCGCACCTGCTCAATCGCCTGACGCCGCCGCAAATCCTCAGGGAACAGCCGATGCCCCAACGCCCACAGCCCCACCGCCACCTCGTGGTCATAGTACACGGGTCCCGTGTTGGTGTGTCGCCATGCCTTTGCGTCGTAGCTGTTGAGCAAGCCCTGTACCGTGAGTTGCAGCGCGGCGAAGTCGTTGCGCTGCGGCGCGGGCGGGAAGGGCATCCCCACGCGCTGCAGATACTGCTCCATCGCCTGAATCACATCTGTTGCGTCCGTTCGAACAATCAGCGTCGCCCGCAACAGCGTCGAGTCACCCTTGATGAGTCGGAACGGCTCGCGCGCCTGTTGGGTGTTCTCGTCTGCCCAGCGCGGGATGGCAGGAACCCAGAGCGCGAGGCGGTGGTTCGCGCCGCCCTCCAGAAAGTTCGGCGAGGCGAACAGCGCGTTCGGGGCGCGCAGCACACCCGACCAGCCCTGCGTCGGATCCCACTCCATGCTCACCAGATAGTTGCGCCAGCGAATTGCCATCAGCGGCGCAGTGATTTTGTAGGGGTCGGGCGCGAAGCGTACATCATACGGCGGCGCGGCGAACGCGGAACCCGACGACCGCTCCTCGCCGAGCAGGTACTCCAGTCCAGGAAACAGCGCCTCGTCCTTTGCCTCGCCGAAACTGCCGTCGCCCACGCGCCAGTCGGGGAAGCGGAACCGATAGAGGTGGGAATCGACTTCCGCAATCAGCCTGCCCGTGCAGCGCAAGCGGTTGCCCTCCAGTTGGTACTCCAGCGTCGCGCGGGCGGTCAGCCCCATCCTGCCCTGCAGGATCAGGCGCAGGTTCGCCGCGTCGGCGGTGAGGCTCTCCAGCGTGAAGGTGTGCAGTCTGGGCGGGGCGTTCTCGGCGTTGATTATGGCGTCGGCGAGCGGCGCGCTGCTGGCGACGGGAACCCACTCGCCCCCATGACGCACGAACAGGCGCGCAGCATGCCCTCCAGCGGACGCGGGCGCGATAATCAGGCGCAGCTGCTCATTTTGCAACGCGCCGAATCCGTTCTCCGCGCGGGTGAGCGCACCCGTGGCGGGCAGGCTTAGCGCGTTGGCGACCACCACGGGCGCGAGGACGAGCGCGTCGTTGCCCGCGCCACTGCGCAGCATGAGGCTCAGGCGCGGCTTCGCGCCCACGCGGATACGGAACCGCGCCTCCGCTGTCGCCCCCGGCGGCAGCAGGTCGGCTTCCACTTCGGGGCGGTTCAGCACTTCCGTATCGCCCAGCGATTGCGCCGCGAGTTGAATCCGATCGTTCTGCCAGGTGCCCGCGCCGATGTTGCGGATTCGCACAAGCACTTCTGTCGTTTCGCCCTGCGTCAGCACGGCGCGGCGTGGGGCGGCGTGTTCAATCCGCAGGCGAGGCAAGAACGGATAAACCCGCGCCGACGATTGGGGCTGCAGCTCGGTTAGCGTCGCCCCGCGCGCCCCAGGAAACGCATAGCGCAGCCAAAGCACGCCGCCTTCGGGGATAGTCGCCGTCAGCGAAGGGTGGTTCGGCGCGTCGAGTGTGAACTGGTCGCCTGCCGCGCCGCGCACCTCCAGCACGCCCTCGGGCGGGAGATTGCGCCCGACCCGCTGGGCGAACCGCTCGCGCAACCGCACCACCTGCGCTTCCGCAACATACGCCCAGTCGTAGTTCGAGTTGGTTTTCGCGTCGGCTTCAAAGATGATGATAATGGTCTTGCCTGCATAAGGGGTCAAATCCGCAGAAAGTGCGCGCCAGCCCGCTGTGGCGCAGTCCGCTTCCGCCACGATGCGGTTCTCTACAATCAGGCGCATCCGCACGCCGTCATGGGGGTTCTGCGGGTCGTCGCGTCGCGCGTGGTCGTCCACGCCCGCCCAAGCCGTGAGCGCAAGCCAGTCGCCCTCGTTCACCACTGGCAAGGTAATCTGGAACTGATTCCGCGCCGGGCGCGCCGTTGGATGCAGGAACCCCGCCCGCATCGCGACGCCGCCTGAAACAACCGTGCGCACCCCCGGCGACCCAAGCACATTCGAAACCTGACCCTGCGCCCAGCGCGCGGTCAGGTCATCCAGCACATGCACGCCGTCAGAATAGGGTTGAGCCAGTGCAATCGCCGCAGGGAGCCACGCCAGAATGAGCCAGAGGGACTTCATCGGTTCCTCAGTTCGGCGCGGCGGGCAGAGTTCCTCTCACAACTCATAATGGCTCGCCGTCAGGTTGAACTCCAGCCGCTTGCCCGCGCGCTCCACCGTCAGCTTGAGCGGACGCCCGACCTTCGTGTAGGAGAGCCGATCCACGAGCTGCTTCTCCGTCCAGCCTGCAGGCGATTGCCCGTCGATGAGCAGAACCTTATCGCCCGCCCTAACGCCCGCCAAGTCCGCGTCGGACATCGGCATCACCCAGCGCACGATGAGGTCCTTGCCCTGCTTGCGCCACCAGATGCCGTAGCCTGCGTTGTCGGCGGCGCGCTCCGCTTCCGTGTTCGGCTGCCACACCATCTGCTCACGGAAGTAGTTATAAGTCACCTTGTAATGGCGCATAATCGGCACGCCGAGCAAGCCGTAGCGCGTCTGCAACGCCGTCACCGAGTCGGAACGCGCGTTCTCCGAGAGTTTGTGGTAGGCGTACACCGAGCCGAACTGCAACGGACCCAGACGCATGCGATGGATACGGTACACCAGCAGGTCGCCCGTGAAGAAGCTATAGTCGTCGCCCTCAAAGAATTCGCCCAGCCGCTTGTACCACTTCTCCACCGTAAGGGACGGTCCGTCGTTCTTATCATGCTTATAGGACGGCGGGAGCAGGTTCACCGACGCGCCCGTGTCAACAATCATGCGGATGGGTTGCTCCTTCTGTCCGACGGTCATCGTCACTAAGATGTGGTCGCCCGCCATCTCAAACGGGATGACCGTGCCTTCGGGCAGCGGGGCGTCGTGCGGCTCGAAGGTGATTGTGCGCTCGGCGAAGTTCACGGTGGTCTGGAACGCGGCGATGGTTTCGCGTCCCAGCAGTCCAATCACGCGCTTGCCGTCGATGGCGTCGTTGCCGAGCGGAGTACGCGAGACCGCCCCGCCGCTGATCACGATGTCGCGCACTTCCGCCTCGCCGACCTTCAGGCTCTTCACACGCACGCGATACGACGGGAATGCGCCGTAGACCATCGTCGCCCAGTAGTCGCTGTTGGGGATTTTCTCCAGCCCCGCCTCTTTCACGATGGAGTCGTCGATCCATGTGCTGGACGCGCCCGTGTCGTAGATAATCCAGTAGGGTCCCTTGCCGTTCAGATAGATTTGCACATAGAGCGAGTTCGTGCTGAAGCGGAAGGGCACTTTCACGGGCAGGTTATCGCGCACGGCGGGCGAAGCGCTGTGCGGCGGTCGCTGGAAGCGCGAATCTTCCAGCTCGGTCGAGGCGTCCATCGAGCGGAGGAAGTGGGTCGCCACATGCGCTCCGTCGCGATAGAGGCGCATTTCAAGGGGCATCAGCACCTCGCCTTGCGGGGTCGTCATCGCGCGAAAGCCGTGAAACACAATCCCGACACGCCCGACTTTGTCGGTCTCATAGTCCACATGCTGATGTTCGATGCCCACAATCTGGTTTTGCTCGTTGAGGTAGCAGTGAAGTTTATTGTCGGGCTTTTGGGGCAGGTTGCGCTGGTGGTCAGGTTCGGGCAGCTGCACGGTGATTCGGTAGGCGGGGCGTCCGTCGGGGAGTTTGCTCTCCTCGCCGCCGACGAGCGTCCCTGCTGCGAGCCAGTGGGGTATCTGCACGAAGTGGGTGTAGGTCGCGTCTTTCAGCCCCCATTCCTCTTCCTGCGCGATGCTGGAGCTGAGGTACTCGTTTTTGCGCCAGCCCCTGTTGCCGTCGAAGCCGACCGTGAACTCGTCGTCGCCGTACTTGATTTCGGAGACGCGCTTCGTTCCGCGCAGGTACAGTGTATACTTCGCGGCGCTTTTCCCGCCGTATTCGCTGGTAATCTCATATTCCAGTTTCACGCCGCGTTGCGCGAGGGCGCGATAGGCGTCGCCGCCGTGTTGCACGATCGCCTGCTGGAATCGCGTCGCGGCGTCGGTAGCGAACGCCGAGCTAATCAGAATCCATACGCCGAGAACCCCACAAATGCGCTGCATACGGAAACCTCCATACTAAGGATACCCGTTCAGGACGATAACGGGTGCGGGTCGTCTTCAATCTGCCTGGGGTTTCAGATATCGTGTGTCGTCGGTGGGGACGCCGACGACACGACACTTGAAAGCCCGATTGGTATAAGGGGTTGCAATAGGCTCAGCTAATCTGGGGGGGTCGGTTAGGTTTCTGCAGAGCGAGGTACAACGCTTCTACGCCTGTGGCGAGCTGAAACGCCGCTGTGCCCACCAGCAGCGATGCCTCCGCTGTCGCGCCGCCCAGCATTCGCGCGAACCACACGCCAGCAGCCAGCCCCAGCGCGTTCACTGCGAGGTTAAGCGCCATGCCCCTGTAAACCTGCGCGGTTCGCTTCCGATAGATTAACGCACCGCGCAGGTAGGAGCCATACGCTGTGAGGGCAGGCAGCAACAGACATAGCTGCAGCCCAGAACGCACGGGCGCACTCAGCTCACTCCTGAGCGCAAGCAGGCGTTCCGTGAAGAGGCTTGCCAGCGGGGTGAACGCGAGTAGCCCAAGCGCGAGCGTCGTGCCCAGCGCGACCTTATGCGTGAAGCGGAGCAACTCGCGTGGGGGCGTTCCCTGTTGCAGCACGGCGACGCTCGCCTCCTGCAAGGCGAACCCCCAGCTGCGCACTGCAAGCAGCGAGCCGAACACCACCTGCCATGCCGCAATCGCCAGCTCGGGCTGCGGCAACCGCGCCAGTGCCGCCGCCGTGAGCGGATGCACCAGCAAGGTCAAGAGTGTCGTACCTGCCAGCGGTAGATGAAACTTCCAGATGGCGCGTTGCGTGAGCGGCGCGCCCCCCTCAGGATGGCTCAGCACCCGTTCACGCAGAATGGGCAGGGCGAACAGCGTCGCCACAATCGCTTCCACGATCACGCCCACCATCACCACGCATGCGCCGACCACTGCACCTGACAGCCTGTTCCACCCCAGCAGCGCCATCCCCACCGCTATGATGCTTCCCAGCCGTATCGCCGTGCCCCAGCTTACGAACCGCGCGCCGCCATAGCGCACCAGCACGCCCTGCAAAAACCGTCGCCAGCCAATCGCCGCCGTCCACAGCAGCATCGCCTGCATCGCAACGCGCCCCACCTCCGCCACTCGCTCAGGCAGTCCCAGCAAGCTCAGTGCAATCAGACCGTACAATGGGGTGAACGCAATCAGGGCAGTCAGCAGCGTGAGGCTAATCATCAGCGTCAGCACAAAGCGCAGCACCGCAAAGAACGATTCGCGCCCGTTCACCAGCGCAATCGCCGTCGCCAGCAGCATAATCACGGGGCTTTCAATTAGCAGCGATAGCCCCAGCGCGACGCCGAAGCCGGCAATCTGCAGGGACGGCTCGGCGAACCGCGCCAGAACCGCGTTCGTGACAGGCGACTCCAGCATCATCAAGGTAAAACTCAGCGCCAGCGGAAACCAGACCCAGAAGATAGCGCGTTGGGCAACGGTCGTTTTCATGTTCATAAGGCGACAGATACAGCCGACAACGCAGGTATAATCTTACCCGCAGGAGCGCGTCGCTATGGAGGGATTGCCAACCGAACTCATACTCTGGATACTCGCGTTGCCATTAGCAGGGAGTCTGTTTCACGCGCTGCTGGGCGGGCTGTTGATTCGCACGCTGGGCGAGAAGGCGGGCAAGTGGCTCGTCGGCGCGGTCGGCACGGGCGTCGTATTGGGCGCGTTCGCGCTCGGATGGCGACTGTTTCAGGGCATGCTGCAACTACCCGAAGACCAGCGTGCCATCACCTACCTGCTGACCGACTGGATTAAAGTCGCCAATCTCCGCATCCCGATCGAGTTTATTATCGACCCGCTCTCGATTCTGATGACGCTAATCGTGACGGGCGTGGGCGGGCTGATTCACCTCTACGCGACGGGCTACATGGCGGACGACGAGGACTACCCCCGCTTTTTCACCTACTTCAATCTGTTCATCTTCTTCATGTTGACCCTCGTGCTGGCGGGCAACTTTCTGGTGATGTTCGTCGGCTGGGAGGGCGTGGGGCTGTGCAGCTACCTGCTGATTGGCTTTTTCTACCGCAATTCGGAATGGAAGGCGAACACGGATGCCGCGAACAAGGCGTTTATTGTGAACCGCATCGGCGACGCGGGCTACCTGCTGGCGATGTTTCTCGTGATTGCGCTGTTTGGCACGCTGTCGTTCAGCACAGTGAACGCGACAGCGTTGACCGTGCTGCGCGACGCGGGCTGGGCGGCGACGGCGATCGCGCTTCTCTTATTTCTGGCGGCGGCGGGTAAGTCGGCGCAGCTGCCCCTCTATTTCTGGCTGCCCGACGCGATGGCGGGTCCGACGCCTGTCTCCGCGCTGATTCACGCCGCCACGATGGTCACGGCGGGCGTGTATCTGCTCGTGCGCGTGCATCCGCTGTTAGAGATGTCGCCTATGGCGATGGGCATCGTGGCGGGTGTGGGCGCGCTCACAGCCATCTTCGCCGCCACAATTGCGATCGCGCAAACCGACATCAAGCGCGTGCTGGCGTACTCCACTGTGAGTCAGCTGGGCTATATGTTTCTGGCGTGCGGCGTGGGGGCGTTCTGGGCGGGGATGTTCCATGTCGCCACGCATGCGTTCTTCAAGGCGCTACTGTTTCTGGCGGCAGGCTCGGTGCTGATTGCGCTGCACCATCAGGGCGACATCCGCAAAATGGGCGGCTTGGCGCGGGCGTTGCCGATTACCGCCGCCACGATGCTGGTCGGCTGGCTGGCGATTGCGGGCATCCCGCCGCTGTCGGGCTTCTGGTCAAAGGAAGCGATTCTGCTCAGCGTGTATAACGCGAAGCTGGTGACCTTTGCGCCCGTGCTGTTCGGCGTGGGGATGCTGACGGCGGGGCTGACGGCGGCGTATATGACGCGGATGGTGTGGCTCGTGTTCTTCGCGCCCCCTGCGCCGCATAATACTCACAACGACCATCACCACGAGCCGCCACGCGAACGCTATGCGACTGTGCTGAGCGTGTTAGGGCTGCTCGCGCTTGGCTCAGTCGTGTTCGGCTGGCTGCTGCCGAGCGAGAAGGCGTTCCACGAGTTTCTAAAACCCGTCGCGGAGCCGATAATTCTCACTCAGGATCAACTGTTCCTCAGCACGGACGCGGGCAAGGGCTTGGTGTTCGGGATTGCGCTGGGCGCGGTGATACTGGGCATCCTGTTCGGCGTAGGACGTTATCGGCGCGGCGTTCCTGAGGCGGAGGCGCAGCTGCGGGGCGTGTGGGGCGCGGCGCACAAGCAGTGGGGCTACGACGGCGTGATGCGCGCCGTGGGCGTGAATATCGGCGGCGCGCTTGCGCTGGTGCTGGCGGTGATTGTGGAGAGCCTGATCGATACTGTTGTGAACATCGTCGGCGCGTCGGCGCGGGTGGTGGGCAACTGGCTGCGCCCGCTACAGAGCGGCTATGTGCGCTCCTACGCGCTGGTAATGATGCTGGGCGCGCTGCTGCTTCTAATTGCGGCGTTCGTGTACGGCTTACGGTAGGAGGCAGGAACGGCGTTGGAGAAAGCGTGGCTGATTTTGCCAGGACTGTTGTTGCTGATGGGCGGCGGCGAGTGGCTGGTGCGCGGGGCGTCGCGGTTTGCGTCGCTATTGGGCGTGCCCCCTGTGGTGATTGGGCTGAGCGTTGTGGCGTTCGGCACGAGCGCGCCGGAACTCGCGGTCTCCGTGCTATCCGCCTATCGCGGGCAGCCCGACATCGCCGTCGGGAATGTCGTCGGCAGCAATATCGTGAATGTGTTGCTGATACTGGGGCTGTCGGCAGTGGTTGCGCCGCTGACGGTCAGTATCCGCCTGATTAAAATCGAAGTGCCGATGATGATTGGCACGGCGCTGCTGTTCTTCGCGCTGGGCTACGACGGCAAGATTACCCGCGCGGACGGCGCGCTGCTGGTCGGGATTTTCGCGGCGTATCTGGTGTGGATGGCGCGCACCGCGCGTTCCGAACCGATTCTGGAAGAGGAGCTGGAAGAGGTCGGCGCCATTCCGCGCAACGGCTGGACTTATCTCAAGCTGGGGGGCTTAATCGTCGCAGGACTGGGAGGGCTGGTGTTGGGTTCTGAATGGCTGATACAGGGCGCGGTGGCGACCGCGCGCGCGTTAGGCGTTAGCGAACTGGTGATTGGGCTGACCGTCGTGGCGATTGGCACCTCCCTGCCCGAACTGGCGACCTCCGTGATTGCGAGCCTGCGCGGCGAGCGCGATATTTCAGTGGGGAATGTGGTGGGGAGCAACATTTTCAACATTCTCTCGGTGCTGGGGTTTAGTAGCCTCGTCGCACCTGAGGGGATGGCGGTCGCTCCTGCCGTGCTGCGATTCGACGCGCCCGTGATGATAGCCGTTTCGCTCGCCTGCTTCCCCGTGTTTTTCAATGGCTTCCAGATTAAACGCTGGGAAGGCGCGCTGTTCGCACTCTATTATGTCGCCTACACGGTCTATCTCATTCTCAACTCCAGCCACCACGATGCGCTGGATGAATACACCTTCGCGATGCAATACTTCGTGATTCCGCTCACTGTGATTGCGCTCGTGCTGACGCTGGCGTTCGCCTGGAATCGGCAGTACCTAAAGCCTAAACGGATTAGCAGGAGGGAAGGTTCGCGCTCCTGACCTTCGTCAGCTATGTGCCGTGCGAGGGCTGGCTGTTGGGGGCGACGATTATTGGCGAGGGCGTGCACGGGGCGCGTCGGACGGAGCTTGAGGCGTTGCTGCGTACCACAGAGTTTCGGAGGTAAAAGGGATATCGCGCGAGGTGCAAGCTCTGGCGTTTCTCTCAATTGTATGCTTTGTTCGGAATGACAAGGCTATCGGCGCGAAAACCAACCTGTCATTCCGACCGAAGGCGAGGAATCACGATAACAGTTGGCGACTTGGGCTATTGGTAAGTCTCTCCCTAATGAAATGATTCCTAAACTCTCTGGGCGCATCGCGGACACGCCCATACCGTTTAGGGCGTGTGGTATATGCTGCGCACTATCGCTCTGTAGGGGCGCGTCCGCGACGCGCCCAGCGCGAAGCGGACGATTTTAGCGGGAACGCCTTATAAGGCACACCCGTGGCTTATTGAAGGTTGACAAATCAACCCTCTGAGAGGTATACTGCCTGCGATGGGCGGCGTGCGACACGGAGGTTGGCTGATGGCGTTGCTAATCGCGCTGATGCTCTGCCTGCCGTCGGGGGCGCAGCAGGACAAAGCGCAGCAACGCCAGCAACTGCAGAGCGAGCTGAAGTCGCTGCAAGGGGAGATTGGCAAGCTCAGGGGCGCAATCGACCAGAAGCGGCGCGAAGAGCGCAGGGTCAGACGCGACCTTGCCGAGCTCGATCAGGCGATTACGCGCGTCACAGGGCGACTGCGCGACACGCGCGCCCGCCTCGCCCAGGCGCGCAAGGAGCAAGCCGAACTCGCCAAACGGCTGGAGATGCTCACGCAACGCCTGCGCCGTCGGGAGAGCCTGCTTGCCCAACGCCTGCGCGCGGCTTATAAGTACCGCAGCGTGTCGTACCTCAGCCTGCTCACCAACGCCCGCAGCATCAACGAACTCAACAGTCGCAGCTTCGTGCTGCGCCAGATTGTGAAGACCGACCGCGAGCTATTGGAGCAGGTACGCGCCGACCAGCAAGCCGTTGCAGAGGCGAAGGCGAAGATGGACGCGCTCGTGCGCCACATCACGGGGCTAGAAGCCGACCTGCGCAGCCAGCAGGCGGAACTCACCGAGACGCAGGAAGAGAAGCAGGAACTGCTGAAGGATATTGCGCGCGAGCGCGCGCTCTATGAACGCCAACTCGCCGAACTGGAAGCCGAATCGCGGGCGATTGCGCAACGGCTGCGCGCGCTAATGGCTTCGGGCAAGGGGCGCGCCCGCGCCGAGCAGCCCTGGTCAGGGCAGTTTATTCAGCCCGTGAACGGCAGGCTCACCTCAGGCTTCGGGATGCGCGTGCATCCGATTTTCAAAGTGCGCAAAATGCATACGGGCATCGATATCTCCGCCCCCACAGGAACCCCCATCCGCGCCGCCGATTCGGGCGTGGTGGTGGAAGCGGGCTATCTGCGCGGCTACGGCTACACGGTGATTCTCGATCATGGCGGCGGCGTGGCGACGCTCTACGCTCACTGCTCCGCGATTCTCGTGTCGGTCGGGCAGGAGGTGCAGCGCGGGCAGACCATCGCCCGCGTCGGCAGCACGGGCTACTCTACAGGACCCCATCTGCACTTCGAAGTGCGCGTCAACGGCGAGCCTGTGAATCCACTGAGCTATGGGTTCTAAGCAGGAAAAACTGCATTCTCGCTTAATATAGCCCCCCATGGAGGCGAACATTTTTACGAATGTGGTACTGCCTCTTGCGCTGGCGGTGATTATGCTGGGCTTGGGGCTGACGCTGACGCGCTATGATTTCCTGCGCGTGGTGATTTTCCCGAAAGCGTTCTTTATTGGACTGCTCTGTCAGATGGTGTTGTTGCCCCTTACGGGGTTCGTGCTGGTGAAACTCTATCCGATGGAGCCTCAGTTAGCCGTCGGGGTGATGATTCTTGCGCTCTGCCCTGCGGGCGCGACGGCGAACCTGATTACCTACCTTGCGCGGGGCGATGTCGCGCTCGGCGTCACGCTCACCGCTTTCAATAGCCTGATTATCATCATCACCACCCCGATTTTGATTAACCTCTCGTTGGCGCACTTTCTGGGTGAGACGCAGGAGATTCGCCTGCCCGTGCTGCGCACGATTATTCAGGTGGGCGCGATTATTTTAATCCCCGTCTCAATCGGGATGTTCATCCGCTCGCGCGCGCCGCAGTTCGCGCTCAAGGCGGAGCGTCCAGTGCGCATTCTGTCGACGATTTTTATTGCGATTGCCGTGCTGGGCGCAGTGCTGCAGGATCGCGAGAACCTGCCTTCACACTTTCAGCAGGCGGGCGTCGCGATGTTGCTGCTGAATGTGCTGACGCTGCTGATTGGTTACAATGTGGCGCGTCTGTTCCGCTTACCCCTCAAACAGGCAATCGCCATCTCGATAGAGGGGGGCATCCAGAACGGCACGCTGGCGATTCTGATTGCCAGCACAATCTTGAAGCAGCCCGCGATGTCGATTCCCGCGGCGGTCTACAGCTTGATTATGTTCGCGACGGGTGCGTTTATGATTTACTATTTTGGGCGGCGCGCCCAGGCAGCCGCGCCTGACCCAGTGCTGTAGCGATGAAACCGTTGAAGGAAATGCCTGTTCTTACTCTCTATCCTGCCGAGCGGGTGCGGGCGATTGCGATGCCCGTCGGCGGAATCGGCACGGGCGGTTTCGCGCTGGGGGGCGATGGCGCGTTGCTCGACTGGCAGCTGATGAGCCGTCCTCATCGTGGCTGGCGACCTGCATGTTCCCATTTACTACTGCGTGTGCAGCCTGAAGGCGACGCTCCACGCCTGCGCGTGCTGGAGAGCCTGTATCACCTGAGGCTCGACGCCGACCATGGTGCGGCGGGCGCGCTCGCAGGAATCCCACGGATGCGCCCTCTCGGTTTTGAAGCCGCCTACCCGTTCGGACGCGCACGACTACACGACCCGGAACTACCCCTCGAAGTCTCCATCGAGGCGTTCAACCCGCTGATCCCCGAAGCAACGGACGACTCCAGCCTGCCGTTCGGGCTGTTGCGTATTACCATACACAACCGCTCCGACACGCCAATGGACGCGACGCTCGTGTTTGCGCTTTCCAACTTTATCGGCGATGACGGCGTGGTCAGCGATTTGCGGGGCAATCGCACCGTGGACGCCGAATCGCAAGGCTGGCGCGGACTGGTGATGCGCAAAGCGATGGAGCAACGCAGCCCTCGCTGGGGCGAACTGACGCTGCTGTGCGACGATGCTGAGGCGATAGTGGCGCGGCGCTGGGCGTCTCAGGAACGGTGGGCGTGGGGCGCGGATGTGCTAGCGCTGATAGACGCCCTGCTGCGCGCGGGCGCGCTTGCCGACGCCGCCCCCGACCAGCCCTGCCCCCCAAGCGACGAGCGGGGCTGGCGCAGCTCAGTCAGCACACACATGACCCTACCCCCTCACGGCGAAATGCAACGCCAGTTCCTGATGACATGGTGGTTCCCCTATCGCGATTTGCGCGAAATCGGTTGGTTTCAAGGCGCAGCGGACGCTGACCCCATCGTGCGTAACCACTATGCGACGCGCTTTGAA
This sequence comes from uncultured Fimbriimonadales bacterium, assembly GCA_937992175.1. Classification (GTDB taxonomy): domain Bacteria; phylum Armatimonadota; class Fimbriimonadia; order Fimbriimonadales; family GBS-DC; genus GBS-DC. The sequence continues at coordinate 8,681 of CALKLF010000061.1, read as the reverse complement.
GGCGCGCTGCAGGTCGCTGCGCAGGTGATTCCGCGCCTCTCTGAACTCTATGAACGCACGGCTCAGTTCGTGCGCTCCATCATAAACGATCATCCTGCGCCGATTGCCGAATCTGCGCTGAACTGCCTTGCCGTGCTGCGCAGCCCCACCTGTTTTCGGCTGGAAGACGGGACCTTCTGCGGTTTCGAGGGCTGCAACGCCACGACGGGCTGCTGTCATGGCTCCTGCACGCATGTATGGAACTACGAGCAGGCGACGCTCGCGCTGTTTCCCGATCTGCACCGCTCAATGCTGGAAGCACACCTGCGCTATGGGCTGATGGACGACGGCGCACAACGGTTTCGGCTGGACCTGCCGTTGGGGACAGCACAGTGGTCGCTCGCCGCCGCCGACGGGCAGATGGGGCTGATTGTGCGCGTCTACCAGCAGTATCGGCGTGAGGGGAATCTGGACTGGCTGCGCACCTACTATCCCACTGCAAAGCGCATGCTGGCGTTCGCATGGCAGCCGGGCGGCTGGGATGCGGATAGAGACGGTGTGATGGAAAACGCGCAGCATAACACCTACGATATCGAGTTTTTCGGACCGAACCCGATGATGGGCGTGTGGTATCTGGCGGCGCTCAGGGCGGGCGAGGCGATGGCGCAGGCGGTGGGCGACCCTGAGTTCGCCGTCGAGTGCCGCCGACTGTTCGAAGCGGGCAGCGCGTGGATCGACGCCAACCTGTTCAACGGCGAGTATTATGAACAGCGCGTCCAGACGCCTGCGCAGTCGCTCCATCCTGCCACCCACACGCTCAAGCCCATCCCTGACGCGCCGCCCTATCAGATGGGCAAGGGCTGCCTGATTGACCAGCTCACGGGGCAGTATAAGGCAAACCGCGCAGGGCTGGGCGACCTGCTGAAGCGCGAGAACATCCTGCAGACGCTGCGCTCGCTCTATCGCTATAACTTCCTGCCCCATATGCACGCGCATTACAACAACATGCGGGTCTACGCCGCAGGCGACGAGGCGGGCGTGGTCATCGGCTCTTATCCGCACGGCGAGCGCCCTGAACTGCCCCCTGTCTACTGGGCAGAGTGCTGGACAGGGCTGGAGTATATGTTCGCCCGTCTGCTGATGGACTACGGGTTGCACGAAGAGGCGCTGCAGGTCGTGCAGGCAGTGCGAGCGCGACACGACGGCGCGAAACGCAATCCGTTTAATGAACCCGAATGCGGCAGCTATTATGTTCGCAGTATGGCAGCCTGGTCGCTGGGATCATAAGTCCTTCCCAAAACGAATGATCCCGAAAGAGATTCCTCGCTTCGCTCGGAATGACAACCTTTGTCATTCCGAGCGAAGCGAGGAATCCCGATGTTTCCTGCCGCGTTTCGGAAGCATTTTTCTCGGGAAGCACCTAAGACTTCATATCCTAACCCATAGACATTTCAGGTAGAGGCTCTCGGGGAACTGCATCAGGTAGGGATGGTCGGACGCTTGGAAGGTGATTTCTTGCAGGAAGAGGGGCTGACTACGATCGGTCGCCGCGAGGCGCACTGTGTCCAGCATTTCGCTCAAGCCAAGCTGGTAGGCGCAGCTGCAGACTGCAATATGCCCGCCTTCGGTGAGCAGGGGCAGCGCATTGTAGACCAGCTTCCAGATTGCCCAGCGCAGGGAGTCTTTCTGGTCTTGCCGTTTGGCGATGGCGGGCGGGTCGAGAATAATCCAGTCGAACTTTACCCCCTGCTCAGCTGCCTGGGGGAGCCAGTCGAAGGCGTTCTCCACAATCCAGTGCGCTTCCAGGCGGTTGCGTCGGGCGTGCACCTCCGCGAGGTCGACCGCGTCGGGCAGGATATCGACGCCGACGGCGTGAGCGCCTGCCCGCGCGGCGTAGAGCGCGAACGCGCCCGTGTAGCAGAACAGATCCAGCACGCGCTCGCCCGGACGCACTCGCTGCGCCAGTCGGCGCCGATTCTCGCGCTGATCGAGATAGAAGCCAGTCTTCCGCCCCGCGTCCGTCGGCACGAGGAACTCCAGCCCGCTCTCCTCAATCTCGATGAGCTCGGGAACCTCGCCATGCAGTACGCCAGCGAACGGTTCCAGCCCCTCTTCGGAGCGCCCTGCCATCTCGCTGCGCTCAATAATCCCCTTCGGTTCCAATCGCTCAATCAAAACGGGGAGCCACACCGCCTTGAGCCGTTCCATGCCTAACGCACGCACCTGCACCACTAGATAGTCTGCGTACTGGTCGACAATCAAGCCGGGCACACCGTCCGATTCGCTGAACAGCAGCCGCATGGCGTTGGTGTCGTGCACTGTGCGTTGACGATGTCGCAGGGCTTTCTCCAAGCGGGCGGTAAAAAAGTCCGCGTCAATCGGCTCGTCCTGAGTGGTCAGAATGCGCACGGGGAATCGGCTCTGGGGGTTATAAAGTCCGATGCCGAGCAGTTCGCCGCGGAAGTTCAGCACGCGCACGAGGGCGCCGGGCGTCGGCGCGCCCGACACCTCCGAGATTTCACCGCGCTGCACCCACGGATAACCGTGCTGCAGCTTCTTTTCGCGACCTCCGACGATTTTGACAGCACCTTCAATCATAGCCTGCCTCTCTAAAAACAAATTAGTTCCGATTCACATACTCACGCCAGTGCTCCGGGTCAAACGGCTGAATCTCTGACTCAAAGGCGACGGTGAGATGTTCCAGAATCTGCTGCAACAGGCGCAGCCGTTCGGTGGTGTCCTGCAGTTCCAGCAGGTACTGGCGGACAGGCAGCTCGAGCTGGAGCGTGCCCGCGATGGCGAACGAGAGCGCAGTGGGGCTACGGGGCAACTCGATCTCCTCGACGCGCAGCCCGCTGGCGTCCAGCGCCATGCGCAAGAACTCCCGAAACTGTCCCGCGACCTCATCGGCGTACCGCTGTTCCTCTTCCCAGGAGAACGGCTCGAAATCACGCCACAGGCGTACCTGCGCCTTGAGATAGGGCGCTTCGCCCCGAATCAGACGCACAATCTGGAACCGCTCCTCCCCCAGCGCCAGCAAGTGGAACCTGCCGTCAGGCTGGCGACGCAGGCGTCCAATCCGCGCGAGCGTGCCCACCTCGTGCGGCACCGCGTTCACATCGCCCACTTCGCTGCCTTCACGAATCAGCACTACCCCAAATGGCGAATCATGCTCCAGACAATACATCACCATCTCACGGTAGCGCGGCTCGAAGATGTGCATCGGCAGCGCCGTGTACGGGAACAGCACTGTTTCCAGCGGAAACAGCGGGATTGTCCAGATCGGCTCGTTCACTGGCACTATTGTACCCGATGGGGGCGCAATTCCGATTAGGCGGCTCAGTCGGCGGCGGTTTTATGCATCGGGAGCTTCACCCGAAACACGCTGCCCACGCGATACTCGCTTTCGACCTCCACCGAGCCGCCGTGCGACTCCACAATGTGTTTGACAATCGCCAGTCCCAGCCCCGTGCCGCCGCCTTCGCGGGAGCGCGTCTTGTCCACCCGATAGAAGCGCTCGAAAATGCGCGGCAGCGCCTCGCTGGGGATCCCGATGCCAGTGTCTGCAACCTCAATCACCGCCTGATGGTTCTCGGCGTAGGTGCGCACGGTTACGCTGCCCTGCGGCTTGTTGTAGCGGATGGCGTTGCTGAGCAGGTTCAGCACGACCTGCAGAATCTGGTCGCGGTTCGCGAGCAGTTGCAAATCGGGCTGTAGCTCCACATGCAGGCTCACCTGATGGCGTTGCGCTTCCGCTTCCATCTCCTGCATCGCCTGCTGAAGCAGGGGCGTCAGCTCGAATGGCTCTTTCACAGGCTGCATCGACTCGGCTCGAGTAAGCGTGAGCAGGTCATCGGCGATTCGAGTAAGGCGGTCAGCTTCCTGAATAATCAGATTCAGGAATCGGAGGCGCGTTTCGGGAGGCATCTCTGGGTCGTCGTGGATGGTCTCCGCAAGGGAGCGGATCGAAGCCAGTGGAGTACGGAACTCGTGCGAGACATTCGCCACAAAGTCGCGCCGTACCTGCTCCAGACGCAGCAACTCACTCTTGTCGATCAGCGCAATCGCGAACAGGTGGCGCGAGTCGGCTTCGCCGAGATACCAGATGGTCGCTTCGGTGTGGCGCTCTCGGGGGAAGCTGAGGGCAATTTCGGCGGAGACGGACGATTGCCGGCGTGCGGCTTTGAGCAGCAACAGATAGAGGTCATAGCAGAAAGTGAGCGCGAGGAGCGACTTGCCCGTCATGTGCCGAAAGCCGAACCATTCCAGCGCGACGCGATTCGCATGGCAGAGCGTCGCGTTTTCGTCGCAGATGAGGAGCGGGATGGGCATGCCGTCGATGAGCGCGATTCGGCGGCGTTGCAGGCGCGTCAGCTCCAGATTCAGTGTCTCGAGCTCCTCGTTCAGGTCGGCAATCTGCTGGCGCATTCCCTCGTATCGGGCGTAGATACGCCGAGCGAAGTAGAGCGCGAGCAAGACGCCTCCCAGTGCCGCAACCGTGAACGCCTCACGCCACGCGCCCGACAGGTTCGGCAGCGCGGTCAGCAACAGCAGCCCTGCGCTTAGCAGCAGCGACGCGGGCAGCCAGCGGAAACTCATGCCTCGAAGCGATACCCGCTGCCGCGCACCGTCTGAATATAACGCGGATTTTTGGGGTCAGGCTCCACCTTAGAGCGCAGCCAGCGGATATGGACATCCACCGTGCGCGGGCTGACATAAGTCCCCAAGCCCCACACATGGTCTAAGAGCTGGTCGCGTGTGAACACTTTGCCAGGGTGAGACGCCAGCAGCACGAGCAGGGCATACTCTTTGGGGGTCATCGGCGTTTCGACGCCGTTTCGATAGACACGCTTCGCTTCGGTATCGATCTCCACCTCGCCGAAACGGATGCGCTGGGGCGGCTCGGGCTTCGTGCGACGCAGGATAGAACGAATTCGCGCGGTCAGCTCCGCCACACTGAACGGTTTGACCATATAGTCGTCCGCGCCGAGTTCGAAGCCGCGAATCTTGTCCTCTTCGGCCGCGCGCGCCGTCAAAAACAGCACGGGCGTCTGGCTATGCTGGCGAATTATCCGACACAGGTCGAAACCGCTGCGACTGGGCAACATCACATCGAGGATTACAAGATGAGGCTGGTGTTCACGGAACAGCTGAAGCGCGTCTTCGGCGTTATCGGCGACGAACACCTGCAGTCGCTCGCGCTGCAGGTTGTATTGAAGCGTCTCACACAGCACGGGGTCGTCTTCCACGAGCAAAATCCGCGCCTGCCCGTTTCGCGTTGCCTCGGCTCCAGAGTGCTTGCTCATCGCTACTCCTCCACGATAATCTCCACATTCGCGCGTGGTACGACCGCAATTGTACCGTCATCCAGTTGTGCTTTCAACACGCGAGCGTGCGTGCCCGACTCGATCTCCATCAGCTCAGGGGGCAATTCGACAACCGTGCCCAGTCGCCCGAAGTAAGGTTCGCGGATGACCCGAATCGTGCTGCCAATGTCCAGCCGCTGTGCTTCGCGCGCGGGGGGCGATTCGGGCAAATGGCTGGGATCCTCCAGTGGCACGATGATTTCGGGGCGAATCACGCCCGCGCGAATCTGCGTCGCGCCGTTGATCGAGGCAATCTTCCCTTCCAGACTCTTGAGCAGGCGGAAGGTGCGGTTCGCCATCTGGATAGAGCCGAAGCCCTCAGTGATGATGATGGAGAGGGGGATATCTTCGGAGCCGGTGATGGCAACGCCGATGTCGCGTCCGAGATATTTCACGAGGTCGGTGTCGCGGAGTCCGCCAGCGACGATCCCGACCGCGCCGCGCCCCGCGGCACGCTGGATGGCGTCTGCCTCTACCGCCGACCCACCCACAAGAATCTGCCCCTGCACATCGTCGGGGATATGCTGCGCCGTGAGCGTTTCGCTGGGCGATTGAACCAGCACGCGCAACGCGCCGCGCCGCTCGCCGCCCACGCCGAAGATGCCCTGAACCAGCGCGCCCTGTGTTTCGATCACAGCGCCCTCCTGCGGCATTACCTTCACCACGCGCCCCTGCACATAGGCGTTCACATCAATTACAGTCGGCGGTTGACGCACCCCCACATGTCCCGTCACCTCCGAAATCAATTCCACTGTGCCTCTCACGGGCGATTTACACACCCCGCGAAATAGCCCCAGAAAGCCCTTCGTCTCGGCGATAATTTGATCCTTCTCCACCTCATCGCCTTCCTTGACCTTGAGCGCGCTGTGAATCTGCTTTGGCTCGATGCCCAGCGTCTGCGCCACACGCACAGTCTGCAAAATGCCCGGCAGCAGAGCGCGTGCGACCACCGTGTCAGGCTGAACCGTCTCGCCCTCCTGCACCAGCACCTCGCCTTTGATGGGCAGGCGGCGGGTCTTCAGAATCACCGTATTCGCGCTAACCGTCAATCCGGGGGTGTAAGCGGTACCCATAGGCTTCTCCTTATGAACTCTGTTTCGTTTCCACGCGCAGCGCCTGGCGTCGCTTCTTCTTGACGATGCGCGCCACCAGCGCGATGCTCAGGAAATAGAGGAACACCATCGGCAGCCCGATGGCAAGCATTGAGAAGGCGTCGCCCGATGGCGTCAGCAACGCCGCCATCAAGCCGATAATCAAAATCGCCTGACGCCAGTATTTCCACATCATCTCAGGCGTCGCCACACCGATATGCGCCAGGAACATCAGCACCACAGGCATCTGAAAGCCAATCCCGAAGGCGAACATCATCTTCACCACGAACAGCACATATTGCCAGGGATTTTGGTAAAGTTGCGCTTCAGGAAAGTCCTTCAGGTAGCTCAGGAAGAAGTTGAACGCGGCGGGCAGAATGTAGTAGCCCAGCGCGACGCCCGTAAAGAATAACAGCAGGCTGAACGGCGCGATGAGTTTGACTGAGCGACGCTCCTGTTTGGTTAATCCAGGCGCGAGGAATCCCCACATCTCGCGCGCGAGCAGCGGCATCGCCAGTATCAACCCGATAATCAGCCCGAGTTTGAACTTCAGAAAGAACGGCTCGGTCGCGTGGGTGAAGACGAACTTCGCGCCCTCGGGTTTCGTGGCAAGCAGCGGGCTTGCCAGAAAATCGTAAACATACCCCGTGATGGCGAAACCGACCGTCCAGCCCAGCATGATGTAGACGAGCGCACGGAAGATGCGTTTGCGCAGCTCTTCCAGATGCTCTATGAAGGTCGCTTTTGGCTCCTCTTCCGTGCGCTCGTGTGGAGGCTCTAATCCTGCTGGGCTGGTCATAGCTTAGAAGATGCGTTGCAGCTTCATGTCCACTTCCACAACGAAGCGGTTGAGGATGTTGCGTGCGCCGGTTTGTGCGCCGCCGCCGAAGCCGCCGGTACCGCTGGGCTGTCCACCAGGCGCGCCCATGCCGCCGAATCCGGGCGCGCCAATGGCGCCGCCCCGTCCACCGCGTGGTCCGCCACGCGGCGCGCCCGCCATACCGCCGTCGTCTTCCGCGCCGCCAAAGCCGCCCGAACCCCGCCCACCGAAACCCGGTGGCGCGCCGAACCCACCCGGTCCGCCAATACCACCGCCGAACTGATCGCGGCGAATCGTACCCTCAAGCTCGAGCGAGGTCTTCACGCGGATGACCTGCCCGATGTCATAAGCGAAATAGACCTCGCGGCGCACCTTGCTCTTCGGTTTTTCCAGCTCCAAGCCGCCCAGCTCCAGTTTGCCGGGGATGTTGCCCGAGAACTCGTAGATAATCTTGGCGCACTTGTAGCCCTGTTCCCACTCGAACCGCTCCAGCCGCGCCGCGACAGGGATCCGCTCGCCTATTTGATTGATGTCGCCCGACGCCAGCGGGTCGTTCAGCAGAATGGTTGCGCTCCAGCGGTCGCCTGGCTTGTAGCGACGCGGCGGCAGCAACGGCAGGTCTTCTGCCCAGTAGTAGTAGAAATCCGTCTGCGACGAGTCAGCGAGGCGGGACACCTGATAGCGCACGCGCCCGCTGGTTTCCACTTCCTGATAAACTGGCGCCATCCGATCGGAAGCCACCACATTGACCTGACCCCCCTGAATCTCGATAGCGGGGGGGATGAGCGTCCATGAAATCAGCCCGAGATTGTCGCGGAAGTCCAGTACGCTCAGGTCGCCTCTCAGGGAGATATCTAACAGAATCGTCTCTTCAGGCGTCAGCCCCGAATACTGAATCTCGTTGACCTCTTTAGCAATCGCTTTGAGGCTATAGCGATACACCTTGCCGGGGATCCAGCGGTAGCGCAGGGCAATGCCCTCGGCGGGCGGTTTGATTTCGTTTTCTACCTGCACCCGCACGGAGCTGCGCCCCAGAATGCGCGAGTTGCCACCTTCGGAACCAGCATAGAGGGTCAGTTCAATGGTATGCTCGCCGTCGGGAATATTCAACCGTTTTGTATCCCACTTATAGATATAGTGTCCGCGTTCGCGGTCGGTGTCCAGCGCGGCAGGAGCGACGGCTTCGATGAACTTGCCGTTGATGCTCACGCCGATGAAGCCGCCCTGCGGCACGCTGCGGATGGGGAATCGGATTTGCACCACCTCGCGCACGCGCGCGCCGTCCTGCGGGCGCACGATGGTAAAGGGCGCTTGCGCCAACGCCGCCGCGCCGCACAACATCAGCAAACCTATCGCTGCACGCTTCATTATCGGTTTTGCCTCCACGCCCTGATTGTACCTCATATGGGTGCGAATTCCTGCCAA
>CALKLF010000060.1 GCA_937992175.1 uncultured Fimbriimonadales bacterium | reverse complement strand
AGTTCCACAAATGTGAAAACGCCTCCTTTTGGTACGATGGCGTTCCCGCCATCGTCGTTGTGCAGCGTACCTGCGAGGCGACGGCAGGAATGCCGTCGCACCATGCGCGCTTCGCGCGTTTCGGGAACGCTTTAAACTTTGAAGGACTTATTAGAGCGCGGCATCTATTTCCATAGGGCGGATTCCCCCCTTGACAACCCTACCCCCTATTTGGGTATCCTATTTTAGCACTCGCGCCCTGAGAGTGCTAAATTCAGGTTCAAATTGAGACCCTAAGGAGGTGGATTGCTGATGACTTTCAAACCGCTGAGCGACAAGGTTGTGATTGAGCTGCTGGAGGATGACGAGAAGACCGAGACGGGAATCATCCTGCCCGACACAGCGAAGAAACGCCCGCAAGAGGGCAAAGTGGTCGCTGTTGGACCCGGTCGCTTGCTCAACAATGGTGAACGCGCGCCGATGACCGTACAGGTCGGACAGCGCGTTGTTTTTTCGAAGTACGCTGGAAACGAGTTCGAGTACGAGGGTAAGAAGTACCTTATCCTCGATGAGGATCAAATCTACGCGATTCGCGAACACTAATTACAGGAGGTGAGAACGATGCCTGCGAAGATGCTGAAGTTCGAGGAGGAGGCTCGACGCGCCCTCGAGCGCGGTGTGAACAAGGTCGCCAACGCGGTGAAGGTGACTCTCGGTCCGAAGGGGCGCAATGTGGTGCTGGATCGCAAATGGGGCGCGCCGATTATCACGAAAGACGGCGTGACCGTCGCGAAAGAGATAGAGCTGTCTGATCCGTGGGAGAACATGGGCGCGCAGCTGTGCCGCGAGGTCGCGTCCAAAACCAACGATGTGGCGGGCGACGGCACGACCACCGCGACTGTGCTGGCGCAAGCCCTGGTGAATGAAGGCATGCGCTATGTGGCGGCGGGTGGCAATCCGATTGCCCTCAAACGCGGCATCGAGAAAGCCGTCGCGAAAGCCGTCGAGACCATTAAGGAGCATGCTATCCCCGTCACCGAGCGTGAGCAGATTGAATATGTCGCCACTATCGCCGGCAACGACCCCGAAATCGGCAAGATGATTGCCGAAGCGATGGACAAGGTCGGCAAGGACGGCGTGATTACGATTGAGGAGTCCAAAGGCACGCAGACCACGCTCGAGATCGTGGAGGGCATGCAGTTCGATCGCGGCTACATCTCGCCCTACTTCATCACTGATCCTGAGCGCATGGAGGCGGTGCTGGAGGACGCGCTGATCCTGATTCACGAGAAGAAGATTAGCTCGGCGCAAGACCTGCTACCTGTGCTGGAGCGCGTGGCGCAGGCGCGCCGCCCGCTGTTGATTATCGCGGAGGATGTGGACGGCGACGCGCTGGCGACGCTTGTGGTGAACAAGCTGCGTGGCGTGCTGCAGGTTGCCGCCGTGAAAGCCCCCGGCTTCGGCGAGCGACGCAAAGCGATGCTCGAAGACATTGCCATCCTGACCAACGGGCGGTTCATTTCTGAGGATCTGGGCATCAAGCTGGAGAATGTGACGCTCGATATGCTCGGTCAGGCGAAGAAGGTGGTCATCGGCAAGGAGGAGACCACGATTATCGAGGGGGCTGGCTCGCAGGAAGCCGTGATGGGGCGCATCAACCAGATTAAACGCCTCATCGAGACGACCGAGAGCAGCTACGACCGCGAGAAACTCCAGGAGCGTTTGGCAAAGCTGTCGGGCGGCGTCGCGGTGATTAAGGTCGGCGCAGCCACCGAGACCGAGCTGAAGGAGAAGAAGCACCGCTTCGAGGACGCGCTCTCCGCAACCCGCGCGGCGGTGGAAGAGGGCATCGTGCCCGGCGGCGGCAAAATCTTCCTGCTGGCGCAGGCTGCGCTAAACGGCATCGGCGAGACCGACGACGAGCGCACGGGCGTGAACATTCTCAGGCGCGCTCTCGAGGAGCCGCTGCGCCAGATTGCCGAGAACGCCGGCCTGGAAGGCTCCGTGATTGTGGAGAAGGTAAAAGCCCTCAGCAAGCACGAGGGTCTCGACGCGCGCACGGGCGAGTTCGTTGACCTTGTGAAGTCGGGCATCATCGACCCTGCGAAGGTCAGCCGCGCCGCGCTGGAGAACGCCGCGTCAATCGCCGGGCTGGTACTGACCACCGAGGCGATGGTCGCGGAGAAGCCCGAGAAGAAAGCAGAGCCGACACCTGGTGGGGGCGGCGACTTCGATGACTTCTAATACCACCTGAGGGTTCAGGTAGCCCAAATCGTCGGCGGGGGCGCTGACGCAACGAACGCGCTCCGCGTGGCGTCAGCGCCCCGCCGATAACCCAATTGAAACCCCAATCGGTATAAGAGGGTGACCTAATAAGCCTCGAGAAACTCACCCCCTTTCCGCCACCCATTCCTGCGGCTGGCGGCGCAAGGTTGTGTCGTTCCAGTGGCTTAGTCGTTGCAGCAGCCATTCACGGCACTCGGCGACCCCAAGCAGCGCAATCCGCATCTTAGCTTCTGTTATCTGGCTTAGCGGTAAGAGAACACCATGAGGCTCCATCCCCAGCGCGAGCGCCAGTGTTTCAGGCGCGTCGTCAGGGACAATTACGGCGCGTCGGACGCCCAACACGCGAGCGATTACTTGCTGTTTCCAGAGGGACTCCGTGATTTTTTTTGTGAACTGCTTCACGCGCCAGCAGACGGCGTAGGGCGGTTCGGGCGTGAGCGAGTCCCACTCGCTTTCGGAGAGCGCGTGTGTACCTGCACTGTCCAGTATCAGCCCCACCTCCAGAGCGCCGATGGGGACATGTTCCGTGCGCAACGCCTCGCGCGCCACCTCCAGCGAGTCGCGCGCCTCGCGCAGCGCGTCGGGTGTGTCCACGAACAGCGTCAGGTTCAGCTCCACGCCCATGCGCAGCAGGCGTTGCCAGTGGGCGTCTTCGCGGGTTGAGGCGAGCGGGTCATGTAGCCAGAGCGGCTTGCCGCCGAGCGCGTGGGCAATCGCCGAGACGCTTTCGGGCGGGGCATCCGTCGTGAGCCAGACCAGCTCCGCGCCCGCGTCTGCGGATGACGCAACCGCATCCCAGTCCGCGGCGACACCCCCAACCAACACGCGCCTGCCGTCCCATGTGGTCACGGGTAAATGCTCGCCTTCCAGACGATAGCGTGCGTGCGTGGCGACGCGCAGCAGCTGGCTCTGGTAGCGCGCCAGTATCGCGACGCTCGGCTCGATGTACGCCACGCCCGCGTTCGCGTCCAGCACGACCGTCGCTTCAGGGGGCAGGAGCGCAGGCAACTTCGGCACAAGCAGCACGGGCGTCTGTGGAAGGGGGGGATCGGGCGCACGCTCCACAATCCAGCCGACCACGCGCACATAGGGCGCAAGCACAGGCGGGATGTCGCTTAAATCGCGCACGATACCGATGACCTCTACTGGCTCGGTGGGCATGCGGTACTCGATGGCGTGCCATTCGTCCTCATCCTGCGCGAACAGGCGCGGGTCGAACCAGATGGGACTGCCGTAAGTGGGCAGGTAGAGTGGCGCGCCGACGCCTAACGCCAGCCCCTTCTGCAGGGGCAAGCCGTACAGCGTCCACTTCGCAGGCGGTTCAGGCGACTGCTCACGCATAGACCTCTACCGAATAGCCCTGCGCCTGATAGCTCTGCACTCGCGCCTGAAACACGCTGTATTCCTGCGGCGGCGCGAAGAGCGCGATACGATACTGCTCGCCGTACTGCTGAATCAGGCGCGGGAGGTCGTCCAGAATCGAGTGGCGCGCGTCGGGCTGGACGCGGGCGAGCTGGCGCAACAGCACGCGTGGGTCGGCGTAAGTTTCGGGCGTGAGGCGGATTTCGGGCAGGTTCGAGCCGACGAGAGTCAGCGCAACGCCCTGCCGAGGCGCTTCCAGCGCAATCCACGCGATATGGCGGATTGCTCGGTCGAAATCGGGGTGGGCGTCGCCCTCGGTGCGCCATGTGGGGGCTTGTTCGAGCGCAATCACGGTCGGCGCGAGCTGGCTCGTCTCGAACTCTTTCACATGCCAGTCGCCGTGTCGGGCAGTGGCGCGCCAGTGGATGCGGCGCAGCGGGTCGCCCGGAATATAAGGGCGCACGCCGTGCCAGTCGGTGCCTTCGCCGCGTCGCCCGCGCAGGGTCGAGGCGACGAACCGCCCGCGCCCCCCGCCTTCCCAGTTCCAGTTCGGCAGCGCCACAGGGCGCGGCAGCACGAGAATCGGCGCAATGTCCTCAATCTGCTGATGGTGGATGAACAGCCCGAACGGGTCGGAGAGCGTAAGCTGCACGGGCCCGAGCCGTTGCTCCCCGCGGCGCAGGGCGGTGAGGCGGTAGCGCGCTGCGCCGCTAAACGGGTTAATCGACTCTGTCTCAACCGGTTCAATCGCCAGCCCCGATGTGGCGGTATCCTGCGCCTGCGCCCAGAGCAAGCCAGCGCGCGCCTGCAGCGCGACCTCGAGCTGCGCCTCGACCGTTTCGCCCTCCACCATTTCAGGTGGACATTGGCGCGCAACGCTGACCTGCCGTGCGCCGTGCTTAACCAGCAGGTACGCGCCCAGCATCAGCACGCCCAGCACACTAGCCATCCAGTACATCTGGCGGTTGTTCGTCATCAGCCCTGAGCAGAGCAGAAACGAGGTCGCCGCCATCAGCGCGGTCAGTTTATACTCTCTCATTCGGGCGCGTCGCTCCCTATCGGCACAGGAATCTGGTTCAGAATCTCTCGAATCACGGTCTCGGCGCGCGTTGCGCCCATGCCGTCCGAACGGAGCATCAGGCGGTGCGCCAGCACCGGGATTGCCATCTGCTGCACATCGTCGGGCGAGACATAGTTGCGATCGGCGAGCAGGGCGTGCGCCTGTGCGCCGAGCATCAGCGCGAGCGACGCGCGCGGGCTTGCCCCCAGCACCACCTTCGGATGGCGGCGCGTCGCGCTCACGACCTCGACCAGGTAGCGGCGCACAGCAGGGCTGAGATACACGCGCCGCGTCTGACGCTGCAGCTCCACCAGTTGCCCCGGCGTCAGCATCGGCTGGAGCTGCTCCAGCGGCGAATCGAGCTGGCGGGTCTCCAGAATCTGCGCCTCCACTTCGGGCGAGGGATAGCCGAGCGAAATCCGCGCAAAGAAGCGATCCATCTGCGCCTCCGGCAGGGGATAAGTGCCCACCATCTCGATATTGTTCTGCGTGGCGATGACGAGAAACGGCTGCGGCAGGGGATGTGATTCGCCCTCGACCGAGACCGTGCGCTCCTCCATCGCCTCCAGCAGGGCGGATTGCGTTTTCGGCGTGGCACGGTTAATCTCGTCCGCCAGCACGATGTTCGCGAAAATAGGACCAGGGTGGAACTCGAACGCGCCGCGCGCCTGATTGTAAATCACGGAGCCAGTGACATCAGCGGGCAAGAGGTCGGGCGTGAACTGGATACGGCGGAACTGCCCGCCAATCGCTTTGGCAATCGCGCGCGCCAGCGTGGTCTTGCCCACGCCAGGGATGTCTTCAATCAGCAAGTGACCGCCGCTGAGTAAGCCGATGACCATCATGCGCACCGTCTCGCTCTTGCCCAGAATCACCTGCTCGACGGCGCGTATGATGGCGCGCGCCTGCTCTGCCACGGTATGAGCTTCTGTCTCCGAGAGCCAAGGGGTTGTAGTTTCCTGAATCATCAGGGTAAAGTGTACCTGTTTTGGAGGAGCGTATCTCAGCCGATGAACCAGTCTTCGAGTTGTAAGTTCGGGATACGCTCGAATTCGGCGGTGTTATGAGTCACGAGAATCAACTCGCGCGCGAGCGCAACCCCTGCGATGAGAGTGTCCAGTAGACCAATTAACATTCCTGAACTTTCGAGATACTTGCGTATTTCTGCCGCGCGCTCCGCAGCGGCTTCATCGAAGGGTACAACAGACACGAGCGCCAGCGAGGTTTGGAGCAAACGCGATGCAACATTCCCGCGCCCCTTGAAGAAGTAGATAACCGTGTCTGTGTCCAGTAAGCATCTAAGTGGCTTCACGATTGGTAGCCGTATCCAACTGAATTGTTATCGTTTCCATGCCGTCCTTGATTAAGTATACCCATCGGAGGAGCTTCAGGCGGCTCCTTGCGCGACGGCGCGTACCGCCTCGATAATCGCCTGCGCGTCGATGCCATACGCGGCGAGCAAGGTCTTCGGTTTGCCCGAACGAGGCACTTCGCGTACTGCCAGCCGATGGACGCGAATTCCGTAGCCATTCACTGCCGAAGCGACCGCCTCGCCCAGCCCACCTTCGGGATAGTGATCCTCCACCGTGATAATCACACCGTTCGTCTGCTGCCCGCTGTGTATCAGCGATTCTGCATTAATGGGCTTCACCGAGTAGAGGTCGATTACACGGATGGGGACGCCCTCGCGCAGGAGTTGCTCATACGCCTTCAACGCCTCATGCAGCGTGACGCCCGCGCCGACGACGGTGACCACATCGTGCGGGGACTGGCGCACGAGCTTGCAGCCACCAATCGGGAACTCTTCGTCGTTGGAGTAAATCACAGGCGTTTTGGGACGCGTGGTGCGAATGTAGGCAATTCCGTGGTAGCGCGCCGCCTGTTCTACGAGCTTCACGGTGGACACGGCGTCGGAGGGGTACAGTACGACCGCGTCGGGAATGGCGCGGAACATCGCGAGGTCTTCCAGCCCCATCTGCGAGGGTCCGTCTTCGCCAATCGACACGCCCGCATGCGAGCCACAGAACTTCACATTCACCCTGCCAATCGCCGCCATGCGGATGAAGTCATAGGCGCGTGTGAGGAAGCAGGCGAAGCTGGAGGCGAAGGGGATTTTGCCGCATTCCGCCACGCCAACCGCCGCGCCCACCATGTTCTGCTCGGCAATGAAACACTCCACGAATCGGTCGGGGAACGCCTTGAGATATTTCTCGGAGAAGGTGGAGTTCTTCACATCGCCGTCGAGCGCGTAGATTCGGGCGTCGGCGCGTCCGAGCGCGACCAGAGCGTCGCCATACGCCTCGCGGGTGGCGACCTGCGCGCCGAGTTCGTAGGCGGGCAGGCTCACAGCGGGGATTTCAGCGGGGTGTGTGGGCGCGCGTTCCTCGCGCGGCGGCTGCACGCGCAATCGCGAGGCAAGCTCCAGTTGCTCAGGCGTCGGCTGCAGTTCAGCAATCGCCTGCTCCGCGAGGTCAGGCGGCAGCGGCTTGCCGTGCCAGCCCTCTTTGTCTTCCACGGCGGACGCCCCCTTGCCCTTCAGCGTGCGGGCGAGGATGGCGACAGGTCGCTCAGCCTCTAGCGCCGCGTCCAGCGCATTCAGAATCTGCGTGATGTCGTGCCCGTCAATAGCGAGAACCTGCCAGCCGAACGCCTCGAACCGACGCTGATAAGTATCTAAATCGTGCTGAAGCATCGTCGGCTGGCTCTGCCCCTGACGGTTGATGTCGACCAGCGCAATCAGGTTGTTCAGTTGGTAATAACTCGCGAAGGCGGCGGCTTCCCAGACTGCGCCTTCCGCCGTCTCGCCGTCGCCCATCAGACAGTAGACCTTCGCAGGAACGCCGTTGCGCCGCAGCGCAAACGCCATTCCTGCCGCGATGGACAGCCCCTGCCCCAGCGAGCCTGTGGCTGCACCGTACCATGCGAAGCGCGGCGTCGGGTGTCCCTCTAAATCGCTCTCGAACTCGCGCAGGGTGTCTAAATGCTCAATCGGGAACGCGCCCGCCTCCGCCCACGCCGCATACAGCAGCGGCGCGGCATGCCCTTTGGAGAAAACCACACGGTCATTGAACGGGTTACGGGGGTTCGGCACATCGTAGCGCAGCGCGTGGAAAAACAGCGCAGCGACCAAATCCGCCGCCGACATGCAGGTGGTGGGATGCCCGGAGCCTGCTTTCGTCGTCGTGCGGATGGAATGAATGCGCAGAAGGTTCGCTTTCGCCTGTAAAGCCGTAATAAGTTCAGGGGCGTAGCCTGCCATGGTCGTCTCTCTCCGTCGGCAGAGAGTATACCTGCTGGAGGAATCCACGATTCACACGGAGCACCAAGCATGCCTTTGCCGCCTCGCCAGCGATTATTCCGTGCGCAGCGAGGGGTCGAAAGTTGCATTACCGGAACAGGTTTAGAGCGGCTTCTACTCAAAAATCCGCAGCCCCGCCTTGTTCCAGTCGTCCA
The DNA here is from genome assembly GCA_937992175.1 of uncultured Fimbriimonadales bacterium. Taxonomy (GTDB): domain Bacteria; phylum Armatimonadota; class Fimbriimonadia; order Fimbriimonadales; family GBS-DC; genus GBS-DC. Next base: position 50,817 of record CALKLF010000060.1, on the reverse strand, counting down.
GGAAGCGTTGCAAGCCGATGTCGGTCAGCGGGTGGTGGAACAGCTGCTCCATCACTTTGAACGGCATCGTGGCGATGTGCGCGCCCAGCCGAATCGACTCCACCACATGCATCGGGTGGCGAATGCTGGCAACCAGCACCTCGCTGTCGAAGCCGCAGTTTTCGACCATCAGCACGGTGTCTTCAATCGTGCGCATGCCTTCGCCGGACACATCGTCCACGCGCCCGACAAACACGCTGATATAGCTTGCGCCCGCTTTCGCGGCTAACAACGCCTGCGCAGGGGAGAACACCAGCGTCATGTTCACGCGGATGCCCTCGCGGGTGAGGCGGCGCGTGGCAGCGACGCCCGCGGATGTCATTGGCACTTTCACCACGATATTGGGCGACCAGGAAGCGATTTCGTGTGCCTCGCGCAAGATGTCGTCGACTGTTGTGCCCACCACTTCTGCGCTTATCGAGCCGTGCGGCAAAATCGAACACATCTCCAGCACAGTTTCTTTGAACCTGCGCCCTGCCTGCGCAATCAGTGAGGGATTGGTCGTCACGCCGTCCAAGACGCCCCACTCGGCGGCTTTGCGGACTTCCTCGACTTTGCCCGTGTCTACGAACAGTTTCATCGGAAGGCTCCCGTGCGGTTTTTTTGGCTGCCGGGGGTGGATTCGAACCACCACTACCAGATCCAAAGTCTGGCGTCCTGCCCTTAGACGACCCGGCACCGGGAGTATTATACCTGATGAGAGCGATTCGGAGCAGCGGGCGTCGATTACAAATTCCAGTAAAGCACATTCCCGAATGTATCCGCTCGTGCATCGCTCAGGTAGACGCCCTTCACATCGACGAACACGCCCCGCGCCAGCGCGCTCATCAGGCTTAGATACTCTTCATAGCGTCGCTCGCGGAACATGCGGTGCGGTACTGCCAGCACAACAGCATCGTAATGCCCTTTGCGCGCGCTGAACGGGTCGTCTATAAAGGTGAATGGAACGCGCTTGCGGTCGCTCTCAATGACCAGCGGGTCGCATACTTCCACATGACAGCCGAAACTCTGGAGCTCCTCAACTAACTCTTTGACGCGCGTGTCGCGAATGTCGGGCACGTTCTCCTTAAATGTCAGCCCCAACACCAGCACTTGCGCGTTCCGTACAGGACGCCCCGCGAGAATCAGCAACTTCACCGTCTCTTTGGCGACATAGATACCCATCGTGTCATTCGTGCGTCGCCCTGCAAGAATCACTTCAGGGTGGAAGCCGATCTCCTGCGCTTTGTGGGTCAGGTAGTAGGGATCGACGGGGATACAGTGCCCGCCGACCAGTCCCGGCTCAAATGGCAGGAAGTTCCATTTGGTGCGCGCCGCCGCCAGCACATCGCGCGTGTTCAAGCCGAGCTGATGAAACAGCATCGCGAGTTCGTTCATCAGTGCGATGTTCAGGTCGCGCTGGGTGTTTTCGATTACTTTCGCGGCTTCGGCAGTGCGGATATTCGGGGCTTTGTGGACGCCCGCCTTCACCACCAAGCCGTACAGGTTCGCCAGAATCTCGGTCGTCTCTTCGTCCTGCCCCGCGACGACCTTGACAATCGTTTCCAGCGTATGCTCCGCATCACCAGGATTGATGCGCTCGGGCGAGTAGCCGAGTTTGAAGTCCACGCCTGCCTTCATCCCCGACGCCTGCTCCAGCACCGGGGCGCAATCTTCCTCCGTGCAGCCGGGATAGACCGTCGATTCGTAGACCACTATCGCGCCGCGTTGCATATGTTGCCCGACTGTGCGACTGGCTTCAATCAGGTAGCGCAAATCGGGGCGTTTCGCCTTATCGACGGGCGTGGGCACGGTGATGATAATCACATCCGCCCCGCGTATGCTGCTCGGGTCGGTGGTGAATCTCAGGTTGGGGTTGCGCAACGCCGCTTCGGGCGTCTCGCCGTTGCGGTCATAGCCCTGCTGCAGTTCCTTGACGCGCGTTTCGTTGACATCGTAGCCGATGGTAGGCAGGTGCTTTGCAAAGCCGACCGCCAGCGGCAGCCCCACATAGCCCAACCCTACCACGCACACCTGACTCGTCTTCCGACTCACGGCAAGACTACCTCCTTCGCCCAGTCGCGATTTTCGAGATACCACTCCACGCTGCGGCGCAAGCCCTCCTCGACGCTGACCTGCGGCTCCCAGCCAAGCAACGAACGCGCCTTCGTAATATCCGCCCAGGTCGCTTTCACATCCGCGGGGTGCATCGGCTCAGTACGCCAAACCGCTTGCCTGCCCAGCAGGTTCAGCGCGCCCGTGGTGTTCGTGGCGATATAAACCCACGGGTTCTCCACACTCTGGCGCACGCCCGCCCGCGCCGCAAGGTTGATCACGGCATCGTAAGGCAGGTGCTCCCCGAAAACCCGCCAGGTGGGCGTCCACTCGCTAATGTCCACCTGCACGAAGCGAAAGCTGGGGTGAGCCTGCAGTTGGCGCAACCGCCACCACTTCAGTTTCGGATCGTAAGCGTCGTTGAGATTATCAATTCCGATGACCTGATGCCCTTGCTCGAGAAGCAACTCAGCGGTCTTCGCACCGATGAACCCTGCACAGCCCGTCAATAAAATGCGCATGTCAGCCTCCGTCCGTAAACGGCTGTAGGGATTATACCAGCCTCAAGCGTGCTTATCACATGGCGCGTCACTGTCATGACTCAGATCTTCGAGGGGAACCGCCTCCTCTGTGAGCAACACAGGAATTTCGTCGCGAATGGGGTAGGCACGGCGGCACTGGCAGCAGACCAGATACGCGCCGCGCAACTCCAGCGGCGGACGCTCCTCACACGCAGGACACGCCAGAATCGCCAGCAACTCAGGGTGGAGCATCATACGACCTCCAGCATGCGGTCAATCGCTTTGCGGGCGCGGCTCAGGATTGGCTCCTCGACTCGCACTTCGTAGACCATATCGCGTAGCGAGCGGTAGAGCTTGGGCAGCGTGATAGTTTTCATATACTCGCAAATCGCGTCCACCTTGACGGGGATATACTGCTTGTGCGGCGCCTCTTTGCGCAGACGGTGGAGCATGCCCACCTCCGTCGCCACGAGGTGGATCGGCGTGCTCGACTCGCGCACATGGCGCACCATGCCGCCCGTGCTGTGAACGAAGGTGCGATCCGCGGGCAAGTCGCCCGACGCCAGCGCGAACATACACTGGCTCACGCAGCCGCATTCGGGATGGAGCAACAGATCGGCGTCGGGGTACTGCTGCAGCGCGTTCGCGATGTCCTCCGCGCGAAAGCCCGCATGCACATGGCACTCGCCCAGCCACAGGTGAATCTTGCGCCCTGTCATCCGCTGCACATACAGCCCCAGAAACATATCGGGCAGGAACAGAATCTCCTTATCTTCGGGAATAGCCTGCACCACTTTGACGGCGTTGCTGGAAGTGCAGCAGTAGTCCGCTTCGGCTTTCACATCGGCGTTGGTGTTCACATACGCCACCACGACGCCGTTGGGGTGGTTCGCCTTCCACTGGCGCACCTCTTCAGCGGTGACGGTTGCCGCGAGCGAGCAGCCCGCCTCTGGGTCGGGGATCAGCACCGTGCGGTCGGGGCAGAGAATCGCCGCCGTCTCCGCCATGAAATGCACGCCGCAGAACACAATCACGGGCGCGTCGGTTTTCGCCGCCTGCTGCGAAAGTTGCAGCGAATCGCCCACAAAATCGGCTAAGTCCTGAATGATGGGCAGCTGATAGTTATGCGCGAGGATGACCGCGTTCCGCTCTTTGCGGAGCTGGTTCACGCGCTCGATGAGTTCCTGCTCGGTCAGGAAGGGGATTTCGGGGTCTTGCTCGATGGCGCGTTGTGCTTCGGTGTAGCGAACCGAGGGGCGCGTCTTGGAACGCGGCATAATCGTCGGCAGTTCCACCTGAAGGTTCAGATCCGTCGGCAAAGTCGGGTTTCTCATCGTCTTACTCCTGCCGTTGCGGTGAACAGCGGGTTTCGCCCGCGGGGATGTTGTCCACCGCGCTGTGTGGCAAGAATATTATACCCGATTGCGCTGAAAAATCGCTCCTTCATTGAGCACGCCGTTGGGGAGATAGGCTACGAAGCCGTTGAGAACCGCCTGCTGCTGGAGCAAGCGCTGGCGCAACTTTCCGAGCGCGACCGCGCCATCGTGGAGATGCACTATCTGGACGAGCTACCCCTTGAGCAGATTGGGCAAGCGTTGGGAATCTCCACCGAGTGCGCCAAGAAAGCCTGCCAGCGCGCGATTGCCAAACTGCAACGCTGGGCGAAGAGTGCAGGGGGGGTAGAATTTGCGCCCAATTTACTTATCTCCCTGTCCCCTGCGCGTGGGAATGTCCGTTAACTTGTATAGAGGGCAAAATGCATAGGGAGGTCAACGACGCGTAAACTACCAGCCACTTTGGCTCTTGGAATAGCAACCCTACTGTTAGGCGTTTCGCAGCAGACTTCTCCGTCGCTTGTGATTATGAGTCTGCAAAACGAAATTCCTGATGTTTCTATGCTCGCACAGCTGGATGAGGCGGCGTTGAAGAACACACTTGCTCGCCTCAACTATGAAGTACACAACCAGAGCCAGCCACTATTCAACGAGCGTGCGCATCAGATAGTGGAGGAGTATCGCTAACGGGGTCTACAATAGTCCCAATGTCTCTTCCGCCGCCTTCGTCCAGTAGCGTCCGTCTTCGAGGCGGGCGTACACTTCGGGTAGATACATCGCCAGCTCCTGCAAGCCCAGCAGGGGCAGGTCGGGCAGTTGCGGGAAGATGACGATTTTGCCGGGGTAGCGGTGTTCCTGCACGGCGCGCAGGGCGTCGGGGAGTGCGTTCAAACCCGCGATTGCGCCAATCACTTTGCGGGCGGGCAGCGCGCCCTCCGCCACGAGGCGCAGGCACTTGGCGATGTCGTCCATCGTGGAGCCGCTGCTGCCCAGCAAGCGCATATGGCGCGAGGCGAGCGGTGTAAGGTCTAACGCCACCTTCTGCCCCTTCGGAATGCCTGCGAACAGGTTCAGCGCGCCCCCGTCGGTCAGCAGGGGATAGGTTAGCGCGACGGCGTCGGGCGCGGAGGCGAGCAGCATAATCTGGTCAAACCCGTGCGGACAGAGCGAGCGCAGGTGCGCTTGCTGCGCCTCTGGCTCGGCGTCGGCGTTGCAATAGAACTGCAGATCGATTCCCGCCGCCTGCGCCAGCGGCATGCCCAGCTCGCGCAGCGGCTCTAAGCGTTCGGGGTGGCGGTCGACCACCACTACCTGCGCAGCCGGTTCGGGGCGCGTGAGGGCGTAGAATAGTTGCATCTGCCCCATCGCGCCGCCCGCGCCGAACAGCAGCAGCCGGTCACCCCTGCGCAACGCCGTGTCGCGCGTGTGGCGGTAGGCGTCGGTAATGTCCCAGCCTGTTGTGCCCATTACTTGGAGGCGGTCGTAGTGCAGCCTGCCCACATCCACGGGCACGGGGGGCGTCTTGTGGTGGCAGGTAAAACTCAGCGCGCCGCCGTAGGTCAGTGCATCGATAGCGGTCTCCAGCAGGGCGGGCGTCGGGTTGCCGTATATCAGAATATCTGTGAAGCCGTCGGGCGCGTAGGTTTCGCACAGGCGTTGCAACAGGGCGGGGTCGTACAGGGCGTCTTCTGATACTTCTACACGCTCGGTCCCCATGCCGAGTTGCTGGGCGGTTTGCAGAAACTCTTCAGCAAGCGGGTTGCCCCGCCAGTCGACAAGGACAACGGCGATGCCTATCGTGGCTTGAGCGTCCCGCTCAAGCGCAGACTCATCCGAACCTCGAGTGCCGACCTCTACACGGGCGTCCCCGCCCGTGCCACTGGGGGTGGCATCTGCACGGGCGGGGACGCCCGTGCTACGAAGAGCTTCCAACGCGCTGCACTTATATCGCACCATCGGCGCGTGAGGGAGAACCACCAGCCACTTGCCGTTGGGCTGAGGCGTGGGGCGCGGCTGAATACGACAACTGGCGACTACACATGCCCACGGCTCCACCAAAGCGGCTTCGGCGTGGCTCAAATGCTCTGGACAACGCAACAGATAACAGCCCGCGTCGCCGTTCAGCACTGGCTCGCCGAAAACCGTATACTGCGAGTAGCCCCCGTCCAGCGCATAACCTACCGCCTGCACGCGCCCGTTCACATACACATCTGCTTGCACGATATAGCGCTCGCCTGCCCGAAAGCGGTCTTTGAGCGCGTCGCCCACCTGAGCAATCGTGCAGCTGATTTCGTGCCCCATCACGACAGGGCGCTGGCGCAGGTCGCGGGCGATTTTTGGGTGCGCTTCGCCCAGTCGTAGAATCTTGAGGTCGCTGAAGCAGATCCCGACGGCGTCGATGCGGGCTAAGAGTTCGTTCGGCGCGGGCTGGGGCGTGGGCAGCCATTCGGGCTTGCCGCCGCGCCCCAGGTTCTCGAATCCTGTGCCATACAGATTCCAGCGAAGATGCTCTGCAGGAACCGTCATCACATATCGTCCGGGCGCACGCCGAGCGTGACCTTGAGATCGAGCGTCTGTCCATCGCGCCAGATACGCAGGGTGATTTGCTGCCCCGGCTTGGCGCGGCGCATGAAGTTCTGCATGTCCTCGATGGTGCGCAGCGGGCGTCCGTTGAGCTGGATAATCACATCGCCGGGCTGGATGCCTGCCGAGCGCGCGGGCGAGTTGGCGACCACGCCGTCGATGAACATCCCGTTCGCAGGGAAGCGCACATTGGGCAGCCGTTCCTGCAGGAACCGCCGAATCTGCGGATCGCTGATGTCGGCGTAGCTGATGCCCAGCCATGCCTGCCCGACGGAGCCGTGTTCGAGAATCTCTTTCACGACCTGTTTGACGCGATTAATGGGGATGGCGAAGCCGATGCCCACATTCGCGCCAACGGGCGAGAAGATGGCGGTGTTGATGCCGATGAGCCGTCCGCGCGAGTCGGCAAGTGCGCCGCCCGAGTTGCCCTGATTAATCGCCGCGTCGGTCTGGATGAACCCGCTGGGCGCGCCCACCCCTTCCAGCGAACGGTTCAACGCGCTCACGATGCCCGCCGTGACCGTCGTGCCCAGTCCGAACGGATTGCCTACCGCAATCACCCAGTCGCCTACCTGCAGCTTGTCAGAATCGCCCATTTGCGCCACGGGCAGGTTCTTGCCGTCGATTTTGAGCAGCGCGACATCATTCTGGGAGTCCGTGCCCAGCACAGTGGCGCGGAATCGGCGACCGTCCTGGAGAGTCACAAAGATGTCGCGGGCAATCTGGCGCTGGATGCGCACAACATGGTTATTGGTGACCACATACCCGTCGGAGCTGATAATTACCCCCGAGCCGCGCCCGCCCACCTCGCGCCAGCCGCGCCAAGTAGCAACCTCGCCGGTGGTGTCCACATTCACGACGGCGGGCGAGATGCGTTGCGACGCCGTGCGCAGCATCGTCTCAAAGTTGGTCGGCGCTGGTTCCGCTGCCCCCGAGCGCTGCTCCAGAAGGTTCACCAGCGCGGTACGGTTTGACTCCGTATCGCCGCGCGGCGCACCCGCGACCTGAGCAGGTACCCCGCGATTCGGAAAATAGGCGTTCAGCACATACGCGCCCGTCGCAAAACCCAGCGCAAACAACACCGCAAAGCCCAGAAACTTTCTCATCGCGTTCCCTCCGTAGAGTGTACCCGAATCGGTTAGACGGACGGAAAGGGCAAGGTCGCTTCCGCAACAACGCGCGTCGCCTGCGCAACAGTTTCCTGCGCCCCCCATCGGTTATACTTTATACCGCTATGTGTGGTATTCATCCACTGCTGAACCAGCCTCTGCAGGAGGGGGTGCTGCACGATTCGCGCGAGAAGCACCTGCAGAATGTGCGCCAGCTCACCTTCGGCGGCGAGAACGCGGAGGCGTATTTCTCGTTCGACGGCAAAAAGCTCATTTTCCAAAGCACGCGCCCGCCCTTCAAAGCCGACCAGATGTTCACGATGAACCTCGACGGCTCCGATGTGCGCCTGGTCTCTACGGGCAAGGGGCGCTGCACCTGCGGTTTCTGGTCGCCCGACGGGAAAAAGATTCTCTATAGCTCCACAGACTGGTGGAGCGAGGAGCCGCCGCCCCCACCTGACCGCTCGCAGGGCTATGTGTGGCCCCTGCTGCCCTATCGCCTCTTTATCGCGAACGCCGACGGCTCCGAGCGCGTCGCGATCACCGACGGCGACGACTACAACGCTGAAGGCTCGTTCCACCCGCGTGGCGACCGCGTGCTGTTCACCACCACACGCTGGGGCAATATCGACTTAGCCGAGCTGGATTTGCGCACGAAGCGCATCAAACGCCTCACTACCGAAATCGGCTACAACGGTGGACCGTTTTATTCGTGGGATGGACGCTTCATCGTCTATCGCGCCTATCACCCCAAAACGGAAGAGGAGATTAAGGAGTTCCAGGATCTGTTGCGCCGACGGCTCGTGCGCCCGAGCAAGCTTGAACTGTGGGTGATGACCGCTGACGGCAGGCGCAAGCAGAAAATCAGCAATCTCGGCGGGGCGAACTTCGCGCCATTTATGCAGCCGGGCAACCGCAAGATTATCTTCTCCAGCAATCACCATGACCCACGCGGGCGCGAGTTCGACCTGTTCCTAATCAATCGTGACGGAACGGGCGTCGAGCAGGTCACCTTCACGGGCGACTTCGACGGTTTCCCGATGTTCTCGCGCGATGGCAAGAAAGTCGTGTGGGCGTCGAACCGCACGGCGAAAGAGCGCGGCGAGACGAATATCTACTTGGCGGACTGGGTGGAGCGGTGATGTCTTAACGCATCCAGATAACCCCCACTTGCAACGGTAACGCCTCTATGTGCAAGCGCACAGCGTTTGCCTCGTGTTTGAGCGTCAGCGCGTGCGTCTTGCCGTCGGGCGTCAGCAGCGTCGCTGTCTTGGGGCGCAGCCAGTGGGGCAACTGTGCCTCGACCTCGATTGAGCGCTGCTCACGGAATCGGTAGCCCTGAGGGTGAATCTCGTAATCAAAGTTGGTCAGCCAGATTGACGCAGCGCGCTCGCCCACTAACATCGCTGCGTCTATTTTGCGTGGGTTCGTCGCGCTCAGTACGCGCACGCCGTTCGGACGCCAGTCCATGCGCAGCAGTTCTTCGCGCAGGGGCTGCAGGAATCGGTTCAGGCGCGTCTGTTCCGCGAACGCCTCACTTCCGTGCTGCACGAGCCGCTCCACCAGCGGGGCGCGCTCCGACTCGGGCAAGGCGCGAAGCGCGGGGATGTCCTTCGCTTCCATGTAGTAGCGTCGGAACTCGTCCTCGTTGAAGCCGATGAACCACAGCACGCCCTTCGCGCCGCGGCTGAGTTGCAGCCAGAGCTGCACCCGAATCTCTTCAGGGGTGGGGCAGGCACGTCCGAGTGCGTTGTTAATCCATATGCGCTCGTCCCACATATGCGCCCCTTGCGCCCAGACCCAGAACGGCAACGGCTCGCAGTTGAAGCGCAAATCCTCCGTGTAGGTCGCCGCGAGTTCGAGCATGCCTGCCCACTCGTTGGGGGGCGTCTCATCGGGCATTGGCGCGCCGACGCGGTAGGAGTCGTAGCAGGCGATGTCGGGGATTTCGGCGAACTCGCCGAACCGCCGAGAGCGGGCGAGATTGAGGTACACAGGTGGGATACCTTCACGGTCGCGGAAGACCTTCGCCACACGCTCGCACAGGGCAGGTAGATGCCACCCCTCGAACTGCGCTGGGTCACCCCAGTCGGGTTCGTCCTTGATCATGTACGCGACGATGTGCGTATTCTGACGGTTGCGCTCGATGAACGCCGTCGCGGGGCGAGGGAAACCACAGAAGGGCAGCGCCCGAATCTTTTCGTTGGGGCAGAGGTCGCTGAAGGCGCGCCGTTCGGTCTCGGTCAGCTCTGCGCGTCCGTCGAACACGAAGGTATCGAACCCGCGTTCGCGCCATGCGGCGCGCTCGGCGTCGTCCTCCCAGACGCGCGTGCGCCATGTACCCAGCGGGAAAAAGCGTTGCATCGGCCTCACCACCCCACCAAGCATCCATTCCTGAATGCCGACCTGCACATCCACCTGCAAGGGCAGGCTCCGATGCGGCGCGGGTTCGGTGGGGAGCGTCGCGGTCAGAAAGTTCAGCCCGCCATTCGGCTCAGCTTCGGGCGTGAGGGCGCGGAAGCGCAGGCTGCGTCCGTCTACACGCAATCGTATCGACTTCACAGGATGTGCGGGGTCATCGTTGCGCAGCACCACGGTCAGCCTGCGCCCCTCTACCCATGCGCTCGCCAGCACCGCGGGGCTGATTCTCGGCTCCAGCGTCGCCTGTGCCTGCGTTCCGTCGCCGAACCGAACGACTAATTCAATCGGCGCAGTGTCCAGCATCTCGCGCTGCAGGTTCAGAATCATCATCGCAGTTGTGCGAGGCGGAATCAGCTCGTGCGTGAGGCGATACCAGTTCAAGCCCTTTCCCGGACGAATCGACTCCACATCACGCCCGTTGAGGAGGACGCTGCTCACAGAGCGCGGCGTGCGCTCCGCGTTGTGCAGATAGATCCAGAATGTACCGCCCAACTGGTTCAGGCTTGGCAGAGGCTCGCGAATCCGCGCGCTGGAGCGGTGCGGACGATAAAAATAGTCCAGTCGCATGGCGGGTAGATTTTACCCCGTTCTCAGGGTCGCTGGGGCTACCGTTTCGTCCAGATGCGCGTGTTCAGGTTCAGCTCGTCCACCACCGCCAGGGCGAACTTAATCTCCTCAAAATACTGTGCCAGCGTCTCTGACTCCAGCAATTTGTTGGTGGGCGCAAACAGGGACGGCGGCTCGAAGTGATTGTGCTGGGTCGGAATCGCCACGAACACGCGCGAAGCGATAAACGAGAGCCGAATCGGCGACTTTGTTTTTGCGCGAAAGTTGACAATGCGCCGTATCAGGCTCGGGGTCAGAATATAACGCGCCTCGATCTGGTCGGTAGAGAACACCTTGAACTGTTTTTCGAACTCCGGGTCTTCCATCTTCACGAGTTCGCCTGGTTGATTGCCCAGTTTCGCGCTGAGGCTCTGCAGCCACTGTCCGAACCCGCCCAGCCACGACTGCTCCGTGTCGGGCAGCACCAGTGTCACGCCCTGAAAATGCTTATGAAAGTCCGCGCTGATAAACAGCCCGCGAAAGGTGGTAATCCATTGTTCCTGTCGGCGCCCTTTGCTATCGTAGGTGACCTGCTTATACTCGGTGTGCAGCTCGGAGAGGCGGATGTCGGTTTTGTCGATTACGCCCTCGATGAGATCCTCTCCCCGATAGCGGTCAGGGCGCGGCGAGTTGTGATAGAGCATACTGAGTTCATATTCGCGCTCGGAGATGTACCGTTCGGGGTGATACTCCAGGTTCGGGTTTACATATTTGACGAGGCGGGTCATCACACGCCATTTGAACGCTTTGCGCCACTCCTCTGCTTTACTCGCGTAGACGACGCCGATGACAATCAGCGCGACGACCAGCGGCGCGAACGCCCAGCCTCCTAGGCGAAACAACGCGAGTACGAGGCTGAGCAGCCCGCCAATCACCACGCTCCAGAGCGTAATCTGCGCGAACTGGTTGACCTTCCGCGTGCGCTCCTGCTCCAGTTCGCGCAGCAACGGCTCCAGTTCGCGCTGTGCCTGAACGGGGCTGATGTTCATTGCTGGAACAGCTGCGACACGCTGGGCATGGCGCGTTCGGCTTCTTCGGCTTCGAACACCGCACGGCGCTTGAGTCCCATCGTGGACGCGATAAAGTTCGTCGGGAACATCTCAATTGCGTTGTTGTAGTCGGTCACGGCGGCGTTGTAGGTGCGCCGCGCGGCGGCGATTTGCTCTTCAATCTCGTTCAGCGAGGCTTGTAGATGCATGAAGTTCTCGTTCGCACGCAGCTGCGGGTAGTTCTCGACGGCAACCATCAGGTTGCGCAGCGCGCCTGAGAGCGCCGCTTCCACCTGCAGCCGTTCGCCTTCAGGTAGATTGGGGTTCATGGCGCGACTGCGCAGCTCGGTAATGCGCTCCAGCAGCCCGCGCTCATGCTCCATATACTGCTTCACTGTCGCCACAAGGTTCGGAATCAGGTCGTGGCGCTTTTTGAGCTGCACATCGATTCCGCTATAGGCGTACTCGACCTGGTTCTTCTTGCCAATCAGCGAGTTATACAGAATGGCGTACAGAATCGCCGCTCCGAGCGCGAACGCGCCAAAGCAAATCAGCCCCGTAATCAGTTCCATCGGTTCCCCTCCGCATCCCGCCTGTGATACGCATCTTTTTCGGCGAGAGTTCCTTTAGAGTGTACCATAAACGGTCTTGTTCGTAAGAGTATCGCTCGATAGTCGGCAACCTGCTTGCGTGAACTGTGATTTACGAGAGTTGCGCAAGATCAGCGATACCGCGAACAGTGACGGAGTCAGGATGGTTCTCTAATCAGGTACAATCTCTCTGATGCTACCCGACAAGCTCCGCGCGAAACTGAGCGAGACCCTCGCGAAACTGCCCGAGGTGGAGGCGCAGCTCGCTGACCCCGAAGTGCTGAGCGACCCTCGCGCCTTGCAGCGACTGGGCAAGCAGCACGCCGAGTTAACCGAGCTGAGCGAACTCTACACGCGCTACCAGCAGGCGGAGGCGCAACGGCGCGAGGCGGAACAGATTATTGAAGCGGGCGATGACCCCGACCTCGTCGCGCTCGCCCAAGAGGAGCTGGAAAATGCGCAAAAGCAACTGGAAGAGTACGGGCGCGCCCTCACCGCGCGCCTGCTGCCGCGCGACCCGAACGACGAGCGTGATGTGATTATCGAGATTCGCCCCGCGGCGGGCGGGGAGGAAGCCGCGCTCTTCGCGGGCGACCTCGCACGGATGTATATGCGCTTCGCCGAACGCAAGGGCTGGAAATACGAAGTAATGGACGCTGAGCCGAGTGATTTAGGAGGCTACAAGTATATCGTGTTCAGCATTCAGGGCGACGGCGCGTACAGCCAGCTCAAACACGAATCGGGCGTGCATCGCGTGCAGCGCGTGCCCGTCACCGAAAGCGGCGGGCGGATCCATACCTCCACCGCCACCGTCGCCGTGCTGCCCGAAGCCGAAGAGGTCGATGTGCAAATCAACCCGCAAGACTTGGTGATTGAGACCTTTCGCTCCTCTGGTCCAGGCGGGCAGCACATGCAGAAGAACGAGACCGCCGTGCGCGTTATTCACAAACCCACAGGGCTGGTGGTCTCCTGTCAAGACGAACGCTCGCAGCTGCAGAATCGCGAGCGGGCGATGCGGATTTTGCGCACGCGCCTGTATGAACTGGAGCAGGAACGGCTCCGCGCGGAGCGCGACCAGCAACGCCGCTCGCAAATCGGCACGGGCGAACGCAGTGAGAAGATTCGCACTTACAACTTCCCCGACCAGCGCGTGACTGACCACCGCATCGGGCTGACCCTGCACGACCTGCAGGGGATTCTGGACGGCGACATTCAGCCCTTTATCGATGCCCTGCAAGCTGAAGAGCAAGCGCGGAAGCTAGAAGCGTTGGAGATCGGCTAACCGCGCAGTTTCTGGATCGCCTCCACGCTCTGCGGGTTCTCCAATGCGCTGAGGTCGCCTGTCGGCTCGCCTAAGTAGGCGGCGCGAATCACGCGGCGCATAATCTTGGCGTTGCGCGTTTTGGGCAAATCGGGCACGGCGTACACTGCCTTGGGCTTGAGGGGTTTGCCCATCCGCTCCGCCACGAGGTTCAGCAACTCCTGCGCGAGCGCGTCGCTCCACTCGTTGCCTGGCTTTAATACCACAAACGCTACCGCCTCCTGCCCCTTGATTTCGTCGGGCACACCGATTACGCCCGCCTCGCTGACCGTAGGATGCTCCACCAGCATGCTCTCGATTTCGGCGGGTCCCACGCGCTTACCTGCAATTTTGAGGGTGTCGTCTGCACGCCCCAGAATGTACCAGAAGCCGTCCGCGTCGATCAGGCTCAGGTCGCCGTGGTACCAGACGCCCTCAAAGCGGCTCCAATAGGTCTCTATGTAGCGTTCGGTATCGCGCCAGAAGCCGCGCGTCATGCCGGGGTTCACATTCCGCACGCACAGCAAGCCCACCTCGCCGCGCACGGGTTCGCCCCGTTCGCTTAGCACTTCGGCGTCGATGCCCGGCGCGACGGTGTTGAAGCTGCAGGGTTTCAGCGGGCGCAGCACCGTGCAGCCCAAAATCCCGCCCGAAATCTCTGTGCCACCAGAGTAGTTGATAATCGGCGCTCGATTCTTGCCCACATGCTCCAGCGTCCACAGCCACGGCTCTGGGTTCCACGGCTCGCCTGTGGAGCCGAGCAGGCGCAGGCTGGGCATCGCGTGGCGGTCGGCGTAGTCACTGCTCTCGCGCATCAGGGCGCGAATCAGCGTCGGCGTAATGCCCAGCACGCTGATAGTGTGCCGCTCCACCATCGCCCACACGCGGTCGGGCGCGGGGTAGTCGGGCGCGCCGTCGTACATGAACACCGTCGCCCCCAGAATCAGCCCGCCCATGATGAGCCACGGTCCCATCATCCAGCCGATGTCGGTTAGCCAGCTAATGGCGTCTGTAGGTTTCAGGTCAAACAGATGATACATATCCTGCGCCGCCTTGATGGGGAAGCCCGCATGCACATGGAACGCCGCTTTGGGCTTGCCCGTCGTGCCGGAAGTGTAAATCATCATGCAGGGCGTCTCGCTGTCGAAGGCGGGAGCCTCGTAGTCGCCGAAGTCCAGCAGGTCGGAGTAGCGCACCTCCAGGGCGGGGTCGAAGCGCACATCGCGGTTGGCGCGCTCTACCGTGAACACGCGCTGCACGTGAGGCAGCTCGCGCAAGGCGGCGTAAGCGGTCTCTTTGGCAGGCGTGATTTTGCCCCGGCGGGGGAATCCGTCGGCGATGAACAGCCAGCGCGCCTCGGCGTCTTGCATGCGCGTTACAATCGGCTCCACGCCGAAGCCCGAAAACAGGGGTAGCGCAATCGCGCCGATACGCGAAACCGCCAGCAGCGCAATCGCCGTTTCGGGAATGAACGGCAAAAACAGTCCTACGCGATCGCCCGGCTGCACGCCCCACTTGAGCAGCCCGCGCGAGAGGGCGTTCACCTCGCGCAGCAGCTCGGCGTAGGTGTAGCGGCGTACCGTGCCCTCCTCGCCTTCCCACACCAGCGCGAGCGCGTCGCCCCGCCCCAACTGCACATGCCGTTCCAACGCATTATAAGTCCAGTTCAGCTTGCCTCCGATGAACCACTTCGCAAACGGCTTACCCGCACTGAGGTCTACGGCCTGTGTGTAGGGCGTGTGCCAGTGGAAGCCGATGTCCTCAAAAAACGCGCGCCAGAACCAGTCGGGGTCGTCGATGCTCTTTTGCAGAAACGCCTCGTAGGTGGGGATAAGGTATTTGCGCATCTGCGCGGTGATATTGGCTTGCTCAATCACGGCGTCGTCGGGTCGCCACGCAATCGGTAGGTTCAGCTCCTGCATGCTTCGTCGCCTCCAGAGAAAGGATACCTCAGTCCTCGAACAGCTTTTGCACAGGGATCTGCCACTCTGGGTCAAACAGGGGACTGACAGTCTCTTCCAGCGTGTAGCGCAGCTCGGTGGCGTAGTCATCGCCTGCGAGTCCACGGTAAACCTCCACGCTTGCAAGTTCACAATCCAGTATTCAGGGCGCCATGCTGGGCGTACAGACGCTGCCTACTCAAACCGCACCACGCGCGCGCTGTCGACGCCTTCCATCTGGCGAATCTGCTCGAACGCTTCGGGCGGGATGGGGTTATCCACCTGCAGGATCATCACGGCGCGTCCGCCCATCGCCGTGCGTCCCACATGCATGCCTGCGATGTTCACCTGATAGTTGCCCAGCGCCGTGCCCACGCGCCCGATAATGCCCGGACGATCCTGATGCTCGGTCATCAGCAGGATTCCTTCAGGGCGGATGTCCACGAACAGGTCGTTCAGGTGGGTGATGCGCAGGTCGCTGCGTCCGAACACGGTTCCCGTCAGTTGCTGCGCGCCGCGCGGCGTGTGCGCCGTGAGCGTGAGCGTGTCGGGATAGAGTTCCGTTTCGGGACGCACGCTCCATTCCAGTTGCACGCCGCGCTGCTGCGCAATCAAGGGCGCGTTCACGAGGTTCACGGATGCGTCGGTGGAGCGTTGGAGCAGCCCAGCGAGCGCGGCGCGGGCGATGATGTCCAGCGGCAGGTCGCCCCAGTCGCCCGAAAAGACGGCGTGGACGCGCTCGATGGGCGCGTCGGCGAGCTGGCTGTGCAGCGCGCCCATCCGCTCCGCGAGTTTGAGGTACGGCTCCACGCGCGACATCAGCTCGGCGGGGATGGGCGGCAGGTTCACGGGGCTGCGCGGCGCGCCGCCGTGCAACACCGCCACAATCTGCTCGGCGACATCGACCGCCACCTTCACCTGCGCCTCGGCAGTGGACGCGCCTAAGTGCGGGGTCAGCACATTCTGGGGCTGATGGAGTAGCTTCAAGTCGGGCGGGGGCGGCTCGGTGGGGAACACATCGAGCGCCGCGCCCGCCCCATGCCCCGATTCAATCAACTCGGCTAAGGCGTCGGCGTCAATCAACTCGCCCCGCGCGCAGTTCACGATGCGCACGCCCGGTTTCGTCAGCGCAAGCGTCTCGCGATTAAGCAGATGGCGCGTCTCAGGAGTGAGGGGCGCGTGCAGAGTGATAAAGTCGCTCTCGCGCAGGAGCGTCTCCAACGGAACTGGCTCCGCGCCGAGCTGGCGGAGATGGGTTTCAGGCACGAACGGGTCATACGCCAGGATGCGCATGCCGAACGCGCGGGCGCGCCGCGCTACTTCGCGCCCGATTTTGCCCATCCCCACCACGCCCAGCGTCTTGCGCGACAGCTCCACGCCCACAAACTGATTGCGCTTCCATTCGCCCGCGCGCAGCGAGCGATCCGCCTGCGGAATGAGCCGCGCGAGCGCGAGCAGGTGCGCAAAAGTCAGCTCCGCCGCCGCGATTGTGTTGCCTTCAGGCGAGTTGACGACGACGATGCCGCGGCGGGTAGCGGCGTCCACATCGATATTATCCACGCCTACGCCCGCGCGCCCGATGACCTTCAACCGCGTGCCCGCTTCAATCACTTGCGCATCCACCCGCGTTTGCGAACGCACCATCAGCGCGTCGTAGTCGCCAATAATCTGGAGCAGCGTCTCGCGCGGCAGATTCGGGCGGTAGTCCACTTCCGCCGCCCGACGGAGAATCGCCAGCCCCTCCTCTGAAACCGAGTCGCTCACCAGCACACGCATCGGGGAAAAGTGTACCTGTTTTTTATCGTTAGGGACATCACGCCCCCTTGCGACCGCGCGAAAAATGTGCTATAATACAGTATCCTTACCAACGGAGGTGTGATTGACCATGCGAAAGGCGATCCTTTTCGGCATCGTCAGCGCGCTCGCGCTGACCTGCGCAGCTACAGCGCAAACCCCTGTACAGAAACTCATCCAGACCGGCAAAATGTCCTTCCGATTGAACGACTCCCAGTACTACATCCGTATCGGTCAAGATTGTACCGTGCCTGCGGCGGAAGGCGGCATAGGCGACCAGGACCCCATCTGCGTGCAGCTGCAGGATCTGAACGGCGATGGCATCGCGCTGGATTTTCAGATCACCATCAACCAGATGGTAAACACGATACAGTCCAACGCCACCGTAACATTCTATGGAACCCCCGAGAGCGATAGCGCCGTGCGCTGGCAGGGTAGCCGTACTTTTGACCCTGTGGAATGCGCCTTTATCGGTGGCTCGGTGAACCAGTGGTTCCAGCTGAACGATGTGTACGGCGACTTCACGATGCAGATTACTGAGATGAGCAGCTGTCAGACGGATCCGTATAACTGCTTCAACTGCGGTGTCGATTTGATGCTGGCAACTCCTGTGATCGAGCCGCCCGACGAGAATGTGAACTATCTTGGTTTCAACGGCGTCATTCGTCTGGGCGGCGAAAGCTGCGAGACCGGCGGCCCGCTGCGCGCCTGCGCCCGCACCTACTCGATTCGCGCCGTTGGCTACAGCGGAGGGCTGAAACCGCGTGGCGATGTGAACGACGACTGCACCATCGATGACGCCGATTTGCTGATTGTGCTGTTCAACTTCGGCGGCAGCGGCGACGGTGATGTGAACCGCGACGGCGTGGTGGATGACGCGGACTTGCTGGTGGTGCTGTTCAACTTCGGCGCGAGCTGCTAAACAGGGTGAAGAGTCCTCGCCTGCGGCTCGGAATGACAGGTTCACCCTCACCTCCTGCCCCCTCTCCCGCGGCGCGGGAGAGGGAGAACTGGGGCGCAAAACATACACGCGGCTCCCCTCTCCCACCAAGTGGGAGAGGGGCTGGGGGTGAGGGCAAGAGACCGCCCATTTTTCAAAACAACTGGGGAACCTTTTTCAGCAGGAATCCTAACTAACGGGTAGAATCTCTGTGATTACGAGGAGGTAGACGAACGATGCGGTATCGTGGATTCACACTGATTGAGCTGCTGGTCGTTATCGCGATTATCGCCATCTTAGCGGCGATCCTGTTCCCTGTGTTTGCGCAAGCGCGCGAGAAAGCGCGCCAGACCCAGTGCGTCAATAACATGAAGCAAGCGGGACTGGGAGTAATCCAATACATTCAGGACTACGACGAGACCTATCCGATGAGCGTCTATCGGGCGCGCAACCGACAGAATCAGGAGTGCGCCTACACCATGCTCGCGGCGATTGAACCCTATGTGAAGAACAAGGACATCTACGAGTGTCCTTCTCGACGACGCGAAATGGATCTGGATGCGTTCTGGCGCCAGTTCGGGCTGCCGGGCGGCGAGTGCGGTGAGTTTCGATGGCTAAGCTATGTCGCGAACTTCGCGCTGTTTGAGGATGGCCCGAACAATACCATCACGGGCGCACAGAACCAGCCGCCCATCAAGCAGTCGGAGCTGGAGTTTGTGGCGGAGACCTCAGCCTACCTGGATGGGCAGCTCACGGTAGCAGGCGGCACGGGCAACTGCTCGATTTTCAACTCGCCTGTAGAGGGACGCCACAACGAGACGGCTTCCGTCGCCTACGCGGACGGGCATGCGAAGTCGCTCAAGGTGCGCCAGGCGGATATAGCGTGTGTTAACATCAGCAACAAGCAGTTCCGCCTGTGGTGCGTGCAGTCGCCGCCCTACAACCGCAATTGGGACAACAACACGGGGCGGTGCGCTGCGACTGAGAAGGTCTGCCAAGGCTCGCCTGCGATTCCTGGCTCACGCGACTTGTGGGGCATCCCAGTGGTGGATGCGCAAGGCGTCAAGTGCGTGCGCTCGTTGCGGTAAAGCGTGAAACCCTCACCCCCTGACCCCCTCTCCCTCGGGAGGGGGGGAGTACGGCTCCCCTCTTCCTCTGGGAGAGGGGCTGGGGGTGAGGGATATTCGTTATGCCCACTGCTTACCAGAACCTGACGACGCTAATCCAAGCGTTTGGGGCGCGCCCGGCGACGACTGAGTCGGAGGCGCGCCTGCGTGCATATCTCCAACGTCGCCTGCAAGAGCGCGGGTTGACCGTGTTCGAGCAGCCGTTTCGAAGCATTCCCTCGCTTACCCCTGCGTGGTTCACGGTTTCGCTACTTTTCGTGATTTCAGCGGTTCTGGCTTGGACGAGCGCACCGCTCGCGTGGGGTGCGGCGGCTCTGTGTAGCCTTGCAGGAATGGCGATGTTCTGGGGGCTGGCGAGCGGGCGGTGGGATGTGATGCGTCTGTTCCCACAACGCGCGAGCGCGAACTTAATTGCCGTTGCGAAGGCGCAGCACGAGGCGCGACGGCGCGTCGTGCTGATGGCGCACATCGATAGCCAGCGGGCGGCGCTGATGTGGCATCCGAAGCATGTGCGCGCCTTTGGGCGGAACTTCCAGCTGCAGGCGGGGCTGCTGATGGCGCACACGCTGCTCGCCGTGCTGCTTGCCCTCGTGCCGTTGATGGGGCAGGCATGGACAATCTGGCTACCGCGCATCGTGATGACGCTCGGCGGGCTGGTCGCGCTCTACGGGATGGGCATGCTGCTCCATCGAGAACTCTTTTTGCCATGGGTGCAGGGCGCGAACGATAACGGCTCTGGAACCGCCGCGCTGCTGACCCTCATGGAGCACCTCGCAGAGAACCCCGTGCCCGATGTGGAGGTCTGGGGTGTGTTCACAGGCTGTGAGGAGGTGGGGCGACCGAACGGCGCGTTCGCTTTTGAGCGCGAATACGGCTATTCGCTGCGCGACGCCGAGTTTCTAATTATCGACCATATTGGGCTGGGTGAGCCGCGCTACTTGATTGCCGAGGCGATGCTTCCCCGCGCCCGCGCGCATCCCGAAATGATTCGCCAGTTCGAGTGCTCTGCGCGTGAACGCCCCGATTTACGCCTGCAGCCAAGCGCTGTACCCCACGGCGCGTATACCGACGCTCTGCCTTTTTATCTGAAGGGCTACAAAGCGATTGCGCTCTGGTGTGAGCAGGAGCCGGGTGTCCCTCCCAACTGGCACTGGATTACAGACACACTGGAGCATGTATCCGAGGGCGACTTAGAACGCGCGGTTGAGGTGATTGAGGCGTTTCTATGCGGGAACTTTTCTGCACGGGGCATGGTATAATAAGTGCATACACGGGGGCGTCAGGGTTCGACGGGACACGATTGACGCTCAGTTGCGAGCCGAGGCGCCGCTGGCCTCGTTAAAAAGCGGCACACAAGAAGTGCGAACACCAACTATGCTCTGGCTGCCTAATTGAGCAGCCCGCTGCTCGCCTCGCGGTCGATCCGGGGCGAGCCGAGCGTGAGCCAGATCGACTTACTCTCAAGGCTGCGCTCAGGGCTGAGGGAGGACACTGAACTGAGCTGGCGTGGGAGCGCCCTGCCCTTCGGGACATCCCACGCGAGAGCCAAAGAAGGGCTACGCTCGTAGACGCTGGGTGCGCAACGGTCTCGGAAGGGGGTTCAATTCCCCCCGCCTCCACCAGAATCACTGCTCCGCTGCCGATAATCCTCGCTAAGTGCTGGGGCTGTACCTCTTGGTGACGAGTTTGGGCGTCCTTGCGTTGGGCAGGGCGATTGTTGGATATAGGGGTACGACGGCGGCTTTGTCGTCGCATTTCTATGTGGGGCGTGTGGTGCGTCGCCTTAGATGGCTGCTGTGGCTTTCCATTGGCTTGAAGACGGGCTACTGTATCCCCCTCTATTTCCAGAGTGCGCTGTCCGCTGCGTTCGCTTTACTACTGAGCGCGGGGACAACACTGCTGGAGTTCACGCTGATTTTCTACTGGCTATATCCCGTCGAGCGGGCACAGCGTGCGCTGCAGGTTACGCTCAGGGAATACCTTCAAGCGCGGCACGGTCTGGTATGGGACGCGCTGGCGCCGATTTTGACAGCAGGGCTGGGCGCACTGACGCTGGTCTTCACGCTGAGCGGGCAGTATCGGGCGTGGGGGACGCTCGGCGTAGCGACAGCGGGCGCGATGGGGCTGGGCACGCTGCTGATTGGGTTGGGGCTGATTCGTCGTCCCACGCCTCTGCCCCTGCGTTCAGTAGCGGCTGAGGCGCGGTTGCTATCCGAGGCGCAACGACTGGGACGCGCGCTCGGGATTCAGGTGAACGCGATTCTCGTGCTGGATGGCACGCGCCTGCGTAACGCCAACGCGTTCGCACTCAGCGGCGGGCGAATCGCGATTACCGACTTCCTGCTGGCAATTCTCACGGAGCAGGAGACGCTGGCAATCATCGCGCACGAGGTCGCGCACCTCGCCCAGCGCCGTCGGCTCGCCCGACTGTGGCTGCTCACAGGGGGAGCAGGCGTGGGTCTCACTGGTGCGCTTGCGCCGCTGCTGGCGGGTCTGCCGACAGGGTGGCTTCTGCTATGGTTGGGACTGCTCGTAGGCGGGATGACCGCGCCGATGCTCCGTCTGCGCCGACTTCACGAACGCGAGGCGGACGCTTTCGCAGTCAGCCAGTACGGAGCAGCGCCGTTGTCGAGCGCGCTGCGCAAAATCGCTTCAATCCATCAGCGCGCGCCCGATGCACACGGCGATGTGATTCATCCGAGCTTGCTGGAACGCATGGCACAGCTGGAACGCTACTCCCAGACTTAGTAAAGGCGGAGAGTAGCGTTCCCACTTAATCACAGCCGCGTCCCTTCTTCCTCGCGCTCTGACTCCGCGACGACAGCTTTCTCCACAGGGGCTGCGCCGCGTTTCCAAATCACGCGCCCCAGGAACCGCGTGAAGTCGTCCATCACGCTGTAGGTGCAGGGGATTACAATCAGCGTGAGCAAGGTGCTGACCGTCAGCCCGCCAATCAGCACGATGCCGAGCGGCGCGCGGAACTCCGAGCCGCGCCCCACCGCCAGCGCAATCGGGATCATCGCCAGCACCAGCGAGAGGGTCGTCATCAGAATCGGGCGTAGGCGCGTCTCGCCCGATTCTAAGAGCGCCTCGTCGCGTGGCAACCCGCGCTGACGCAATGTGTTCGTGTAGTCCACCAGCAGAATTGCGTTCTTGCCTACGATGCCCACCAGCGCGATAATGCCAATCATCGAGATAATGTTCAGCTCGGAGCGGAAGAGAATCAGCGCAAGCAACGCGCCGACCAGCGCTTGCGGCTGACTGAACATGATGATGAACGGGTAGAGCCAGTTCTCAAAGAGCGCGACCATCAGCAGGTAGACCAGAATCAGGGCGAGCAGCAGCGCCTGCGCCATGTAGACGCCTTCGCGCGCCATGACCTCGTTCTCGCCGAACCACTGCGCCCGCACGCCAGGCGGTACGGCGTTCAGCTCACGCAGTTTCGAGTCGATAATCTGGCGCATGTTGCCTGGCGTGTAGCCTGGCAGCAGGTTTGCCGTGACGGTGATGCGCCGCTGGCGGTCGGTGCGCTCGATTTTCGTGGGTCCCTCGCCCAGCTCGATGCTCGCCACATCGCGCAGGTAGACGGGCGCGCCCTGCACATACGCCACCACGAGGTCGTTCAGGTCAGTGAGTCGTCGCCGCTGGTCTTCGCGCAGGCGCACGCGCACATCGTACTCTTGTCCCGCCTCGCGATACTTGACGCTGGTATCGCCCTCGTAGGCGGTGCGCAGGGCGGCGGCAATTTCGGCGAGGCTCACGCCCAGCGTAGTCGCCTTCTCGCGATCCACGCGCACCTGCAGTTCCGGCTTGCCCGCCGACCACGACAGGTCGGGGTCTTTGATGCCCGGGATCTCCGCGATGATTCGGCGCACATTTTCGGCGGTCTCCAGCAGCGTCTGCGTGTCTTTGCCCACCAGCGCGAGCTGGATGGGCGCGCCGAAGCCCCCGCCGCGGAAGCCCGAGACAGCGTTCACCACAATCTGCGCCCCTGGAACTTCGCCGATTTTCTGACGCAGCTCCGCCGCAATCTCGATATCCCGGCGCGTGCGCAACTGCTCGTCGTGCTTCACCCAGAACATGAGGCTGTCCAGCAGCGCTTTCTTTTCGTGCAGGGTGATTTGCATGCTTGCGAAGCGCGGTCCCGTGTCGCCCCCGCCGAAGAAGCCCGACGAAAGCCGCCCGAGCCGCGTGGAGACATACTTCACTTCGGGGATGCTGAGCGCGGCTTCCTCGATGCGTCGCGCGACAGCGTCGGTCTGCGAGAGCGCAGCGTCAGGGGGCATTTCGATGGTAATCTGAATCAGCCCCTGATCCTGCGATGGCGCGAAGCGGAAGGGCAACAGCGGGCTGCCCGCTATCGCCGACCCGATAATCAGCACGAAGGTCGCCACGAGCGCGCCGTTCGCCGCCAAAATCACCAGCCAGCGATGTCGCAACGACCACGCCAGCACCCGCCGATAGCTCCGCTTGAGATTGTTCAGCCGATTATCGAACCACTTGAAGAAGCCTCGCGGCTCCTCCACCGCCTCGCCACGTCGATACAGCCGACTCGCCAGCATCGGTGTCAGCGTGAACGACACAATCAGCGAGAACAGCACCGTGACGGCGACCGTGATTCCGAACGAGCGGAAGAACTGCCCCGTGACGCCGCCCATAAACGCAATCGGCAGGAACACCACCACATCCACGAAGGTAATCGTAATCGCCGCCAGCCCAATCTCGGTGCGCCCGTTGTAGGCGGCTTCCATCGGCTCCTCGCCCAGCGACAGGTGGCGATAGATGTTCTCGATCACTACAATCGCGTCATCTACCAATACGCCCACCGCCAGCGAGAGCGCGAGCATCGTCATAAAGTTAATCGTGAAGCCGAAGAAATACATCGCAATAAACGCCGCGAAGAAACAGGTCGGAATCGCCAGCGAGACAATCAACGCGCCGCGCACATTATAGAGGAATAGGTAGATAATCAGCACCACCAGCACAATCGCGATGCCGAGCGCCATGCGCAGATCCGTCAGGCTCTCTTTCACGGCGTTGGCTTCGTCTTGGGTGATGGTGAACTGCAGGTCGGGGTACTCTTGCTGAATGCGGGCGATTTGCGCCTTAACGCCGTCGGAGACCTCGATTGCGTTGCCATCGCTGGTTTTTTGAATGACCAGCGAGACATCCTCTTTGCCGTTCACGCGGGTCAGCTCGGTGCGCTCCTCGACCGTGTCGCGCACTTCGGCGACATCTTTGAGGCGAATGACGCTGCCCCGCTGCATGGGGTTGCGCGGGTTCTGGAGGTAAATCTCCAGGTTGCGCAGTTCGTCCACTGATTTGAACTCGCCCAGCAGGCGCACATTGTAGTCGCGCTCGCCCTCGGTGATGCGTCCTGCGGGCACATTCAGGTTTGCGCCCTGCAGCGTCCGCACGATGGCGTTGATGGACAGCCCGTAGGCGTTGAGGCGTTGCTTATCGACGGCGACCTGAATCTCGCGCTTCTGCCCGCCCGCGACCGACACCGCCGCTACGCCCGGCACGCTCGCAAGACGGTCTTTGATGACATTCTCGGCAAGGTCGCGCAGCTCATAGGGCGGGCGGTTGCCCGTAAGCGAGAGGTACATCGTGGGCTGCGACTGCGTATCGAGTTTCAGGATGGTAGGGCGCTCCGCGCCATCAGGCAACTGCCCCAGCACGGTGTTCAACTTCGCCTGCACATCGATGTACGCCTGGCTAATGTCCGTGCCGATGTAGAACTCCAACACGACCTGCGAGAGGCTGAACTGCGAAGTGGAGCTAATCTGGCGCAGCCCCTCCACGCCGGCGACGGCGTCCTCAATTGGCTTACTGATGAGCGTTTCCACCTCTTCAGGCGACGCGCCCGAATACGCCGTGACGATGGTGATGACGGGGAAGTCCACTTTCGGCTGGAGTTCCACCTGCATCCTGCCGAGCGCGTAGTAGCCCAGCACGAGAATGGCGACCACGAACACCATGATGGTGACGGGTCGGTTCAGCGCAAGTCGGGTCATCCACATAGGGTTGCCTCCTTACTCCTCGATCACGCGCACTGGCTGTCCATCCGAGAGCAGGTCCTGCCCGCGCACGACGACTGTCTCGCCCGATTGCACGCCCGTCGCGTAGATGACTTCTGTATTCGTAGCAATCACCTTCAGCTCGCGCTGCTTGGCGACGCCGTTTTCCACAACAAAGACGCGCGTTGCGCCGCCTTTCTCAATTAGCGCGAGTTTGGGGGTGAGGGGTACGTTGCGGTACTCGCGCAGTTTGATTTCGCCCCGTGCGAACAGCCCAGTTTTTAGAGGCAGGTCGGCAGGGTTGGTGATGCTGACGCGAATGCGCAGGTTGCGCGCCTGGTCAGCGACGGCGGGATAGATGGCTTCCACACGCCCGCGGAACACGCGATCGGGGAAGGCGTCCACGCGCGTTTCGACAGGCATGCCGACCTTCACATCGCGGAGCAGCACTTCGGGCAGCGTGGCTTCGAAGTAGAGGCGGTCAACTGTCACGATGCGGGCGACGGGCGTGCCGCCGCCCGCCATCGCGCCGACTTCCACGAAGCGGTCTGCCACCACGCCGTCGAACGGCGCGCGGATAACAGTATCAGCGAGTTGCTGGCGCAGCAGGGCGACCTGCGCGCGGGCTTGCTGCAGGGCGGCGCGGGCGACGTCCACGCGCTGCTGCGCCAGTTCATCCTGCGCCTTGCCCAGCAACGCCTGCCGATACGCTTCCTCAGCCTGGCGCACGGCTTGCTCGGCGGCTTCGATGTCCTCACGGCGGGGTCCCTCGCGCACGAGGCTAAGGGCTTCCTCCGCTTGACGCAGTTGCGCCTGCGCCGCCTCGAACGCCGTTCGCGCCGAGTCTAACTGCTGCTTGGGGATTGCGCCCTGCTGATAGAGCTGTTGGGCGCGTTCGAAGTTCGCTTTGGCGAGGTCGAAGTTGGCGCGCGCGGCGGCGACGGCTTGCTCCGCCTGCTGGCGTTCCTGGGGGCGCGCCCCAGTTTGCAAGGCGCGCAGGCGGGCGCGAGCGGCTTCCAGCGCGGCTTTGGCGGTTTGAATCTGTGCGTCGGTCTGCGCGGGCTGCGTGCGGGCGGCGATTTCCGCCTGGCGCAGGTTCGCCTCAGCGGCGCGCACGGCAGACTCTGCCTGACGCAGCTGCAGTTGCAAATCGGTCTGGTCTTGCACGGCAAGCACATCGCCTTTGCGCACGCGACTGCCTTCCAGCACACGCATTTCCACGATGCGCCCAGCGAGTTTAGCGGCGACGGTTGTGTCGTTGTACGACTGCAGGTCGCCCGTGACGGACGCCGATTCGGTGAGCGTGCCCGTTCGGATTTTCCCGACGGCGACGGACACCGCGGCGGCTTGGGTTGCTTGTTCCTGCGGGGCAGGTGCGCCGCCGCCCCCGCCGCGTCCGCAGGCGGCGAGGGAGAGGGCAATTAGCAGCAGCATGATAACCCTCACACCCCAGCCCCTTCTCCCACGCCGTGGGAGAGGGGGAGTGGCGGCTCCCCTCTCCCACGGCGTGGGAGAGGGGGTGGGGGCGAGGGCAACCAAAGTTTCGTACGCCGTTTTCATCGCTTATTTCCTCCTCTATCGTTGTGCATACTGCCTGCCAATCACGCCAATCGCGCGTTGTAGCGCGGCGTAGGCGTCTAAATAGTCAAATTGCGCATTTACGAGATTCGTTTGCGCTTGGGTGAAGGCGAGTTCAGCGTCGCTGATTTCGAGCTGGGGTGAGACGCCCGCTTCAAACCGCACGCGGGCGAGGCGCAGGGCTTCCGTCGCCTGCTCCAGCCCCTTCTGTGCGACAACAAGGCGTTTCTGGGCGTCCTGCAGGTTCAGGTACGCTTGGCGCACCTCCAGCGCGACGCCTTCTTTCGCCTGTTGCAGGCGTATCTGGGCAATCTCTAAATCGTCGCGGGCTTGAGCTTCGCGGGCACGAGTGATGCCGCTATCCCAAATCGGTACGGACAGCACCACGATGCCCGTGTACGACTCACGGCGTGGGTTGAAAGTGGAGGTGCTCAGGTTGAAATCGGCTTGCCCAGTCACCACGATGCTGGGTAGAATGCCTCGGCGTGCGTTCTGGATATTCACACGGGCGAGTTCCACGCCACGCTCGGCAGCAAGAATCTCGGGGCGGTTCTGATACGCCTGCTGGGTCAGCGCGTCCAGTTCAGCTTCCTGCATGGGGGGCAATTCGGTGGGCTTGACGACCTGCGCGGAGGTGTTCAGGTCGCGCCCCAGCAGGTTGTTCAGTGTAGCGACGGCGAGTTCGCGCTGGTTGCGGGCGTTCAGCACAGCTTGCTCGGCTTGTGCGACGGCGGTCTCGGCGCGGAGTAAGTCAAACTGCGCCGCCACGCCTGCATCTACTTGAGCGCGGATAATGCGCAATCGCTCCTGCGCGTTCTTCAGGGCTTCCTCCGCCACGCGAATGAACTCATCGGCGCGCGCCACGCCTTGATAGGCTTGGGTGACCTGTAAAATCGTGTCGTTGCGGGTGCGCTCGTACTCCAGCTCACTAATGGACACGAACACCGACGCGGCGCGAATAGCGGTTTTGACGATTCCGCTGATGTCAATCACCTGTGTCAGGGTGATCCGCGCCGTGCGGTTCTCGATGTTGCCCAATCGGATGCGTTGGGGTCCGAACTGTGCGGTCGCCACGCGGTCGAAGCGGGTGTAGGTGGCGTTGCCCTGAATTTGGGGCAGGGCGTTGCCTTTCGCCTCGCGCACGGCGTTGCGGGATTTGTCGAGGTTGCGCTCGCTAATCTGCACCGCGCGGTTGTTGCGCAGGGCAATCTGGATGGCTTCGTCGAGGGTGAGGGCGTCGCTCTGCGTCCAACAGGGCGTGATTAGGAAGCTGGCAAGACCGAGTGTAGTAAGCGTCAGCCGCATGGGGTGTCCTCCGTGAAGGGGTTTGTAGTGGCTTGAGTGTCCCGCTCAAGCGGGAGCGTTTCTGACACGGGCGGGACGCCCGTGCTACGGGGGGCTAAAAAGGCAGGTTTGTAAAACTCCAACACGCGCTCCACTATTTGCTCCAGCAGCTCGTCCTCGCGCTCCATCATCCACTCCATCAACGAAAGCCGATAGAGACGGATGGCATGGTGCGCCAGTTCTTCCGCCGAGACATCGGTGCGAAACTCGCCTGCACGCTGCCCCGCTTCGAATCCCGCCCGCGCATGTTCCGTCGCCTCCTTGATAATCTCCAGCATCTGCTCACGCAACACTGGGCTGTGGCAACAGGCGACCATCATCGAGCGCGTCATCTGAATCGAGCGGGCGTCACGCCGCGCGATAAACAGCATCACCTGCCGCAACACCTCCCACTGACTGGGCGCGTTCTCAGACTGCAGCGCATCCAGAAACTCGTACACCTCATCCGTCATATCGCGAATATAGGCGTGCAGCAGATGTTCTTTGGTGGGGAAATAAGTAAAGAAAGTGCCTTTCGCGACATCAGCAAGTTCGGTGATTTCTTCGACCGTGACCTGATCAAAGGGTTTTTCATGCATCAACGCGAGCGCCGCCTCGATGAGCCGCTGGCGGGTCTCCTCCCGACGGCGCTCGCGTCGATTCGCGTACTGCCGCGACACCTGGTTCATAGTCCGTTTCCTGACCTGCGTATTGATAGTCCGTTTGAACCGACGGTCATTTCTGACCGTTGGTCAACATTATACCACAGGTCAGACGGATTTGTCAAGGGGGGCGGCGCTACGCGTTCCAGACCGAATCCACCTGCGCCTTCAGGAACGCCAGCGACTTGCGGAAGCCCGCGTCGCCCTGCGCCTGACCGTCTTCGATGCTCAGATAGCCTGTGTAACCGTGCGTTTTCAGAATCTGCAGCAGGGACTGAAACGGAACCGCGCCTTCGCCCAGCACGCTGTGCTGGTACTCACCCAGCAGGCGGTCGCCCGCATGCACATGATGCACCTTATGCGCCACGCGCTGCAAAAGCGCCACAGGGTCTGCGCCCGTCATCAGCGGGTTCGCAAAATCGAAGTTCACGCGCACGGGCGTCGGCTCGATCTGCTCAAAAATCTGCAGGAAGCGTTCGGGCAGGAACGAGAAGTCCTCGCGCGTCCACAGGCGGTCTTTGTAGTGGTTCTCGTAACAGGGGTACACGCCGCATGGCACGGCGTACTCGGCGAGTTTGACCATGCACTCGACGGCGTACTGAACGGCGTCGCTGGGTTCCAAGCCGTCGTGAACCATGCCCGCGCTGGTGCGCACGGCGTTCGCGCCGAGTTCCGCCGCCCAGTCCACGCGCTGTTTCATCGCGTCCAGTTCGGCGGCTCGCACGGCGGGGTCGGGGTTCGTAAAGTCGGGCGCGCAAGTAATCTGGCTCACGCGCAGTTCCAGCGCATTCAGCTCGGCTTTCACCTGCGGCAGGTTCTCATTGCCCAAGAAGGCGTGATAAATCTCCACTGCCTGCACGCCGAACGCAGAGGCTTGACGCAACCAGTCCAGTACCGTCATCTGCCCCTGCAGAATCGGGTGGATCAGGCGCACGGGCATCCACGCAATCGTCGGCTTAGCCATCTTTGAGTAAGCGGGCGATTCGATCCGCATCGCGGAGCGAGGGGTCGTCGACAAACACCAGTTTCGGAATGCGCTTCAGGTGCAACCGCTTGCCCAGCAGCCCCTTGATATAGCCCGCCGAGTGTTGCAGCGTCTCCAGCGTCTGCTTACGCCGTCGCTCGTCGCCCAACACGCTTACATAAACCGTCGCCTGCGAAAGGTCGCGCGCGACCTTCACGCCGGTAATCGTCGCCAAACCTAAATCCTGTCCTGCTAAATCCTTCAATAGCACCTGACTGAGTTCGGTAGTCAGGAGCGATTCCAGTCGTTCCATGCGTCCGCCCATCGGCGTCCTCCTTGTCAAAGTAGCTCCAAATGGCTTTCCAGTAGCATGATACGCCCGTCGGTCTCCAGGCGTTCCAGCACGGTATCCAGCACGCGATTGACGAAATCGCCCTGGTTGCCCACGCACGCAATCGCGATGCACGCTCGCTGGTGCAAATCGTGGTGGTCGACTTCCGCAATGGAGAGGTTGAAGTCGTTGCGCAGGCGCATAATTAGGCTCTGCACCACCTGTCGCTTCTCCTTCAGCGAGCGACAACCGCCAATATGGAGTTCGACGGTCAAAACGCCAATCCGTGCCGCCATTTGAGAAAAGTATACCTATTGGTGCTTGGATAGGACTGTCCAAGCCCAGTTTGAGGCACGGACAAGAATGTCCGTGCTACTGGAGGTATACTTTCAGCGTGGACGCCAAGCAGCTGCTGGAGAGTTTGCACGCGCCTGAGTTGCCGCTGTATGTGGACAAATACGGCGTAATTCGCGTGGGCGGCACGCGGGTCACCTTAGCCACCGTGCTGATTAACTACCAACTGGGCAGCAGTCCGGAATGTATTGTGCAGAGCTTCCCCGTGCTGAAGCTGGAAGATGTGTACACGATTATCGCCTACTATCTGCGCAATCGGGCGGTGTTCGATGCCTATCTGGAGGAGCTGGAGCGTCAGGCTGAGGCAAAGAGACGCTTCTACGAGGCGCGCTATCCCAACGATGACCTGTGGTTGCCACTCTAAGGCAGGGGCAATTCAGGTATCCTAATTCCGCAATGTTCTGGCGCGCGGCGATAGCAGTGTTCCTGCTGGATCAACTCACCAAACTCTGGGCGACGGCAAGCCTGACCTTGGACCAGTCAGTTCCTGTGTTGCCTCCTTATTTCTATTTCACCCTTACGCACAACACCGGGATTGCGTTCGGACTGCTGGAGGGGCGCGGCTGGCTCACGATTCCGCTTACCCTCTGTGTCGCGGGGGGACTCATCTGGTATCACTATCGGCACAAGCCGTTGCGCGTTGTGCAACTGTTGACGGGGCTGTTGCTGGGGGGCGCGCTGGGCAACTTCATCGACCGTCTCCGACTGGGCTATGTGGTGGATATGTTCGACTTCGTGGTGTGGCCTGTGTTCAATGTGGCGGACATGGCAATTACCTGCTCGCTGCTGGGGCTGATGGCGTTGCAATTTTTCGGCGCGCGCGAGACGGAGCCAGTCGGCGCTGCTGAGGAGCCGCCCCGATGAGACCCGAACTCATCAAAGTCGGTCCCTTCACGCTCTACACCTACGGCTTCATGTGGATGGTGGGTATCTGGCTCGCCGTGTGGCGGGCGCTACGCCACGCGCCGCGCTATGGTATCAAGCAAGACGATGTGCTGGACATCGCCTTCTGGAGCGTTGCAGTGGGGATTGTGGGGGGGCGGCTTGCGTTTGTCGTCACGAACTGGTCGCAATACGCGCCTGACCCGCTAAGTGTGGTGCGAGTGTGGGAGGGCGGGATGTCGTACTTCGGAGGCTTCGGGCTGGCGATTGCGACGGCGATTTACCTGATTCGCAGGCGCGCCATCCCCATTTGGCAGCTGGGCGATTTAGCCGCGCCATCGCTTGCGCTGGGCTATGCGATTGCGCGTATCGGGTGCTTCGGCGCGGGCTGCTGCTACGGCGCGCCCACCGACCTGCCGTGGGGCGTGCGGTTTCCTGGGCATGACCACGCTGTGCATCCCACGCAGCTCTATGCGACTGTGGTGAACCTGCTGATTTTCGCGATTCTCTCCGTCTGGGCGACGCGCCGCCGCTTCGAGGGGCAACTCTTCGCGGGGTTCCTCATGCTGCACGGACTGTATCGGTTCATCAACGAGTTCTTCCGCGCAGGGGCAACCTCGAAGCTGATGCTGGGAACGTTCACCTACGGGCATCTGGTCGCCGCGATGGTCATGGTGGTCGGTCTGATGTTATATGGCTTGTTATTTTGGCAGGTCAGGCGGAGGGCTTTCATAGACACGCGCTCTACAGGAAGAGAAACACGAAGCTAAAATCGCTTTACTTATCTCTTTCCCATTCGTGATCGTACAGTTTCACCGACCTGCTCAATCAGATGCGTCGAAAGTGCGCTCTCCATGGCGCGGAACACGGGGCGTCCCGCCTGATTTTCGAGAATCCACTCGCGGGCGAACTCGCCGCGCTGTATCTCGCTGAGAATTGCGCGGAGAGTCTGGCGTACATGGTCGTCGACGAGGCGTGCGCCGCGCGTCATCGCCCCATACTGCGCCGTGTCGGAGATGGCGAACTGCATCCCGCGAATGCCGCTCTCGTAGATCAGGTCGGTAATCAGTTTCAACTCGTGCAGGCACTCAAAGTAGGCGACTTCGGGCGCATAGCCCGCTTCCACCAGCGTCTCGAACGCGGCGCGGATGAGGGCGGGCACGCCTCCGCACAGCACCGCCTGCTCCCCGAACAGGTCTGCCTCGCACTCCTCTTTGAAAGTGGTCTCATACACGCCCGCGCGTGTTCCCCCCAGCGCCTGCGCGTAGGCGAGCGCAATTGCTTTCGCATCGCCCGTGTAATCCTGGTGGACGGCAATCAGGCACGGAGCGCCGTGCCCCTGCAGAAAAAGGCGGCGCAGCTGGGGCCCAACCGCTTTGGGCGAGACCATAAACACATCGATGTCCTCAGGCGGGGTAATCTGCCCGAAGTGGATGTTGAACCCGTGCGCGAAGCCGAGCGCGTGTCCCGTGCGCAGGTGGGGCGCAATCTGTTCGGTGTAAAGTTGCGGTTGCCGTTCGTCGTTGACGAGCAGCATCAGCACCTCCGCGTGTTGCACCGCGTCGGCGACGGAGTAGACCTCGAATCCGTCTGCCAGCGCGCGTTCCCATGAGAGTCCCTGTCGCGCGCCGATGATGACTTTCACGCCGCTGTCGCGCAGGTTCTGCGCCTGCGCATGCCCCTGCGAGCCATAGCCGACAATCGCGACGGTTCGATTCAGCAGGGGCGTCAGCGGCGCGTCGGCTTCCGTGTAGACTTGCGCCATGTCAATTATCCTCCTTCGGCTGGGGTGCAGGTTCTTCAGGCGGTTTCGGTCGGGACGGCTCAGGCTGCGCCTCGCGCTGGATGCGCACGCGCACCGTGACCTCGCGCGCGCCGAGAATTTCTACGCCTGCGGGGGGCTTGAGCGGCACGCGAATCTCGGCATCGCTGGTCTTGTTGCGCAGCGAGATGGGCGCAGTTTCAATCACATTAATCTGCGCAAGGCGCGACGGGCTGCCGCGCAGCTGCACCGAAACGGGCTCTACTGAAAACCAGATAACGCGATAGGGGAAGGGGGGCAGGTCGTCTAAGCGCGGGCTGACAGGCACGGTCTTGGAAGTGGGCTGCGGGATGAGGCGCACCTTCAGGCGCACTTCGGCGGGGGTCATTTGAACATTTAGCACAGGTTCGCCCTTATCATCCAGCGGCGTCGGCGCGGTCTCGATTTCGAGGTCGCCCTGAAGACCCGTCATATCAAAATTAATCTGCACGGTGCGCACGCGTCGTACCTGCGACGCCGCGCCCGTGAGGCGCACACTGCTCGGTTCGGGAATCGCCTCCGCCAGCACCTCCTGCAGTTCGGGGACGCCCATCAGGTTCACGCGCACGGGGAATTGTCGGCTCAGGCGTGGCTCCATCATCACCCGCGCGAGGGGGCGCTCTGGCTCCACGCTGAGGCGGTCGCGCCACTCAGCGGGATAGTCGACTCGAAGGGGCAGGCGGTTCTCGCCCGGCTTAGCGCGGCTGAGATCGAGGGACACGCGAATCTGCTCGGCGCGGGTCTGCTCCACCAGCTCTTTGACCCCGCGCACGACGACGCGCGCGCGCGCGCCCGTTTCAAGGCGCACCTCGTAGTTCGGCGGCGCGTTGAGCAGTTCAATCGGCGCTTCGTAGACGCGCTCTATGACAGGATGGAGCTGCGACTGCACATAGAGCGCAAGCAGGATTGCCGTAACCAGCGCGCCGATTTTCTCCAGCAGGTTCTCCCGCCATCGCATGGCAAGGAGAAGTGTACCTGTTTAGCCCTTCCACGCGCCGCGGGCAACATCAGGCACGAAAGTTTCCAGCTCAGGACAGGGAAGGGGAACCATCGCGCCGCGCTCCGCGCTCAGATACGCCGCCATCAGCAGCTCAGTAATCCGTGCGCCGTACTCAAGGTCGCAGAACGGCGTCTCGCCCTTCAGGAAACATTCCGTGAAGTAGCGGTTCTCGGCGATGTAGCCGTAGGCGTGCGCCTCGTCGGCAAGGTAAGGCATCAGCCCTTGCTCGGCGTTCTGTTTCTCCACGATGTCTTCGCCCGCCTCGCCCTGAATCGCGCGACTGAAAAAGATTTCGCCCTCGCCGCGCAGCGTGTTAATCGCAAGCAGATATTCGGGACCCAGCACCTCGAAGGTCAGGCGCAGCCCTGGTCCCACGAAACACCACGAAGTGCTGGCTTCCACCATCGCCTTATTGCCCGATGGGGTCTTGAACTCGATACGGGCAGTGGCGTAGTCTTCGGCGGGGGCTTTGGTGTAGTCCACTTCCATTTCGTGGGCGTAGGTTTCGCGCAGTTTGCGGGCATATTCGGGGCGCGACCACTTCAGGCAGGCAATCTGCGCCGAGACAGAGCAGGGGAGCAGGGAAGCGAGGGGCTGGTCGGGCGGGGTAAGCGCGTACCAGCCCGCAGCGACGCTGTGGCACATCATATCGTTCAGCACGCCGCCGCCCTGCAGGTCGCCCCGCCAGAACCATGCGCGATGGGGACCGCTATGTTCCTCCGCACAGCGCGCCAGATAGGGTTCGCCTGCGACCGCCGCGCCCCGACGCCACAGCAACTCCTTGCCGCGCACAAGGGCAGGGGCGAAGAGCTGATTCTCCAGATAGCCGTGCGCGATCCCCGCCTCCTGAACCGCGCTCAAAATCTGTCGCGCCTCGAGCAAATTGCGGGCGAGGGGCTTCTCCACTGCCAGACCTTTGAGCTGCGCGCGCCCCGATTTCACCTCGTCCGCAATCGCCTCAATGAGTTCCACGCGCACATAGTTCGGCGCAAGGAACCAGACAGCGTCCACATTAGGGTCGCGCGCGAGGGCACGCACATCGGTATACACGACAGGACTGCCCACGCCGAGCGTTCGGCAGAACGCCGCGAGTTCCTCGCCTTTGCGAGCGTCGCGGGTCATAATTGCTGTGATTTCGGCGTCTCGGACGGACGCGAACGCCTGCGCGTGGAACCGCGCCACAAAACCGCTGCCAACAAAACCGATACGAAGTCTGCTCATCATCGTCGAAATTCGGGGTAGGGCAGGGGAATTCCTGCCCGAAGTTGCAGGAGAGGGGCGAGCTATGCCAAAATTACCAACGATGGAGGCTGAATATGACGATGAAGCGATGGATACTCGGGTTGGCGTCTACGCTGTGCCTTTGCACTGCGTTCACGCAGCCACCCCCAATCACCCAGCCGCTGCTGGATGCGCCGTGGCCGACTTGGGGCTATGATCTGCGACGAAGTCACCATGTACCCGATGTTGCAGGACCGAACACGCCCGCCGTGCGCTGGTATCGCCTTGGTGGCGCAGTAGAGGAACCCGCCATGCGCACAGAAACGGCTCTGTGGGTGCCGCAGCACCCGTCAACAGTTGGATCGCGTTATACTCGCTACACCTTCTACAACGCCGTAAACGGGCGCGTCACGGGTTCGTTCGGACCATTCTGGGGAGTGCCGTCCACGCCTATCTTCTTGAACTGCGCCGTTTATGTGGTGGATAGCAACGGCGCCCTCGTTTTGCCCCCCATCCCATGGGAGGCGTTAATGCTCTCAGGCGGGCAGTATGAGTGTCTCTTATTCAGCCCCTCGCCCGTGCTGGGGTATCCCGATGTATTCTGGACGATTCGCGGCTTCCCCGCTTACCGCACGGGTTTCGGCGCATTCACGGACGGGTTCTACATCTTCCCCGTCTTTGCTGATAACTTCGGGAATATCATCATCTTGTTCCTGGCGTGGTATGTAGAGGTGAACGATGACTTCGAAGTGCAGGATGTCATAGCCGACTACGGTGGTCTCATCTTCGACCAGATTCCTTCCGCGTCCCTGAGTGTGGTATCAGTGGCAGGGGGTCGGTTGCTGTTGGGGTTCCATAATGGACTCGTGGTAGCCATTGACCCAAGCATTCCTGATTATGTGTGGTTTACGGATGTGCCCACCCTGAGTGATGATGAGGTCGCCTCGGATATAGTGGATCGACCGATTGCGATTACCTCCGACGAGCAGACGGCGATTGTCTGCGCTTCGAACAGTGGGCGCGTTTACGGGGTCGCGATGGCGGACGGTTCGCGCCAGTGGGAGTATCAGGCGGGCAGACCCGTCATGGCAGGACCGTCCATCGGTCCAGATCCGAACAACGCCAACGAGGATACGGTGTATATCATCGTGCGTCATTCGGCGTCGCAGAGCGCGATTCATGCCATTCGCGCGTCTGATGGAACGCCGAAGTGGGTGCGCCTTTTGCCGAATGTGAGCCGCTGTACTCCAACAATCGACGAGAACGGCGTGCTGTATCTGGGCGACGAGCGCGGCTTCCTCTACGCCTTCAATCCCAACAATACGGTTAAGTGGCAGACCTACTTAGGCGCGCCGATACGAATCGCGCCCGTACTGGCTGAGGTGGACGGGGACGCCACGCTGTTCGTAGCGGCGTCGAACCGCTTCCTGTACGCCATCGTGGATCAGTCCGCGCTCTCCCCTGGTGTTTCTACTGGCGGCATCGTGCGCACGCCCGGCGGCAGCATTGGGCGTTAACGCGCTCTGGCGGCGGGGCGAACCCGCCGCCTCCTTGCAAAATACGATTCTGAGGTATAATTGCGGTACACTACAATCGGATATCTTTCCCAGCCTTGCGCGGCGAGCGCAGGCGACTTGGCGGGTAGAACATTCTGAGACTGGACGGGACTTACCATGAGAAGACGAACACGCACCACCGCTGCTGAAGAACACACTGAGGCGCTCGATACCACGACCCCAGTCGCGACAGCGTCGAATGGCGCAGGCGATGGACTGGAAGTCGAAATGCGCCCCAAAGCCACGAAGGAAACCAAAGATGGGTTGGACTTCAAGCTGCTCTGGCAACAGCCGATGAGCGATCTCAAGCGACGCGCGAAACGCATCGGGATCAGCGACGAGACTGAAGACAAGGCGGAACTGATTTATCACATCCTGCGCGCCACAGTCCAGGAACCGAGCAGCGAACACGCCTGGGGCGTGCTGGAGATCCTGCCCGACGGCTGGGGCTTCCTGCGCCGCCATCCGAACCTGCAGAGCGTCAGCGAGGATGTCTATGTCTCGCAATCGCAAATTAAGCGATTCGGACTGCGTACAGGCGACCTGGTGTTCGGAGTAGCACGTCCGCCGAAGGAGGGCGAAAAGTATTACGGCTTGCTGCGTGTGGAAGCCATCAACGGCGCGCCCGCCGATGAAGTGCGACGCCGAAAAGATTTCGAGCAACTCACACCGCTCTACCCCAATCAACGACTGGTGATGGAAACCACGCCCGAAAACATTTCGGGACGCATCA
Organism: uncultured Fimbriimonadales bacterium; assembly: GCA_937992175.1. Classification (GTDB taxonomy): domain Bacteria; phylum Armatimonadota; class Fimbriimonadia; order Fimbriimonadales; family GBS-DC; genus GBS-DC. The sequence goes on along the minus strand of CALKLF010000060.1, from coordinate 13,065 downwards.
TCGACCTTATCGCGCCCATCGGCAAGGGGCAGCGTGCGCTGATTGTTGCGCCCCCGAAAGCAGGGAAGACCACATTGCTAAAAAATATTGCTAACAGTATCACGACCAACCACCCTGAAGTTATCCTGCTCGTGCTGCTGGTGGATGAGCGACCTGAAGAGGTCACCGACATGCGCCGCTCGGTTAAGGGGCAGGTGATTAGCTCCACCTTCGACGAGCCGCCTGAGAACCATATGCGCGTGGCGGATCTGGTACTGGAACGCGCCAAGCGGCTCGTGGAGCAGGGGAAGGATGTGGTGATTCTGCTGGACAGCCTGACCCGCTTCGGACGCGCCTCGAACCTGACCACCAGCCCCAGCGGACGGACGCTGTCGGGCGGTTTAGACCCTGCCGCGCTCTATCGTCCGAAGCGATTCTTCGGCGCAGCGCGCAACATCGAAGAGGGCGGCAGCCTGACCGTTATCGCCACTTGTCTAATCGATACAGGCTCGCGCATGGACGAGGTCATCTTTGAAGAGTTCAAAGGCACAGGCAACATGGAACTGGTGCTTTCGCGCGACCTGGCGGAGCGACGAATCTTTCCCGCCATCGATGTCAAGCGTTCAGGAACTCGCCACGAGGAGCTGCTGTATAGTAAGGAGGAATTGATGGCTATCTGGCAACTGCGGCGATTGCTCGCCAATCAGGAAGACCTTGTGGAGGCGGCGGAGCAGCTCATCCGCCTGCTGCAGCGCACTAAATCGAACCGCGACTTCCTAATGGAGGTAGTGGCGCGCACCCGCGCGGGCTAAGGAGGCGAGACCATGCGCGACGACGAACGCAAACGGCGCTATGACGAAGACCCCGAAGACGACTTCGATGAACTCTTCGAGGACATCGAAGACGACGACCCGTTTGAGGATTTTTTTGAAGAAGACAATGACGAGGGCGTCGAGGATATCGAAGCGCGGCTGCAGCGTTTATTTGGGGGCGAGACGACCAGTGAGCTGGAGGAGCGCGCCGCTCGAATGGAAGGCGGGGGACGCGAGCTGGAAGTGCGCGTGACGGGCGTCTATGAACGAATCGAGCATGGGCAGCCGCGCGCGCTACTGGTGCAACTGCGCGACAACTACGGGCGCACCGTGCCCATCGTGATTGGTCCCTTCGAAGCGCACGCCATCGTGACCGCCTTGAACGACGATACGCCGCCGCGTCCGATGACCCACGACCTGACGCGCAATATCTTGACGCGACTCGGCGTGAGCATCGATCGCGTCGTGATTGATGACCTGTGGCAAGGCACATTCTACGCCAAAATCTACCTGCTGCACGGTGACGAGGAGATTGAGATCGATTCGCGCCCCAGCGACGCGATTGCGCTCGCGCTGCGCTTCCGCGCGCCGATTTACATGGCGGAGTCGGTGCTCGAAGCGGAGGGCATGCCCGACGACTATAGTTAACATAATCCCACTTATCGGACTCTATGCGCGCCCTGTGGAACCGAATCGTTTTCGACCTCGCCTATGTGTTCTTCAAAGTCCTCTTCGCGATAACTTTTCGGTTCCCGTTTTTTGTGTGGCTCCGAATTGAGGGACGCCGTAATGTGCCGCGCCGCGGCGGGTTGATTGTCGTCTCAAACCACCTCTCGCTCGCCGACCCGCCGATTCTATGGTACGCCGCGCCGCGCCACCTATGCTTTATGGGACGCGCCGACATCTCGGGCATCCCCGTCATCGGTGCGATTGCCCGCCTGGCGAAGATGGTTCCCGTCAAACAGCGCACGGCAGACCGCAACGCTCTCAAGTTAGCTGCCGAGACCGTGCAGCGCGGCGAGGCGTTAGCCATCTTCCCCGAAGGCGAACTCTCCGAGACGCGCGATTTGCAGCCGTTCCTGCCTGGGGTGCTGCTCATCCTGCGTCAGACGCGCGCCCCTGTGCTGCCAGTGGGGCTGGTGGGGACGGATAAAATCCTGCCGTATGGCAAGTTGGTTCCCAAGCCTGCATTCGGCGTTGTGCGTGTGCGCTTTGGCGAGCCAATCCCTGCCGAACAGATTCTCAGCCTCCCCACCCCCGAAGCGCAGTTAGCGTTCTTAGAGGAGCAAGTGGCGCGCCTGTCGGGACAGAGGCGATGTCCAAGAGTTGAAAAGAGGTAAATTACCCCTATGAGCGTCGCGAACCCATTTCCGGGCATGAATCCCTATCTGGAAGACCTCGCGCTGTGGGGCGATGTGCATCACACCCTGATTAGCGTGCTGCGCCGCCAGCTCAATCGCGTATTGCCCGAAGGGTATGCAGCGCTCATCCAGGAGCGCGTCTATGTGGAGCGGGACGGCGTTCGCCAAGGCTACCTCCCTGATGTGGCAGTGAGCGTCCGTCGGGGGCAACCCCATCCTTCCTCTGGCGGCGCTGCCATCGCCGACGCGCCTGTGCATATCGAAATCCTTACAGAGCCGTTGCGGGAGCCATTCATCGAAATCTATTCCGTACGCCACAAGGGGCGTCAACTCGTGAGCGTCATCGAGATACTTAGCCCCACGAACAAGACGCCCAACTCTACAGGGCGTCGTCTCTACCTGCGCAAACAGCGCGACCTGTTGCGCAGCCAGACTCACTTAATAGAGGTTGACCTACTGCACGCTGGGGCGCACACGGCGTTCCCGCCTGCGGAGATGTTGCGTCGGGTGCGTCCCTCGTGGGACTATCTGGTCTGTCTACACCGTGCAGGCTGGGGCGGCGCGGAAGCCGATGTGTGGTTCATCGACCTGCCACAACCTCTGCCGCGAATCGCCATTCCCCTGCTCCCTTCCGACCCCGATGTCGAGGTACACTTACAAGCGGCGCTGGACGAGACCTACTTGGAGGGGCAGTATCATCAAGTTATTGATTACGCGGCTGAGTGCCCTGCTCCCCTGCCCTCTGCCGCGCGCGAGTGGGTCTACCATCTCCTGCGCGAGAAAGGGTTGCGATAGCGATGGAAACGCATGCACGCACTGGCGATTGGCGCATCTCGACGCTGGGGACGGCGATTCTACAGTCGCGGTTTCGCACGCTCAGCCGTCCCGCCACGCCGTTCGAACTCATGGACGACGCCGTGAGTTACTACCGCGAGAACTTCAAGCCGCTGTTCCGCATCTCGCTCTGGGTGTACCTGATCCCGATTGTCTTCTCCCTGCTCTTGCTCGTTCCGATAGTCTATCTGGATGCGACCTCGGCAGGCAATCCGTTCATCTCGCTCGCATTGGATTATCTTGGGGTTGTCTTGATGTTGCCCTACCTGCTCGTTGCGCCAGTGGCGCACGCCGCGTTCACCACGCTCGCATTTCGGATGTTGGCAGTGGACGAGCCTATAACCCTGTCCGCTCTGTGGGCGCGACTGAAGCCGCGCTTCTGGCATTTGATTGCGAATCAGCTGCTGGCGATGCTCACGCTAAGTGGACTGTATTCGATTCTCTTTTTGGGCTACTTTATGGCGATGCTGGTCGTGTTTGCGGGAGGCGCGGCGATTACGGGCGGCAGCCTCACGCTGGGCGTGGTTTTGATGTCGGTTCTCTTGCTCATTATCAGTATCCCCATGCTTGTGCTTGCCGCGATGATTAATGTGTGGTTTATGATCCTTCCCCAGATTGTGGTGTTAGAAGATAAGGTGGACGCGATTACCGCTTTCTCACGCGCGTTTGCGCTGGTGCGTCCCAATCTCAGGCATGCGGTGCTGTGTTGCCTCGCCTTCTGGGGCGCGCAGACCGTGTTCATGCTAGCGGTGATACTTCTGTTGTTCCTGCTTCTGGGGATTATCATCGGTTTAATCGCGATCTATGCAGATCCTGAGCAGATTTTCACGCGCTGGTGGCTCTCCATCAATCAGGTGTACGAATCGCTGTCTTATGTCGCCTATATGTTCGTGATGCCCGCGATGTATATGACCAGCATTCTGCTCTATTTTGACCTGCGCTATCGCACGGAGGGGCTGGACATTTATGAGGTTCTGCAGCGTGGGGAAAGTTGAGCGTCCTCACCCCCTGCCCCTCTCCCACGGCGTGGGAGAGGGGAGTATAGATTCCCCCTTTCCGACACAGTGGGGGTGGGGGCAAGAGGATGCTGATAGGGGTACATCGTCTGATTATAATCTCGCCGCGCGTGCCCCCGATTTTTCCAACCTCACCCCCCTTACCCCCCTCTCCGTTTACGGAGAGGGGGGAGACGCCGCTCGGCACACACACGGCTCCCCCTCTCCGTTTACGGAGAGGGGGCTGGGGGGTGAGGTTCAGCAAGCGGAGGAAAATGCGACGGTTGCGCCTGAAGGTGAAGTAGCGCCGTGTACCCTTATCAGGCAAGGGAGTGGGGGCAAGCTTTTGACTCTTTTCCTCTCTTCCCTGCTCTACTTTCTTGCTTATGCAGTCGAGCCAGCGGAAGCGTTGCAACAAGCGCGTAGTGCGTTGGAGCGCGCGCGTCGCGCCCAGCCCGCCGAGCGAAAAGTTTTCCTGCAAGAGGCGCAGCGCGCCCTCGCTTCCCTGCCCTCTGAGGCGCGCGCGCCGCTGGAGCAACTGATTACTGAGGCTGAGCAAACGAACGATGTCGCGGCGATAGCAGACGCGCTGACGAGTGTCGGGGCGTACCAGCAGACAGTACAGTCGCCGCCCTCCCCTGCTCCATCGCCCCAGCAAGTCAAAGCGCAACTGGATGCTATTTTCGCTGAGCCTGACATGCAGGTTCCGCCCAAGTCGTTCCTCGAACGCCTCTCGGAAGCCTTCCAGCAGGCGCTGGAGTCGTTCATCCGCTGGCTGCAGCGTCTGTTCGGAGGTGTTGGTGGAGCGCGACTCGGCGGACTGCAGCCGTTTTTACAGTGGTTTGTGATCGTATTGCTCGTCCTTACGATAGGGCTGGCGGCGTCTTATCTGATTGGGCGTTTGCGTCTTTCACGGCGTGCGAAGCCTGCCCTTCTGCCCCTCTCGGAAGCGTTTCGGGACGCGCGGGCGCTGAGCGCGCTGGAGTGGCGCGAGCTGGCGCGACGGCTTGCCTACGAACAGAACTGGCAACACGCGACGCGCGCTTTCTATCTGGGCGTCCTGCGTCTGTTGCATGAAGCGCACCTGCTGGACTATGACCCCGCGCTGACGAACTGGGAGCATCTGCAGCGACTGCGCCAGCCGCCGCTCGCCCTGTTCTCCCCCTCCCCTGCTTCCCTGCCCGACCCTGCTCTGCGCGAGGAGGCGTATCAGCTGCTCCGCCCCCTTACCCTGCAGTTCGATTCCATCTGGTACGGCGGTGCCATGCCCGACGAAGCGACCTACCGCGAATTTGAGCAGGCGTTTGAAACGCTCTTCAGGAGGCTCCAACCGCATGCGGTTCCTGCATGAGCGATTCGGGCTGGTCCTGCTGATTGGGGTTGTGGCGGGGTTGTTGCTCTACTCGCTGCGCCTGGCGCAGGAGGCGCGCGACCGACGCTACAGTCCCCTGCCCCTCAGCTACAGTCAGCATCGGTTCGGAGCGAAGGGCTTCGCACGCTTGCTGGAGCGCAACGGCTACACGATACGCTCCCTCCAGCGCACCTTCCGCCATCTGCCCAAAGACGCGGATATGCTGGTGATTTTCCCGCCCGAACTCACCATAGGCGGGACAGGCGCGTCGGCACTATGGACAGACGAAGACGCCGAGTCGCTGGACACATGGCTGCGGCGGGGTGGGCGTGTGCTGCTGCTAAGCGGCGACGACCGCCTGCCGGAACCGCTCAAGGAGGAAGCTTTCCGCCGCCTGCCCACTTTTCAGTTCCCTGTGAATCGGTTTGTGGAGGCGTCGCCTGTCCTGCCCGCTCCATGGGTCAAGCAGATTTCCAAAGTGCGTCTGGGCGACCAGCGCGTTAGTCTCTCGCCCCGCGAGGGACGCTGGGTTCCTCTGCTCCGCTCAGGCGGCGCAATCAAAGGCGCGCTCTGGTACTACGAAGACGGGGTTGTATTTGAGTGCGCCGACTGGCAGTGGCTCACGAATGAGCATCTGCGCGACGCCGACAACGGCGCGTTCATTCTGGCGGTCGCGCGCAAAATGCTTCCTCAGGGCGGCGTGATTTACTTCGACGATGCTGGTCAGGGCGACCTGGTAGTGGAGCGCGAAGCGCGTGGGTTCTGGGGCGTTGCGCCGACGGGTGTGCGGATTGCCTTTGCGCACCTGCTCTTGCTGACCGTGATTGTGATGTATTCGGTGGGCAAGCGGTTCGGACTGCCTCGCCCTGCCCCGCCCCGCGCGCCTGCCCTCGGCGAGTACGTCGAGGCGTTGGCAGGGGTTTACGAGCGTGCGCAGGCAGCGCAACCCGCCTTTGAGACAATTCTGGAGAATACGCGCCGCCGACTCTGCCGCCGATTGGGCTTGCCTGCAGGCGCGACGATGCTGCAGCTGATTCAGGCGCTCCCCCCCGATTACCCACTCCGCGATACGCTCGAGCAGGCATATCAGGCGGCGCAAAATCCCAAGCTGACCCCCGAGGAAGCAGCGAAAATACTCAAAAAACTGGAGCGATGACAACCTGCGCGGGACTCGCCCGAGTTGGAGGTTCGGGTCTCCACAAAACTACCAGTTTTCCGATTTCCCCCTTAATAAAACGCCCGTTTGTGGCAAAAATTCCCTTGCGCATGGATGCGTAGGGAGGACACAACGGGATGCAAGTCTACCAACTGTTTGAACCTGTGGAGCCGACGGTTCTCGTCGCGCCGCCGCAACGGAATGTGCTGATTGTGGACGACGACGACCTGGTGCGGGAAACGCTCCACTTTGTGCTGGAGGATGGGGGGTATCAGGTGTATTCGGCGTCGTCGGGCGCGGAGGCGTTGCGCGTTCTGGAGCGCGAGCCAATCGACATCGTGCTAAGCGACATCTTCATGCCGGGCATGAACGGCTTCGACCTGCTACGCCAGATACGCGAGCGCGCGCCCGAGACGCCCGTGATCCTGATTACAGGCTACGGCAACATCGAGATGGTGCGCGAGGCGTTGAAACAGGGCGCGAGCGACTTCATCACCAAACCCTACAACATCCACGAGATCCCGATTATGATCGAGCGCAACCTGACGCGCCACTCCATGCTGACGAACCAGACGCGCCAGTACGAAGACGCTGTGCAGAAATCCTATCGGGCGACGCTGGACGCCCTGCTGGCGGCGCTGGATACGCGCGATACGGAAACGGAGGGACACTCGGAGCGCGTGGCGGCGTACACGATGGCGATGGCGAACCGTCTGAATCTATCGGTGGAGGAACTGGTCAACATCGAGCATGGCGCACTGCTACACGACATCGGCAAAATCGGTGTGCCTGACAGCATTCTGTATAAACCCGGACCACTCACGCCCGAAGAGTGGGAGATTATGAAGCAGCATCCCGTGATTGGCTACCGAATGTGCATGAAGATTGACGCGCTGCGCCCTGCCGCGCCCATCGTGTTGCACCACCACGAACGCTGGGATGGGCAGGGCTACCCCTACGGGTTGGCGGGCGAAGCCATCCCGTTGGGAGCGCGTATCTTCGCCATCGCCGACACCCTGGACGCAATGACCTCCGACCGCCCCTACCGCAAAGCGCTCAGCTTCGCAGAGGCGCGCGAGGAAATCATTCGCTGCACAGGGAAACAGTTCGACCCCGACATGGTCAAACTGTTCCTCGAGATCCCTGAGGAGGAGCTGCGCATGATCCGCGAAATCAGCCTCGCGAATCGCCAGCAACGCGCGGCGGCATAGTCGCTCTGGTGCGACGATATTCTTGTTGTCGCGCCAAAGCCACCAGTTCGCGACGACAAGAATGTCGTCGCACCCGCAAGGCTGTCGCTGGCTTCGATGCGACGACAAGAACATCGTCGCACCTGCTTATGCGAAGCGCTGCTTCACGCGGAACGCACGTTTCAGCAGCGCAATCAGCCGCTTCTGCTCCTCATAGTGACGCTGGCAAGCGTCGCACTCTCTCAGGTGCGCTTCCAGTTCGTCGGCGAGCTCCGGAGCGAGGTCGCCCATGATATACGCCTCGATCCACTCCTGCGCTCGCCTGCAATCCATACTTAACCACCTTCCGTCATGATAGACTGGATGATTGGATGGGCTTTCAGACGCGACAGCGCTCGCGTGATGCGCTTGCGCACGGCTTCCTCGTTCAAGCCCATCTGCTGGGCAATCTCCCGATAGCTCAAGCCGACGCCATAGCGCAACTCGAACATCTGCCGGTCGCTGTCCGACAGCGTCTGCATCGCTTCCTGCAACACAAAATACAACAATAAATCATCTTCAGGGATGGAGTAGGTATCTGTCTCATAATCCGACTCCAGTCCCAGCGAGTAGGTTTCCTGCTCGCGCTTGCGCTCACGATACCAAGTGTAGACCGCGTTGCGCACCACAGTTCGGAGCCAGGGCTCAATCTTATCCAGGTCGCGCAGGCTATCCAGGTTATTATAGACCCGCAGCACGCACTCCTGGGTCAGATCCGCAACATCATCGTCGTTGGAGCGACAATAGCGTCGTACCAGCCGCTCAATCCGCTCGCGCAGCGCTGCATAGAACTGATGCTCCGCATACAGCGATGTCCTTTCCGCATGATACATGGCAGTCACCTTCCTTCCTTTCGGGACGCCCTATACGGACGCTCCATGCGTTAAAGACTCAAAAACCCGCCAAAAGCGGACAGGTCAAGAGCCATTTGGGGGCAAATTCCCCCGAATTCGGGGGGAATTTGCCATCGCGGGGAAAGCATAGCAGCGTAATGCGGGAAAGGAAGTGGCTCAGCAAACCGCTGAGGTGGAGAGTACCTCCCTGCCCTGCTCGCTTAGACTGCAACTGCCTTCCGCTATCTCTATTATATATCGATTTTTGGAAAATGTCAAGGGGAGAGGCAGGTATTCCAGCTGAATTTAGTACGCGATGGGGGCGCTTGGTACAATATCGTTGTGGCATACCCGACGAACTGGATTGAGATAGACCGTGCCGCCCTGCAACACAACGCGCGCACTCTGATGGGGTATCTCGGCGAGGCGCGCACGCTGTGGGCAGTGGTGAAAGCCGACGCTTACGGGCACGGCGCGGTGGAAACTGTGAACGCGCTCTTACCGACAGGTGTGAGCTGCTTCATCGTTGCCAGTCTGAGCGAAGCTATCGAACTGCGCGGAGCAGTTCGGGAGGTGTCATTTCGCCTGATGACCCTCTATCCGCCTGCCACACCTCAAGAGTGGCGCGCCGCAGCGGAGTACGCCATCGAGAGCGTCATCGACTCCCCGCGTGCCTATGAACAGGCGCGCGCCGTCGCCTCGTCGCTTAACCGCCCGCTGCCCGTGCATCTGGAGATAGACACAGGCATGAGCCGACTGGGGCTGACGCCTGAGGAAATTGAGCTGTTCCTGAGGGTGTTTTGCCCCGATGCGCCGCTGGAATGGCGGAGCGTCTTCACGCACTTCGCCTGCGCCGAGAGCGATCCCGAGTTCACGCAGGAACAGCTGCGCCAGTTTCTACAGATTGTGACGCGTTTGCAGGCGTGCGGCTTCCCGCATACGCCGCTCTCCGCTGCTGCGAGCGCAGGTGTGTTGACGGCTCCCGACAGCCTGCTCGATGGCGCGCGCATCGGGCTACTGCTCTACGGTATCGCCCCAGCGGGGCAGGAGGCGCATCCACTGTGCCAGCGTCTGCAACCTGTGTTGCGCTGGCGGGCGCGGGTGGTCTCCGTGCGTACCATCCCGAAAGGGCGCAGCGTGAGCTACGGCGCGTGGTTCCGCGCCGAACGCCCCACGCGCGTCGCCACTCTCGGGGTGGGCTACGCCGACGGCTACCCAATTGGGTTAACTAACCTTGCGCCCGTCGCGCTTCACGGCAAACTCGTTCCTCAGATAGGTCGCGTATGCATGGACATGGTGATGGTGGATGCGACCGACCTGCCCACCGTGCAGGTTGGGGACATCGCGACTCTGATTGGGCGCGACGGCGCAGCGGAGGTGCGCGTGGAGACCCTTGCGCGTCTGTTGCACACGACGCCCCACGAAATCACCACGCGATTAGGGCGACGCGTGGGACGGTGACGCGCCGCCTGCGCCACACGCTCGCTGCCCCAGGAAGCAGGTATACTTTTACTCGATGTCCAGCACGGTACGCCTCATCACGCTCGGTTGCGCGAAAAACGAGGTCGACTCGGAGGAGATCGCAGGCGTGTTGCAACGCGCGGGTTATCGGCTCGACGCGCTCACCGACACGCCCGATGTGGTGATTATTAACACCTGCGGGTTCTTAGAGTCGGCGCAACGGGAGGGCATGCAGGTCATCCGCGAAGCGCTGCAACTCAAAAAGCAGGGCAAGACGCAGCGTGTCATCGTCGCGGGCTGCATGGTGCAGCGGCTGGGCGAGTCGCTCAAGCGGTTGTTGCCTGAGGTGGACGCCTGGGTGGGCGTCGGTCAGATGGCCCGCTTCGCAGAGATTGTGGACTCCACGTCGACCAGCCGCCAGCCACTCGTCGATATTCAGCCACCCCATCACCGCTGGGCCGATGTGCCCACACGCCTGCGTAGCCGCGCGCCGTGGACAGCGTACCTCAAGGTTTCAGAGGGCTGCGATCACCGCTGCACCTTCTGCACTATCCCCTCGTTTCGCGGCAGACATGTAAGCAAGCCTCTGGAGCGCGTGCTGGAAGAGGCGCGCTGGCTCGCGGAACACGGCGCGAAGGAGATTAACCTGATTGCGCAGGATACCACCCAGTACGGCTACGACCTGTACAGGAAGTTCATGCTCCCTACCCTGCTGCGCGCGTTGAGCGATGTTGAAGGGATTGAATGGATCCGCATTCACTACGCCTATCCCTCGCGCATCACTGAGGAACTCATCGAGACCATGGCGACCCTGCCCAAGGTGGTCAAGTATCTCGATGTACCACTGCAGCACGCTGACGCAACGGTTCTCCGCGCCATGCGTCGTCCGGGCGACGGCGAACGTTACCTGAAGATGATCGAGCAGCTGCGTGCTGCCATGCCTGAAATCGCAATTCGTACCACCTTCATTGTAGGGTTCCCTGGCGAGGGCGAAGCGGAGTTCCAGAACCTGCTCGACTTTATGCAAGCGGCGCAGCTGGACCGCGTAGGGGCGTTCATCTACTCTCGCGAGAAGGGCGCGCCCTCCGCCGAGCTGCCTAATCAAGTACCTTTCAAAGTAAAGCGTGAGCGTTACGACAAACTCATGCGTTTCCAGCAGCCGATTTCACTTGCTCGCAATCAGCGACTCGTGGGCACGACTGTGCGTGTGTTGATAGAGACCGAGAGCGATGACGGCAAGTACGCGGTTGGACGCTCCCACCGAGACGCGCCCGATGTGGACGGACTGGTGTATGTCCAGCACTGTACGGCGCAGGTGGGCGAATTCGTGGATGTGACCATTACGGCTGCAGATGTGTACGATGTGTGGGGCGAGGCACAGGAGACTCCTCACCGACCTGTCTGAAAACGACTTCCGCGGCGGTATTTTCGTAGGGTACAATTCGGTACACCACCGTTTAGGGTGAGACTATGAACGATTGCCAAAACCAGCGATACGACTGTGTCGTGCTTGGGGCTGGGCTGGCTGGGCTGTATGCCGCTTATCTCCTGCGTGAGGCTTTCTATTCTGTGGGTCTTGTGGAGGCGCGTGCGCGCGTGGGCGGGCGCGTCTGCACATGGCGTGACGGATTAGAGGGGCAGCACGCCGAACTCGGTCCCGAGTTTATCGATTCGAACCATACGCGTGTGCTTGGTTTAGCGAAACATTTCGATCTGTATGTCTCGACTCGTCCGAACTTCTGGGGCGTGTCGCCAACGCCACCCGCCGCGCGCGCCGCGCAGACAGCATGGCGACGCCTCTGGGACGAGGTGTATGAACACACCCATCAGATTCCTGAACCGCACTGTCCGTGGCAGGTTCCTGACGCGCTCAAACCACTTGATAGGCTTTCGATGCGCGACTGGGCGGAGCAGCGCGGGCTATGGCAGGCGGGCGAGCCGCTGTTCCGACGCTACGCTCGCAACCTGGAGGCGACCGAGCCAGAGCATCTGTCGTTTCTGAGCATTGTGGCGCAGGAGGCGTTCTACGGCGAGCGCGTGGATGCGGGCGTCTATCGCCTGCGCGACGGCACAGAGACACTGCCTAAAGCGCTCGCGCATGGCTTCACGGCGCAGGGCGGTGAGCTGCTGCTGAATACGCCTGTTGAGGCGATTCAGCAGACTGCGCAGGGCGTGCGCGTTCACTGTCGGCGCGAAGGCAACCCGTATACGATTGAAGCCCGCTACGCGATTGTCGCCCTGCCGTTCCCCGTGCTGACGCAGCTGGAGTGGACGCCCGCGCTCTCTCCGCAGCGGCGCGACGCGCTGAGCCTCGCTGGGAAAGGCGCGGTCATCCGCACCCTGATTCAGTTTCGTACACGATTCTGGCGCACGCACGCGCCTCGCGCCCGTGCAAACCAGCCCGACATCACCGCCATCTGGGAAGAGACCGACCTGCAGAACGGCGAAATGGGCATCCTCTCCTTCTGGACGGGAGGCGAACCCGCGCGCCGCTGGGGCAGCCTCTCGGAACAGGCACGCATCGAGCAGTGCCTGCAAACGCTGGAGGTGATGTACCCTGAATGCCGGGCGCAGGTTCTCACGGCGCGCAGCTACGACTGGCAAGCCGACCCGTTCGCGCTACACGCCTACATCCACCACCCGCCGGGCTATCTGACTGAAGCGTTGCCCCTCCTGCGCCAGCCTGAGGGACGAGTCTACTTTGCAGGCGACTATCTGAGCATGTTCGTCGGCTACATGGAGGGCGCGCTGGAATCGAGCGCGGCAGCGGCGCACGGCGTGCTGCAGGGACTGACGCGGGAGGGGGTTTCCTGAGCGCCTACGGCTAAAAATCGTATGCAAAACGACAGTGTGCTTGGTGCGACGGCATGCTTGCCGTCGCAATGCACAGGCTGACCTTGGTGCGACGGCAGTCCTGCCGTCGCAATGCACAGTCTGACCTTGGTGCGACGGCATTCCTGCCGTCGCAATGCACAGTCTGACCTTGGTGCGACGGCATTCTTCCGTCGTAGGTGAACAACTTATCGGAACAGCGCGACGGCAGGAATGCTGTCG
>CALKLF010000059.1 GCA_937992175.1 uncultured Fimbriimonadales bacterium | reverse complement strand
GGCTTCCAGCTCAATCGCGCGGCGGCGACGCTTGGCTTCCTCTTGGGTGATTAGCCCTGCGTTCAGGTCGGCGTCGATTGCCATCTGCTTGCCGGGCATCGCGTCGAGGGTGAAGCGCGCGGCGACCTCCGCCACGCGCCCTGCGCCGTTCGTAATCACTACGAACTGCACCACCACTAAGATTAAGAACGCCACCACGCCCACCACGAAGTCGCCCCCCACCACGAACTGTCCGAAGGTCTCAATCACCTTGCCCGCGCTGCCCGTGCCCAAGATTAACTTCGTGGCGACGATGCTCAACGCCAGCCGAAACAGCGTGGTCACCAACAGCAACGCTGGGAACACCGAGAACTGCAGCGGGTTCGTGATGTTGACCGCCATCAGCGCAATCACGATCGACGCGGCGAAGTTGAACACGATGAAAGTGTCCAGCATCCACTTGGGCATTGGCAGGATCAGCATCGTGACCACGACAAGGATTGCCAGCGCAATCATCAAGTCGGAGTTGCGCAACGCCCGCGTTAGCCAGTTCGCCCACGCCATACTGAGGGAATTATTGGCATTTCGGGCGGCGCTTTGCACTAAGGGGGTTATCAAATACCTGCTTATTGAGGCGGGGGAGCATCACATACGACGCGCAACCCGACGAACGGCGCATCGGAGAGCCACCAGCGGCTCTTGGGGTACTGTGGGTCGGTCATGTTCCAGTCGGGGGTCTGGCGGGCGCGTGCGCCAGGATGCACTTGCTCTGGCTTATCCAGAAACGAGCCGCCGCACGCCACCGCCTTGCCATCCAGACCGACACACCACTCCATCACATTGCCCAGCATATCGTACAACCCCCAAGCGTTGGGTCGCTTCTGCGCCACTTTATGGGGTTTGAGGTCGGAATTCTCCAGATGCCACGCGATTTGGTCCAGCATTTCGCGCGGGAGCGGTTCGCGCGTGAGTGTGCCCGCTCGCGCGGCGTACTCCCACTCGGCTTCGGTCGGCAAGCGGTACTTTTTGCCTGTCATCTTGCTGAGCCATTCGCAGTAGCGCTGTGCGGCGGCGAAGGTCATACCAATCGCGGGATTGCCCTCATAGCCGAACCCACGATCAATCGCGCCGTAGGGCTTGCTCGGCTTGGCGATGGCGTCCGCCTCGCGCCGTTTCTCTTCCTCCGCGATGTCTTTGCTAAACGCATAGGTTCCGTACTCGTCCCAAGTGACTTCGGTCCTGCCGATCCAGAAGCCTTGAATTTCCACAACGCGCACCTGGTTGGGGTTATCAGGGTCGGGCAGTTCGATACGCCCAGGCGGGATGTAGACCATCTCGAACTCAACCGTTGTGCCGGGCAGTCGCTCTTTGAAGGTTTTCTGCTCAGGCGAGGATGCCATCGCAGTCAGCGCAAGAAGCACGGCTCCAATCAGGCACAGGCGTTGCATGGCATAAAGTGTACCATGTAGCCTCAGAGCGAGTATACTATCGGGTGTTTCGGGACGATTCGCGGTGGGCGTTTTGGCTTGGTGCGCTTGGAGTGCTGACCCTTGTGGGCGTGCTTTATTGGCAAACGCTACATTTCAAGTTCGTGTGGGACGATGATCAAATCATTTACGGGCGCGTCGATTATCGCACGCCGTCTCGCTGGCTGGAAGCGGTGCGTCAGCCCCTCGACTTCTCACCGAACTATTTCCGCCCGCTTGCGCTCAGCAGCCTGCTCGTGCAAATCTGGATTTGGGGGGACAATCCTGCGCCGTTCCACGCTGCCAATGTGCTAATTCATCTCCTCAACACATCGCTTGTGATGGCGCTGGGGGTGCGCATGCTGGCGAATCGCGGTCTGGCGTTGTTGGCAGGCGCGCTGTATGGCGTGCATCCCGCGCTGGTGGAGAGTGTGGCGTTTGTCTCCTCGCGCTATGACCTGATGGCGACGCTGTTTCTGCTGCTGGCGCTCTGGCTGGAGGGACGCTTGATGGGTGGGTGGCGACTGGCGGGAGTGAGCCTTGCCTTTCTGGGTGCGTTGTTGTGCAAGGAGATGGCGTTGATGTTTCCGCTGGTGCTGTTGCTGTGGCAGCGGGCGTGGGGCAGAGGCGGTTCCGAACGCGAGTCGCTCGCGCACCTGGCCCGTGCGGAACACGCGCTCTACTGGGCGGTGGGGCTTACCCTCGTGATTTACTTCGGCATCCGCTACGCCGCGCTGGGCTACCTGTTTACCGAGCCGATAGGGGATGCGCAGATTGAGGCGGGAACTCCCGTGCAGCATCTGCTCCTGATAGGACGCACATTAACCACGCTTACAGGGCTGGCTTTCGTTCCGTTTTTCAGCATCACGCCTGTTCATCATTCTGAGTTGCCCGTGCCTGTGGGCGATGGCTGGGCGTGGGCACAGCTCGGGGGCGCGGTGCTGATCTTGCTGAGCGTGGCGTACTTGGTCTGGCGTCGTCTCAGCGCAGGTTGGCTGTTCGCAGCAGCCCTGGTGAGCCTATTGCCCGTGCTGAACCTGCGCCCGCTGGAGTTTGCCTACGGTGTGTTCACAGCAGAGCGGTTCCTGACTTTCCCGCTCGCGCTGACGCTGTTGGGGCTGCTGCAGCTGCCTCCGCCCAGCCTGCTCCGCTCCCGTGGCGTATGCAAGAGGTTGCAGGCAAGGGTAGGGAGGCTTATGGTTATCCTCTGGGGTGTCGCCCTGCTGATTACGACCGCCTATAATCTTCCAAACTGGCGCGACCCAGAGCATTTCTGGAAGTGGCTCACGATAGCCTCGCCGCAGTCGCCCATCGGCTTCAGCAACTTGTCCGACCTGTATCATAGGATGGGTAGGTATGCCGAATCGCTCGAGTACGCAGAGAAAGCGATTCAGGTCGCCCCGCGCAGCGGGATGGGGTATGTGAACAAGGGCGTCGCGCTGCTGCGACTGGGCGATTCAGACGGAGCGATGGCGCTTTTCCGCAAGGCGGTGGAGATTGAACCGAGCAATGTCTTGGGGTGGAATAACCTCGCGGTGATGCTTTTGGAGCGCGGCGAGCAGGACGAGGCGGAGCGCATTCTGCGGCAGCATGTGCTGGGCAATCCGCCCCGCTACATGGGGCATCAGACGCTGGGAGTAATCTACCTTCGTCGCGTCCGATTAGACCTCGCGGAAGCCGAGTTCCGCAAGGCATACGCGCTGATGACCAACCCCGCAGGCTCCGTCGCCGAGCAGGGGTTGAAGCAGCTGCAATCTGCCAGCAAGTGGATTACCGCCGCGCACTACTGGATGAATCGGGGCGAACTGGAGCTGGCGGAGCGACATTTGCAGGAGGCAGCGCCACGCGACCCTGACCCAATTGCCTTTGGCATCGCGATGGGACGCCTGCGTCTGCTGCAAAAACGCCCCGCTGAAGCGCAGCAGCTCCTGATGCAGGTGCAATCCCGCGGCTATCGCGACGCGACACTCGAAACCCTCTTGCACGAAGCGTCGAAAATGCTCCAGCAGGAATGAAGCCAGCTGTGGGGTATCCTAAAAGGTGGAGGTTGAGAGCAATGGCGCTTACGGAGACACAGCTGTACCCCGGCATGGGGCTGACCACCACGAAAGCCCCGTTTATTGAGGTTGCCCGCAGTCGCGGCGAGCTCTATATCGAGCAGCCCTACGAGCTCTATTCGGAGGAGAACCACGAAGCGTGGCGACGGCTCTATGCCCGCATTCAAGACCGCTGGCAACGCTACGCCACCGAGAAGTTTTTGGAGGGCGTGTCCAAACTCTGTTTAGACCCGAACCGCGTGCCGCGTCTGGACGATGTGAATCGGTTCCTCGCGCCGCTGACGGGCTTCAAGGCGAAGGCGGTCACGGGCTATGTGCCTGCCTACATCTTTTTTGATTGCTTGCGCCGACGCGAGTTCCCCACCACAATTACCGTACGCGACATCAACTCGCTCGACTACCTGCCTGAACCCGACATCTTCCACGACATTGCAGGGCATGTGCCGATGCACACCGACAAGCGGTTCGCGGACACCCTGGTGCGATTTGGGGAGGCGGCGCACACCGCCGCGCGTCTCGTTCGGGAAATCAAAGACCCCGAACTGCAGGTGCAGCGGATTATTAGTATCACCCGCGCGCTGGCGCGCTTCTTCTGGTTCACTATCGAGTTCGGCTTGATGCGCGGCAAGAACGGCGAACTGAAGGTGTACGGCAGCGGGTTGCTCAGCTCCTACGGCGAGATCGCGCACGCCATCGAATCCCCCGAGGTGCAACGCTATCCCATTCAACTGGAGTGGGTTATCAACCAACACTTCGAAATCGACCACTACCAGCCGCTGTTGTTCATCGTGGACTCGTTTGACCATCTGTTTGACCTTGTCGACCAGTTGGAGCGTTGGATGCTGGAGGGCAAGCTCAATAATGTGGCGCCAGGGGAGCCGAACATGAGCGAGGAGGACATTCGCAGCTTCCTTGAGGCGTCGGTGGATTGAGGTATGGAGTCGTTGCGCTGGGTGTTGGCGTCGCAATCACCGCGTAGGCGGGCGTTGATGCGATTGTTCGGCAAGCCGTTCGAGGTACATCCAGCGCAGATTGAGGAGTCCCTGCCTGCGTTCACGGCGCGTCCTGCCCTGCTGGGCAAGCGACTGGCGCGAGCGAAAGCAGAGGCGGTCGCGCCGTGTTATTCCGACGCGCTCATTATCGCCGCCGACACGCTGGTGGTCGTTGAGGGGCGCGTGCTGGGCAAGCCCGCCGACGAGCGCGAGGCGTTCGAAATGCTCCGCTTGCTCGCAGGGCGCACCCACACCGTGATTACCGCGCTGTGCCTGCTCCTCCGTCAGAACGGGCGCACCACCCAAGTAGTGCTGGATGCACCACGCTCGCGCGTGACCTTCCGCCCACTCAGTGACGAGTGGATCCGCTGGTACATCGCAACAGGCGAACCCTTCGACAAAGCAGGCGCGTACGGCATTCAGGAGTACGGCGCACTGCTCATCGAAAAGGTGCAGGGCTGTTATTTCAATGTGGTCGGGCTGCCCGTAGCGACCCTCGCCCGCCGACTGGAAGAGCTGGGCGTCTGGAAACCCAATCAGTAGGTATAATCTCACAGAGGGATGACGCAGCTATGATACGCTTTCCCGACAATCCTGAGGCGTTTACCGACACGATTGCCGAGCTGACAGAACGCCACCTGAACCCTGGACTGGCGAAAGTGCTTCGCTTTGCAGGGTTGGGGGTGGAGTGGTATGCGTCAGGCTGTTATATTTGGGATGCGCAGGGACGCAAGTTTCTGGACTGTCTTGGTGGCTACGGCATGTTCGCGCTGGGGCATCGCCACCCGAAAGTTGTGGAAGCCGTAAAGCGCCAGCTGGACATGATGCCGATGCCGAGCAAGATTATGTTCAACGCGCCGCAGGCGCAGCTGGCTGAACGGCTTGCGCAACTGCTACCAGGCAATTTGCAATACACCTTTTTCTGCAATTCGGGCACGGAGGCGGTGGAGGGCGCCATCAAGCTCGCGCGGAAGGCAACGGGGCGCGTGAAAATGATTAGCACCCTCGGCAGCTATCACGGCAAGACGATGGGCAGTCTCTCCGCCAGTGGACGCGAAGTGTACCGTAAGCCGTTCGCCCCCCTGCTTCCTGGCTTTGTGCATGTACCTTACGGCGATGCCGACGCCGTCGCTGCGCACTTTGACGAGCAAACGGCAGGTGTGATTATCGAGCCGATTCAGGGAGAGGGGGGCATTCGCATCCCGCCCGACGATTATCTGCCTCGCCTGCGCGAACTGTGCGACCGCTATAACGCGATTCTGATTGTGGACGAGGTACAGACCGGGCTAGGGCGCACGGGCAAGCTCTGGGGCGTGGAGCATTCGGGGGTGAAACCCGATATCATGACGCTGGCGAAGTCGCTCGGCGGTGGCGTGCTGCCGATTGGCTCCTTCTCCGCAGGCGCGACGCTCTGGGAAGAGATGTTTGGCGAGAACCCCCTTCTGCACACCAGCACCTTCGGCGGGAATGAACTCGCCTGCGCCGCAGGGCTGGCGACGCTGGAAGTCATCGAGCAGGAAGGACTCGTGGAAAACGCGCAGCGCGTGGGCGAACAGCTCATGCGGGGGTTGCGCCAGGTGCAGGCGGAGTATCCCGACTTCATTCAGGAGGTGCGCGGGCGCGGGCTGATGATAGGTGTCGAGTTCCACGAAGCCGACTTCGGTGAGCTGACGATTACTAACATGATTCAGCGCGACGTGATTGCGGCGTACACGCTGAACAATCCGAAAGTAATCCGCATGGAGCCGCCGCTGATTCTGAGCGAGCAGGACGCCGAGTTCGCCCTGCAGGTGTTCGCCGAGTCGGTGGTCGCTGCGCGGGAGCTGGTGCAGGCGGTGTTGGCTTAGGGATACTCAATATCCCCTTCCACCACCCAGTCCTCGCCGAGTTTGCGGATCGAGACATTGGTCACGCGGGGCGCGTCGGCGACCTGCGCGAACGCCCTCCTGCGGGGTCGGCGCGTGGAACACACTGGAACCAGCCACCAGCACCCGCGCGCCCAACTCCACCAGTTCCCGCGCGTTCTCAGGCGAGACGCCCCCGTCCACCTCCAGCAGCACATGGGGCGCGCTCTGCTCGATCATCAGGCGCGCCTCCACAATCTTGGGCTTCATCAGCTCAATAAACGCCTGCCCGCCAAAGCCGGGGTTCACCGTCATAATCAGCAGCAGATCAATCGCGGGCAGGATGTGGCGCACGGTCTCCAGATGCCCGTCCATCACATCGAAATGAATCCAGTCCGTGCCGCCGTCTTGCAGGGCAAGCACGGCTTCGCGCATCGCGCCGAAGTCGGCGGAGAGAATCGACGGGGCAATCCTTACCTTGAAATCCCGCATAAGTCACGCCTCCGAACCTGATACCGCGTCGCCTGAATGATACCTGCCCGTGTGCCAACGCAACCGTCGAGCGCGCAGGTGGACACCGTTGCTCGGCAGAAAGCAACTGTTTTCCCAAATGTGACTTAAATCACAGAACGACCCCCCAAGTCCAGAGGTATTATTTCGCCACGCTAAACATCTGGAGGCGACTATGAAAAACCGATGGATTTGGGGTTTACCTGCCGTTTTGTTGGCAAGCGCGTTGATCGGCTACGCCGGTATGGCGCCGAACGCCGAGAAGAAGGATATCGTTGATACCGCTGTTGGCGCAGGTCAGTTTAAGACCCTTGTGAAGCTTGTTCAGGAGGCGGGCCTTGTCGATGCACTTCGTGGCGAGGGACCGTTCACTGTGTTCGCCCCGACTGATGAAGCCTTCGCGAAGCTGCCCAAGGCGCAGGTAGACGCCCTGCTCAAGGATAAGGAAGCCCTGCGGCAGGTACTTCTCTACCATGTCGTGTCGGGCAAGGTTATGTCTAAGGATGTTGTTAAGCTCCGTTCTGCCAAGACCTTGCAGGGTCAGAATATCAATATCCGCGTTCAAGGCAACACTGTTCGTATCAACGACGCGAAGGTTGTCAAAGCGGACATCGAGTGCACCAACGGCGTGATTCATGTCATCGACAAGGTCATCCTCCCTCCCAACCGCAAGTAAGCACCTCCCTTCTGCCTGCTCCCCTCTCCGCCCCCCCCTCTCGCCCTGAGAGGGGGGTTTTTATATTTGCCCTGCACAAATAGCAGGAATCCTTTCAAGCATACAGTATACTTCTGTCTACTCAGGAGGTACTGTTATGCGCAACGGAAGTCCGCTTTGTGTGAAGGTTTGGGGCGAGTATGCATGTTTCACACGCCCTGAAATGAAGGTGGAGCGCGTCTCGTACCCTGTGATGACGCCGTCGGCGGCGCGGGGCGTGCTGGAGGCAATCTTCTGGAAGCCAGAGTTCAAGTGGCGCGTGCGCGAGATTCATGTGCTGAAGCCCATTCGGCATATTTCGCTGATGCGGAATGAGGTCGATAAGCGCGTCCCTTCGCGCGACGCCAAGCCGTTTTTTGCCGACGAATCGCGCGCCCAACGCCACACGCTTGCCCTGCGCGATGTGGCGTACCTGATTTACGCCGACATCGTATTGAAAAACCATGCCGATAAAAACGCGGCGGCGTATCGCGACCAGTTCCGACGGCGCGTGGCGCGCGGTAAGTGCCATTATCAGCCCTATTTAGGCTGCCGCGAGTTCACCGCCCACTTCACCGAACCCAGTGGCGACGAACAGCCCATCCCCCTTAGCGACGACCTGGGGCGCATACTGGGCGAGATTCGATTCGATTCCAACGGCAAAGCCGAACCCGTGTTCTTCCATGCCTACCTGCGTCAGGGCGTCCTGCAAGTGCCCGACGCGATTTACGGGAGGTGAAACGCCATGCTGCTTCAAGGGTTGGTGGAGTATAGCCATCGTCTTCAATTACCGCCAAGCCTCTACGCGCCTGTGCAGATCCATCGTTTAATCGACTTGAGGCTGGATGGCGCGCCGCTGGGAATGGTAGACCTGCGGGAAGGCGAGGGCAAGCGAAAACAGGGGAAGCTCTATCCTGCGCCCAGTCTGGGCAACCTGCGCACCAGCAAAATCGCGCCTGTTTTACTGTGCGATAACGGCGGCTATGTGCTGGGCAAAGTCGCCGAGGGGAAAAAGAGCGAGCGCGTGCAAGAGCAGCATCAGGCGTTCAAGCAACTCGTGCAGGAATGCGCGAAACGGCTGAAGCTTCCTGAGGTGCAGGCTGTGGCGGCGTTTTATGAAAACCACTTCAGCGCGCTCGCAATCCCCGACGATTATGACGCTGCGGAGAATGTCACCTTTCGCGTGAATGGGCAGTGGTTGATTGACCTCCCCCAGGTGGCGAAGTTTTGGGCGGAATACGCCGCACGGACGCATGAAATTACGGGTGAACCCGCCGAGTGCATGGTGTGCGGTGAAGTTAAACCGGCTACCCGAATTCATCTTGTGCCCACCAAAGGCATTCCGGGCGGTCAAAGTTCGGGCATGGCGCTGATTTCCGTCAACTCCGACGCCTTTGAATCATATGGGCTGAAGTCGGGCTTCGTTTCGCCGCTCTGCCTGGACTGCTCTGAACGCGCGCTAAAAGCGTTGGATGTTTTGATTCGAGACGAGCGAACCCACCTCACCATAAGCAACCTGGTCTACTGCTTCTGGACGCGCCAAGAGAGCGAGTTCAGCATAGTTCGGATGCTTAGCGATCCCGACCCCAACGCTGTGAAACATCTTCTGGAGAGCGTAAAGACCGGCAGACCGAGCGCGCCGCTGAATGAACCTGACTTTTACGCGGTCGCTCTGTCCCCCAACAGTGCGCGGGTGGTGGTGCGCAGCTATCTGGAGCTTACCGTGCCCGAAGTGCAACGCAACCTGGCGCAATGGTTCGAGTGGCAGCGACTTAGGCGGGATCCTGAAAGCGGTGATACGCCGCTGGGGGTATTTCGCTTGGCGATGAGCCTCTACCGCGAGTCAAAGGACATCCCGCCGCATGTACCCGAAACGCTCGTCCGTAGCGCGTTCACTGGCGCGCCGCTGCCCAATTTCTTGCTTCAAGCTGCCGTTCAACGCAATCGTGCTGAGCAGGGCGTGCGCTACGAACGCGCGAAACTGATTAAAGCTGTTCTTGTGTCGCAGGAAACTCAACTCAAGGAGGCGCTAACGATGCTGAATCGAGAACTGAACGACCCCGCCTACAAGTGCGGGCGACTGCTGGCAGTGATTGAACGCATCCAGGGCGCGGCGATTGGCAACCCCAACGCTACGCTCACTGACAAATACTACGGCAGTGCGTCCACCGCGCCGGCAAGCGTGTTTGGCGTGCTGCTGCGCATGACCCAGCTCCATCTGAGTAAGCTCCGCAAGCAAAGCGAAGGACGGGCTGTCTGGCTCGAACGCGAACTCCATGACGCCATGCCTGACCACTTTCCCACTACGCTTAGCCTGAAGGAGCAGGGGCTGTTCGCGCTGGGCTACTATCATCAGCGCAGTGAGTTCTTCAAACCTAAATCCGACGCCATCGAGGAGGGAAACGACGATGAAACCGCTTGATGCACAGGCAATCTACTGCGATCCAGAGCGACGGCATGACTTTGTGCTGCTGTTTGATGTGCGCGACGGCAACCCGAACGGCGACCCCGATGCGGGCAACTTGCCGCGCGTTGACCCCGAAACGATGCAGGGCATCATCACCGATGTCTGCCTCAAGCGCAAGATCCGCAACTATGTGGATCTGCTGTACGGCAGCGACTACAACGAGTTAGACCACAACGCCGCCGGCTATGGCATCTTTGTGCGCGACAGCGGCGTGGCGCTGAACACGAAAATCCGCGATGCAGCGGAGCAGCTCGGCGCAGAAAAAGGCAAAAAACGCGAAAACCCCGATATCCGCGCCGAACTGTGTAAACGCTACTACGACATCCGCATGTTTGGCGCGGTGCTGAGTACGGGCGATTATAACGCAGGGCAAGTGCGCGGTCCGGTGCAACTCACTTTCGCCCGCTCCATCGACCCGATTGCGCCGTTAGACCTTTCGATTACCCGTGTGGCGATTACGCGCGAAGGCGAGTCCAAAGAAACCGAGATGGGGCGCAAGCCGGTTGTGCCGTACGGGCTGTATCGGGCGCACGGGTTCTTCTCGCCGGCGTTGGCGAAGCAGACGGGCGTCTCGCGCGAGGATCTGCGCCTGTTCTGGGAAGCGATGCTTCACATGCTCGAGCATGACCGTTCGGCGGCGCGGGGCGAGATGACACTGCGCGGGCTGTATGTGTTCAGCCACGACTCGCCGCGCGGCAACGCCCCCGCCCACCTCCTGTTCGAGCGGATTACGGTTGAGCGCGCGAACGGGATGGAAGCCCCGCGCGCCTTCAGCGATTACCGAGTCGTTGTCGCGGACTCTTTGCCTGATGGCGTGCAGCTGAATCGACTGGATGAGTAGCGAAACCCAAGCTGCTTCCGACGCCGAGATTCCTCGCTTCGGCACGGAATGACGAGTTCACTTGCGTAAAAGACCACCGTGTCATTCCGAGCAAAGCAAGGAATCCCGTCCGCTCAAAATCACTTGGGTAACGAACCGTTCAAACGATGCATAGTCCTGACCTGCTGGAGGTGTGGAGCGAGGCGGAGATTGTCCCCATCTCCGCCCTCGAACACTACGCTTACTGCCCGCGTCAGTGCGCGCTGATTCACATCGAGCAGGTGTACGAGGAGAATGTCTACACCCTGCGCGGCGCGGCGCTGCACGAGCGCGTGGACGAGGTGGAACGCCTGACAGAAGAGGGCGTCGTGCTGGAGTACGCCCTGCCGCTCTGGAGCGTGCGACTGGGGCTGATGGGGCGCGCCGATGTGGTGGGGTTTTTGAGCGACGGAACCCCCTACCCCATCGAATACAAATCGGGCAAGCGCAAGGTGAAGTACCACGACGATGTGCAGCTCTGCGCGCAAGCGATGTGCTTGGAAGCGATGCTGCAACGCGCGGTCCCGAAGGGTGCGATTTACTATCACGCGAGTCGGCGACGGCGTGAGGTCGCGTTTACCTCCGAGTTGCGCGCGCTCACAGAGCAGGTAATCCAGGAGACCCGCGCGATGCTGCTTAGCGGGCGCACGCCCCCGCCCGTGAACGACGCCCGTTGCCGCGACTGCTCGCTCATCCAGTTGTGTATGCCTGAAGTGATTGCGCGATTACAACGGGAGCAGACGCCATGACCTATCAGTTGCTCAATACCTTGTATGTGACGACCGACGGCGCGTATCTGCGCTTGAACAACGAGGCGGTGGAAGTGGTTCTGGAAAGCGAGGTGATTAAGCGCGTGCCGCTCCATCATTTGGGGGCGATTGTGATGCTGGGCAACATCACGGTTAGTCCGCCTTTGATGGAGCGGTGCGCTCAGGACGGGCGCTCGCTGGTGTGGCTGAACGAGTTCGGACGGTTTCGCGCCCGGGTGGAAGGACCCGTGTCGGGCAATGTGCTGTTGCGGCGTAAGCAACATAATACTTTGAACGACGCGGAGGCGACCTGTGCGCTGGCGCGCAACTTCGTGCGCGGTAAGCTGCAGAACCAGGTTCAGGTGCTGCAGCGGGCGGCGCGGGAACGCCCCGAATCCGCCGACGCCCTGCGCCGCGCTGTGAGCCAAATCCGCGCCTATTTGCAGTCGGTGGAAACGGCGCGCGACCTTGATGCCCTTCGTGGCGCGGAGGGCTATGCCAGCAAGGTCTACTTTGACGCGCTGGACGGGCTTATTACGGCGCAGCGCGACTCGTTTCGAATGCTTGCGCGCACGCGACGCCCCCCACGCGACCGGTTCAACGCCCTGCTCTCGTTCGTCTACAGCCTGCTGACCAGCGATTGCGTCAGTGCGCTGGAGGGCGTCGGGTTAGACCCGCAGGTCGGCTATCTCCACGCCTTGCGCCCCGGACGCCCCGCGCTGGCGCTAGACCTGATGGAGGAACTGCGCTCTGCTCTGGCAGACCGCTTCGCGTTGAGCCTGGTGAACCTGCAGCAGCTCACGCCCGACCACTTCGAGGAGCGTCCCGGCGGCGCTGTGTTGCTCAATGAGACAGGGCGACGCGAACTGCTGGTCGCCTATCAGAAACGCAAGCAGGAGCAGGTGTATCATCCCGTGTTGGACGCGCGCATCCCGTGGGGGCTTGTGCCTCATATTCAGGCGCGTTTGCTCG
This sequence comes from uncultured Fimbriimonadales bacterium, assembly GCA_937992175.1. GTDB lineage: Bacteria > Armatimonadota > Fimbriimonadia > Fimbriimonadales > GBS-DC > GBS-DC. The sequence continues at coordinate 768 of CALKLF010000059.1, read as the reverse complement.
CCCGTGTGCTGCGCGGCGATATTCTGGAGTACCCGCCGTTTCAAATCCGCTGAGCGGCGGCGCGCTACCTTGACAACTGGCTCCCGTCGCACGGGCGTCCTCGCCCGTGCGCGGTGTCGGTAGCACGGTCTTCCTGTCCGTGCGCGATGTCGGTAGCACGGACAATCCTATCCGCGCCCTCGCCTATGCGTCGTGTCCGTTGCACGGACAGGACTGTCCGTGCCAAACAGGAGGTGTTATGCGACTGAACATCCTGATCTGTTATGATGTGAACACTACTGACCCCGCAGGTCAAAAACGCCTGCGCAAGGTCGCCAAAGCCTGTGAAGCCTACGGTCAGCGCGTGCAGAAATCCGTTTTTGAGTGCCGTCTGACCGAGACCCAGCTCGAGAAACTCAAACTGCGCCTGCTTAGAACCATCGATCGGCAAAAGGACAGCCTGCGCTTCTACCGTCTGCCAGGCGAACGCGAGCAGTGGGTAGAAGTCTATGGCTTAGACCATTACGAGGACTTCGACGCTCCGCTCGTTATTTAGCCCAACTAAACATCGTGCGCGTACCCCAAGTGTTCCCCTGCTTGAACCTGAGGTACGCGCACACCTCTCAGTTCAGAACCTGCAAAATCGCGTCTCACCCAGTGCGTATGTGTTGCAGTTCACGACAACGGTGAGGTATCATATACCGTAGCATCCGCCCTTCAGGGCGGGTGAGGATTGAAACATCGAGCTTACACAGGAGGGCGAGCAGCTTGTCGCAAGTAGCATCCGCC
>CALKLF010000058.1 GCA_937992175.1 uncultured Fimbriimonadales bacterium | reverse complement strand
CAGCGACTGTTTGCTGGCGAGATACGTCGTCTTGGCAAACGCTATTTCGTCCAGACCCCACACCGCTACTTTATCATCGAGGCGCATACCTGGCTTCCTATGCCGATAGCCCTACTGCCTCGCCCGATGTTGCTAAAACTAATTCCGCTGCTCAATCGCTTCTGGATTAAGCAAACTCATCCCGATTGGTATTTGCTCACGCCTCGGCAGATGCAGCAGTTGTTCCCTGAAGCCAAAATCGTGATTGAGCGATGGTGGGGGCTACCCAAGTCGATAATGGCTTATAAGGTGTAGCGTAGCCTACTCTGTCCTTGTATTGTTTTGGTCATGGCGCAGTCGCCATATGAGAAAGACCGTTCTGTAGTCGCCATCCAAGTAAGGTTCTGAGCGGTACACTTCGTCCGCTCGATATACGCGAATGGGGTTGCTGACAGTGTTGTAGCGAAAACTGTAGTATGTAATATGACTAAATTCGTAATCACCGCTGAAAACGGGTTGGTTTCGGTAAGGACCTGTTTCAATAGCGCCGTACACTAAGTAGTCCACTCCTTTTCTCCGAAAGTAGTCATTCAACTTCCCGTCTTTCAGTGTTTCTTGATATTCCATGTTGTTGACAAGCCCATCTAAGTTAATAACCTGACGCTCACTGAATAAACCAAAAATACCAGCATCTTTCAGTGCAAAAACTTCGTTCACGTCTGTATTCTGACGCGCCCAGATAGCGGCTTCATAAGCCGCTATGTGCCAGCGATTTTTGCGCAAGAACTGCTCGCCTGAATTGGTCAGGATATGACCGACTATTACCAGAGTCACGCCTAATGCGCCCACTGTGTAAACGCTCTCTCGCGTAGTGAGCCACTTCAGTTGCAGTACAAAGGCTACAGGAATCAAGCACAGCATGAAGTAGTAAAACGCGAAGTGCCAGGTGAACACTGCCCACTTCATAAACAAAGCTGTATTCAGATAGTGGGCAAAGACCGCCAACGCGCCCAGCAAAACTGCTGTGAAAAAGTATTTCTGAACGGCAGGATAGTTTCGCCAGGTCTGAATGGTGAACGCGCTCCATCCGATGTAAGCCATCGCAACAGCAGCAGCAACGATGTCGCGTATTTTGAAGCGTGGAGTTCCGAAATCAGGCTGCACAATATACGGAAATGTGTTTTTCAACTTGCCACTAATAGGCATAAAGTCTCCGAAAACAGTCTTGTTGTACACAAAATAGGGCGTCGCTACAAGAGCCGTGCCTATGATACTGAGTAGCAAGTCTTGAAGCAAGGTGCGACCGTCATTCCGCCAGCGAACTACCGACATCCCACCGACAGTGGCATAAATGATTAGTACCAAGAAAACCATGTCCAGCCGCGCCAACATTACTAACCCCAGAAGCACACCAAAGACGAGGGACACACGGGGATTGCTTTCCACAAACACACGGTAACGGAGCGCAAAGGCAAGCAGCGCCGCTACGGTCAGCATCAGCACGCCTGTCTCCATTCCCTTGCTGAAAATGTACCGCGTAGAAAAGTAGAAAACCGCCACAGACGCCAGTGCTAACGGCTTGCTTGCGACGCGACTAACTGCCTGAAACAGGATTATCCCAGCTATGAGCAAGAAAATCATCTGATAAAACAGCGCGGCGCGAAAATACTCCTCAGGAGTCGCCTCACGCATTACACTTGCCAACGGCAGCAACACATACAGCCGGAGCGGCTGGAAACCGTTCGTGAGGTTGATGCCGTCAAAGCTCAGCCCTTTCCCTGAAACTACATTCCAGGCAATCTTGAAAAAGTAGCAGGCGTCAGGAAAAAGCTCCCCCGAATATACAAAATGGACAGTACCAGTAGCCCAAGTGTTGCATAAACTACCCAGTTGAGCAATCCACTTCTCTTTATGCCAATCGTTTTTTCCATAGCTGCTTCTCCTCACCTCGCCGTAGCGTGCTTGCGATTTTTTCGCCTTCCGCCCAACATCCACTTGAACACCTTCAACGCGCCCTGTTCCCACGCGACGCGGTGGGTGACGCCCACGCCCACTTCTAAGCCTGAAGCGTGTTCCAGATACCACTCATAGGAGCGAATCAGCGCCTCCGCGTTGCTGTAGCGTGCGCCCCAGCCCAACTTCTCTTGGGCTTTGGCAACGGAGACGAACGAATCCTTGTCGGCGGTTTCGTAAACCCACTTGTACAGGGGCGAGATTTTGAGCGCCTCCAGAATGCGCAGGATGAACTTGACCAAGCCCGCAGGCGTGCCCATCGGACGCGCGCCCGAACCCGCAAAGTCGCACAACGCCTGAATGTCCTCGCGCACGGTCTGGAACCGCTCCGCGCCGATGTTGAAGGTATCGTTGGCTTTGTCGGCAGGGGCGGTGCAGACCAGCCAGTAGGCTTCGGCGAGGTCGGTGACTTCCAGCAGCTGATAGCGGTTGCGCCCGCTGCCAATCATCGGGATACGCGCGCCCGACTCCACCCAGTCATACAGGATCTGAAACACGCCCAGCCGCGCCTGCCCAATAAAAGTCTTGGGGCGGATGATGGGCACGATGTGTCCTTTTTGCCGAAACTCTTCACACACGCGCTCGGCTTGGATTTTGCTTTCGCCGTAGGGACCGACGCCGATTAGCGGGTCAGTTTCCTCGATGGGGTGCTTCGTGGGCACGCCATAGACGGCGGTGGAGGAGACATGCGCCACACGCTCCACGCCTGCGCGGAACGCCTCTTCCAGCACGATGCGCGTGCCCTCTACATTGGTGCTGAAGATGTCTTCGCGTTTCCACAGGGGCAGCGCCGCCGCGCCGTGGATGACCCAGCGTGGACGCGCCGCTTCGATTGCCGCGCGCACCTGCTCGCGGTTGCGCACATCGCCCTTGTAGAACTCGGCTCCTGCAGGGTATTCGCTCTCCTCGTAGGGGGCGATATCCAACAGGGCTGTCCCCACGCCTCTGTCGGCAAAGTGATGCGCCAGGTGATAGCCCAGAAACCCTGCGCCGCCTGTAATCAGCACTTTGCCCATGCTAAGGGGATTATACCATAACTCGGAACGCAGCTCAGTATGATACAATTCTCGCTCCACTTGAATGACAAGGTAAGTCCTTCCCGCAACGAATGATCCTGGGAGAGATTCCTCGCTTCACTCGGAATGACAAAGGTTGTCGTTCCGAGCGAAGCGAGGAATCTCGATGTTTCCTGCCGCGTTTCGGAAGCATTTTTCTGGGGAAGCACTTAGTTCGTTGTCGCTACTCCGTTCGTCTATCCCGCAGCCACTGGATATGCCCGTGCAGAAACAGCCGATTCCGCCCCCCACGATGCACCGCGCGCCCGCGTAGAGCCAGCTCCACTGTGCTGATGGTGCGTGGGAAGTAGGGGTCTACCATAAGCTCCACATCGGCTTGCCCGTCGGGGCGCGTGTAAAATGGGCTGGGGTTAGCTTGCAGGTCAGCAACCGCCTGCTCAGGCGTTTTGCCCCAGAAGTTGTCGGGCGGTACGGGGTTATCGGGACGGTCAAATCGCCACATCCAGTAGCGCGTGATTTTGTCGGGCGCGATGGTCTGCTTCACTTGCACTGCCTCGCCCATCACACTGCCCGCCACGCTGGGGCAGCTCCAGATAGCCCAGTTGCGCGCGTACGGTTCCAGCACGATGCCCGCCCAGCCGCAGCGCGGGTCAGACGGGGGCCAGCTGCTCCATGGGCGGTAACCCTGCGCCTGCTTCAAATCGCGACGGTCGGGCATCCGCTCGTCGTAATCCTGCAGGTACATCCAGAACGCTTGTCCGATTTGACGCATGTTCTGGGCGCATGTCGCTTGACGCGCGCTCTCACGCGCCTGTGCCCACACAGGGAACAAAATTGCGGCTAAGAGCGCGATAATCGCGATGACGACCAGCAGCTCAATCAGCGTGAAGCCCCAACGCATTCGCATAGTGTAATTCTACCTTAGGGTGGAGGCTATAAACACACACTCGCCCCGCTGACCGCCTCACAGGCGTAGAATCGCGGTTCGTAGGAGGCGTGTTGGCGATAGTGTTGCTCGGCTTGGTGCAGAAACTGTTCCAGCTGTGCTTTTTCCACCAGTGCGATGCATGCGCCGCCGAAGCCTGCACCCGTTATCCGTGCGCCGATTGCCCCTGCGTGTAAGCAGGCATTCACCATCGCGTCCAGTTCGGCGCCGCTCACTTCGTAGTCGTCGCGCAGGGAGGTGTGTGAGGCGAGCATCAGGTGTCGCACGCGCGGCGCGTCGGCGTGGCGTAGCGCGGTCAGGAACTCCAGCACGCGGGCGTTCTCGCCAATCACATGGCGGGCGCGGCGGCGGGCAGGTTCCTCAACCAACGGCAGGTACAGCGCGGCTTGCTCAGGGCTGACATCGCGCAGAGCGATAATCTCCTTGCCCAACACGATGCGTAACGCGCCTGCTGCCTCCTCGCACTGGGCGCGGCGCAGGTTGTATTCCGATTCTGCCAGAGCGCGCGGCTTGCCCGTGTCCGCCACCACAATCGCCCAGTTCGGGGGCAGGGCGACGCTCTGCGTGAACAGCGTGCGCATGTCCAGAAACAGCGCGTGCCCCGCCTCGCTGAGCAGACTCGCCGCCTGATCCATCAACCCGCACTGCACCCCCGCATACACATGCTCCGCTCGCTGACACAACTGCGCCAGCGTCAGCCTGTCCAGATGCAACTCGTCCAGCGTGTTCCACAGCACCGCAAACGCCGCCTCCAGCGCAGCGGAGGAACTCAGTCCTGCGCCCAGCGGCAGGTCGCTGCAGACAGTCGCTTCAACACCCGTGAGCGTGCGCTCCGTATGCGCCTGCAACGCCCACGCCACGCCTGCTACATACCGCACGAAGCCCGAGGGCAAATCCGCAGGCTCAGGAATCGCGCTCAAATTGAACTCCGCTTGCTCGTCCAGCGTGTCAGAGTAGATAATACAGTGCATATCCTCGCGTGGACGGGCATGCACGCGCGTTTCGAGGCTAATCGCAACGGGCAACACATAGCCTTCGTTGTAGTCGGTATGTTCGCCGATCAGGTTCACCCGTCCAGGCGCGCGCACGCAGAGCATCGGTCAGTCCTCCCAGATTGGCTTGCGCCCGCGAAAGCCCGTATCGAGTTCGTGATAATACTGCACGCGCTCCTCGCCTAGCTGCCAGCAGAGCATCACCTCGCGTCCTTCCCGAATGTGCGGGAAGTCCACAATCCCCTGATCGATGTCCTTGAGGTAGACCCCCATTTGATGCAGCTCGTCGACGGCTTTGTGAATCTCGCGGGCGACGCTCGACTCGCCCCATTCGGGATGTTTGCCGTTCGTGCGCTCCAGTTTGAGCAGCTCCAGCTCCTTTTCGTGATACTCTTCACGCAGGCGCTGCAGCATCGCCTGCAGGCGTAGTAGTTTCACACGCAGTTCGGGCAACAGCGCGTTCGCCTCGCCGACTGTGAAATAGCGCTGGAAGGGCTTTCTATGACGCTTGCGCATAGCACGGGGGATTATACCCGCCTGAGGGTATCCTTTAAACCGCCATGTTTGAGAGCCTGACCGACAAGTTGCAGGGCATTTTTGAGCGCATTCGGGGCAAGGGGCGATTGGATGAGAAGACCGTCGACGAGGTGTTGCGCGAGATCCGGCTCGCCCTGCTGGAAGCGGATGTGAACTTCCGTGTGGTGAAAGAGTTTATCGGGCGCATCCGCGAGCAGGCGGTGGGCGAGGAGGTGCTGAAAAGCCTTACGCCCGACCAGCAAGTGATTCGCATTGTGCGCGACGAGCTGATTGCGCTGCTGGGGGGCGAGGCGATGCCAATCCGCTGGGCGACGCGCCCGCCGACAGTGTTTATGCTTTGCGGCTTGCAAGGTTCGGGCAAAACCACCACCTGCGCCAAACTCGCGCGCTGGGCGAAATCGCAAGGACGCAACCCGATGATGGCAGCATGCGACCTCCAGCGCCCCGCCGCTATCAAACAACTGGAAGTGCTGGGACAGCAGGTGGGCGTACCCGTGTTCACTCCGCAACAAGGCAACACGAATGACCCCGTTAGCACCGCGCAAAAAGCCCTCGAATTCGCCCGCGCGAATGGCTACGATGTGCTGATTGTGGACACTGCAGGTCGCCTGCAGGTGGACGAAGCCCTCATGGACGAGCTGCAGCGCATGCACGCCGCGCTCCAGCCCAGCGAGACCCTGCTGGTCGTGGACGCCACTACGGGGCAAGAATCTGTGAATGTCGCGCAGGCGTTCCACGAGCGACTCGAACTGACGGGCGTGATTATGAGCAAAATGGATGGCGACGCGCGCGGGGGCGCAGCCCTCTCCGTGAAAGCGGTGGTGGGCAAGCCCGTGCGATTCGTCGGCGTGGGCGAACGCACCGACGCCCTCGAACCCTTCTATCCCGACCGAATCGCCAGCCGCATTCTCGGCATGGGTGATGTGCTGTCGCTTATCGAGCGCGTGGAACAGACCATGCAGGAAGAAGAGGCAAAACGCCTCGAAAAGAAGATGCGTGAGGCGAGCTTCGACTTCGAAGATATGCTCCAGCAAATGCAGCAGATTCGCAAGATGGGACCGTTTGAGCAATTAATCAAAATGCTGCCTGGATTCAGCCAGATTAAGAACCAGGTCGGCGACATGCCCATCGATGACCGCGCGCTCAAACGCGCCGAAGCGATTATCCTCTCGATGACTCCCCAAGAGCGTCGCCATCCCGAGCTGATCAATTACAGTCGCAAGCTGCGCATCGCCCGAGGCAGCGGCACGAAGCTCGAGGAAGTCTCCGCGCTGGTGAACCAGCTATTTGAAATGCGTAAACTCATGAAGCAGATGACGAAGTTCCAGCAGCGGATGCAGAAGCGTAAGTGGTCGCCGTTCGGGAAACGACGCTAATCTTGGGCGTGTGCGTCCTGTATCGATGAGGGTTTCAAGTGCCACAATTCCGCCCTCGCCCCCAGCCCCTCTCTCACCGCGTGGGAGAGGGGAGCCGAACCCATGCGTTGCACAGATTGTTCCCCCTCTCCCGCACGCGGGAGAGGGACAGGGGATCGGGTCTATCAGCAACCTGCACCGAAGTTGAATAGCACAATCAGCAGATCGGCGTCGTCCACCACGCCGTCGCCGTTGACATCCGCGCGATTCTGTCCTGTCGCGCCGAAGTTGAACAACACCTCCAGCAGGTCGGCGTCATCCACACAGCCGTCACCGTTCACATCGCCGTCGGGTCCCGCAGGGCAGGGCTGCACGGTCACATAGTGCGTACCCGCCAGCGCCTGGAAGTTGAATGGATAGAATGCAGGATCATCAGAGAAAGGCTGGTCGGGACAGCGCACCCACGCAGCGTTCGGATACTGCTGACCCAGGTTGCCGATATTCAGCGCGGGCAGGGTCTGGTTCGACAAGTAAGTGCCGCGGCAGGGGTCTTCCAAATCCGCGCCGCCCGTCAGCACCGCGAGGATGCGAATCGGTCCCGTCGGGTTGCCCAGCGCGCTGAGCGGAATCGCCACTTCCAGCCCGTTCACGGCAGTAGCGGGGTCGCCCACATTGTTCGGGTCGCTGGTCACGCCCTGCACGTTGGAGTTGTCAAAACCCGCCTTCACGCCCTGACCTACCGTGCCCTCGCCAGAGCCAACCGCTACCGCGCCGAGATACTCGGACTGGTTGTTCACGAGGTCGTGCAAGTCGATGTAGATGTTGTCGTTGCCCTGACCGTCATCGAAGCGGTTCACGCCCAGCGCGTAGTCGGGGTTGTGGTCAAACACCACACCGCTCATCCCTTGCACGGAGCAGTTGATACAGCCTGTGGTGAGGTTGAAGGTATTGCTCTGGCTGCGCCCTGTGTCGATGTAGAAGTGAATCGCGTTGCCGTTGCCTTCAAGGTTGCCCGTCACGCCAATATACAGGATGCCGTTCACACACTTCACAAACAGCTGGTTCAGTTCCGAGCCCCAGTTATGCGTCTCCAATCGGTCGCCGAAGCCGGTATAGTTGGTCTGCGACGCGAGTGGGGCGGGATATTTACTCGGAATGTTGCGTCCGTCCACCTGTGCGTGCGATAGCGCCGCCGTCGCCACCAGTGCGCCCAAAACCATCATCGGTCGTCTCATCGTTGAATACCTCCTTTCCCCGCAATCGGGGCAGTCCTATTATACCCCATTTTGAGAAATCGTATTCTGAAGTGTCAATCGGTCAGGTAAATCACTTTCCCGATGTTGTGCGTCTGATCTGCGATGCGTGGTAAGTGCTTCCCGAGAAAAATGCTTCCGAAACGCGGCAGGAAACATCGAGATTCCTCGCTTCGCTCGGAAGGACAAAGGCTGTCGTTCCGAGCGAAGCGAGGAATCTCTTTTGGGATCATTCGTTGCGGAAAGAGCTTATCAGTTTCGCACGCGGGGACGGAGTAGGGTGGCTTCAGGTATCCTTCCTTTGAATGTCCGAAGTGATGCTCACGGTACAGATAGTGAACTGGAACGCGCGCGAGCCGCTGCGTGCCGCGCTGCGCTCAATTATGGCGCATCCCCCCTTGTACGAGTACGAAATCATCGTGTTAGACAACGCCTCCAGCGACGGCAGTGTGCAGATGTTGGAGAAAGAGTTCCCCGAAGTGAAACTCATCGTGAGCGAGCGGAATCTGGGCTTTTCGAAAGGGCACAACCTCGCCGCGCGCGCAGCGCAGGGGAAGTACCTGTTCATCCTGAACCCCGACACGGAGGTGCTCCCCGGCGCGCTGGAGGCGCTGGTCGCCTACGCCGAACGACATCCCGAGGTCGCGATTATCGGACCCAAGATTCTGAATCCAGACGGCAGCCTGCAATATTCCTGTCGGCGTTTCCCGAACCCTGCCGCGGCACTGTTTCGCAACACGCCGCTGGGCAAACTGTTCCCCAATAACCCCTACACCCGTGAATACCTGATGACCGACTGGGATCACAACAGCATCCGGGAGGTGGACTGGGTGTCAGGCGCTGCGCTCTTTATTCGGCGCGAGGTGTATAAACAGCTGGGCGGCTTCGACGAGCAGTTTTTTATGTATTGTGAAGATACCGACCTATGTTATCGTGCACGGCAGGCAGGCTACAAAGTCATCTACTACCCTGAGCCGAAAATCAAACACGCTATCGGACGCAGCACCGACCTCGTGGCGAACAGGATGATTATCACCTTCCACAGAAGTATGTATCTGTTCTACAAGAAGCACTATGCGCGGCGGACACTGGTGCTGTTGCGTCCGTTGGTGCCGCTGGGCCTGGCGCTACGGGCGTCGCTGTTTTTGTTGAAGAACTACAAAGACGCGCTGATGCGGCCTCTCCGCAGGTAGGGAGTTATGCTTTGGAAGGCATGAGAGCTCTGATGGCGATTAGCGACCCTGCTCCCTGTGAAGCATACCTCCCCAAAAAAAAGAGGCTCGGCGTGCGAGCCTCTGGCAGAGATGCTCTCTGTTGTGTCTTGAGAGCAGGACGACCCTTGTATCGTGTTTAGACAGGGTCGCTCCGCCTGTGTTCCGAGAATTTTCAGTAATCTTCGGGCATTTCGCCGCGCCTACCGCCGCCTCCGCCGCTGGGAGGCGCGGGCGGGCCTCCCAGCGGCGCGGTGGGCGCAGGGGACGCGCCAAAACCTCCCATCGGACCGCCCATCGGCGCGCTGCCCATGCCCCCCGCCGCGCCGACAGCCGCAGAGAGCGGATCTTCTATCTTACGCGCCAAGCCGTTCAAGTCGGGCGTCTGCGGCGCGGGCAACGGCTGGGGCATCATGTTATTGCTGACGACCACCAGGATAATCAGCATCACCACGCCGAGCGCAATCACGCCAATCCCTATCGGATCTACACCCTTGTTCATGTGTTCGCCTCCACAATCATCTGTGAGCAGGGTTCTTGCAGCGCACAAAACGACGGGATTTTCCCATGCCAACCCCTGTCATTCTGAGCGGAGCGAGAACACTTACCCGCTGGATATTTTACCCGACTCGGCGTTCTCCTGCAGGACTCCGCCTCCGTCTCCCGAAAAGTTGTGCTGATGAACCGACAGCAAGACTCGGTCTACACTCTGCCGATTGGCGACCCACGCCGTCAGTATCGGCTGACTGTGCGCCCTGAAGAAATCGTAGACACTCATCGGCGTCGCACGGTGAGCTTGCAGGAGATGATTCGCCTGCTAGAGCCGGCGACTTTTATTCTGATTGGTGAGCAGCATGACAACGCGCGCCACCATCAGTTTCAGGCGCAGGCGATTGAGGGACTGGTGCAAGCGGGTCGCAGCGTGATTGTCGGGATGGAGATGTTCGACCGTACAAAGCAGTATGCTCTGAACCTATGGACGCTCAACCGCCTGAGCGAAGCGGAGTTCATCGAGCAGAGCGAGTGGAAGACGCAGTGGGGCTTCGACTTCGCGCTCTATCGCCCGATTTTCGAGGTGGTGTCCCGTTATCGCTTACGGCTGGTGGGGCTAAATGTGCCCCGTTCGGTGGTGCGTCGGACGGCGCGTGGGGGCTGGCAGAGCGTGCCCGAGGCGGAGCGTATGGGCGTCCCTGACCCCGACCTGAGCGTGGAGGCGCATCGCAAACTGTTTTACGCGCTGTTAGGCGGCGGACACCCGAGTGGACAGACACAGAACGACAACTTCTACGCGGCGCAGGTGGTGTGGGACACGGCGATGGCGGACGCCGCGCTGCGCTATCTGGAGCGCACAGTGCCCTCGCCGCGCCTCGCGTTCGTAATCCTCGCAGGCAACGGACATGTGATGTACGATGTCGGCATTTCACTGCGCCTGCGGATGCGCTCCAACTTGGCTACGCGCGTGATCGTGCCCCTGCTCCCCAGCGAGAAACCTATCCAAGTGCAGGCATCGCTTGGGGACTTTGTGTGGTTGCCAGCTCAAGGAGGGTAGGGGAAAGCGATTCCTCGCTGCGCTCGGAGTGACAAAGGTTGTCATCTCGAGCGCAGCGAGGAATCGCTTTCGATGTCATTCCTTGTGGGAAGAGCTTATAACTGAAACGCTCCATGCAACCTAATCGTATACCCCTTCAGGAGGTTATTATGCGCCTGTTTGTATTTATTCTGCTGTGGGCTTGGGCGGTCGGGGCGGTGTTTTCGCAAGATCGGCTCCGAGCTGGACGCCACTGCCGACGCGCCCTTACCTCCTGCTACGGATACGCTCTCTGAGTCGGGTGGACGCACTGCAATCATTCTGGGTGCAAGTCCCTTCAAAGAGCCGCCTAACCCCGCCGACAAGGGCTATACCCTGAGCTTCATCGCTGGCGGCAGAGAACGCGCCTATGTGGTGTATCAGACCGTGCCTGAAGTCGCCGGGAGCGAGGTGGAGCTCTCGCGAGAACAGCGATGACCCCGAAGACACCCGTATCATTCTCAAGGCTGCTCGCGCTGCAGGTCGGTATAATATCGCCATGCTTGAAATCCGTGTCGAAAACGACCGCATGGTGGAGCTGTTTACCACACTTTGTAGCATCAACTCGCCGCCGCGCCAGGAGCGGGCGGTGATGGAATATGTGAATGGTTTTCTGCGCGGGCTGGGGCTGGAAGTGCGCGAGGATAACGCCGCTGAGATTGTAGGGGGCGACGCGAACAATCTCGTCGCCACGCTGCCCGCCAATATCACAGGCGCGCCCAAAATCTTCTTCAGCGCGCACTTCGATACCGTCGAGCCGAACCCTGGTGTGAAAATCATTATTCAAGACGGTATCATCAAGACCGATGGAACCAGCATCCTCGGCGCGGACGATAAAGCGGGCATGAGCGCGATTCTGGAAGCTATCCGCATCATCGTGGAGAACAACCTGCCGCACGGACAGATTCAGTTGCTATTTACTGTGTGCGAGGAGATTGGGCTGAAAGGCGCGCGGGCGTTAGACCTCTCGCTGGTGGATAGCGACTTCGGCTTCGTGTACGACACGGGACCGCCAGTGGGCACGGTCATCATCCAGACGCCCACCCACGATACGATGAACATCCATCTTATCGGCAAACCTGCGCACGCGGGCGTGGAGCCTGAAAAAGGAATCAACGCCATCCAGATTGCCGCGCACGCCATCAACCAGATGAAACTCGGACGTATCGACGCGGAGACCACTGCAAACATTGGTAGCATCCACGGTGGTCAGGCGACGAATGTGGTCTGTCCCGAGGTGTTCATCACGGCGGAGGCGCGCAGCCTGAACCGCCAGAAGGTCGAGGCGCAGGTCGCGCACATGACGCACTGCTTCGAGCAAGCGGCGCGCCAGTTCGGCGGGCAGGCGATTATTGAGGTAGACCGCCACTACGAGGGCTACATGCTCACTGAAAACGACTTGCCCGTTCAAGTAGTGCGACGCGCGCTGAACAAACTCGGTCTGGACGCGCCGATGCGCCCCACGGGCGGCGGCGCGGACGCGAACATCTTCATCGCGCGCGGACTGCCCTGCTGCGTCGTCGGCACGGCACATCAGAAAATCCATACCCACGAGGAGTTTGTGCTGATCGACGACCTGGCGAAGAGCGTTGACCTGACTCTGGCAATCGTCCGAGAAGTTGCAGCGATGCGTTCATGAGTGTTAGTTCCTCGCTGCGCTCGGAATGACCATCCCTACTTCCCAGAAAACGGTGTCATTCCGAGCCGAAGGCGAGGAATCTCGCGAAAAAGCCTGTCATTCCGAGCCGAAGGCGAGGAATCTCGCGAAAAAGCCTGTCATTCCGAGCCGAAGGTGAGGAATCTTGCGAAAAAGCCTGTCATTCCGAGCCGAAGGTGAGGAATCTTGCGAAAAAGCCTGTCATTCCGAGCGAAGCGAGGAATCTCAAACTGTGGAGCCTACTTATGCGCGTCTTAGAGTTCGTGGACACCCACGCGCCCTATTTGAATGAGCAGTCCACCCTGCAGGACGCGGTGGACAAGCTGGACTTGTATAAAGCCACTGTACTGCCAGTGTTGAACGAGGACGGCGCGGTGGTGGGGCTGATTACCGAGCAGCAGGTCTTTGACGCGCTGTACGCTGAGTGGCAGGCGGCGGCGCGGCAAGTGCCTGCCCCGAACCTTGCGCCGTTCCGCCGGTACGCCCACGCCCGCAAAGATAGCCCGATTACCCAGTGGATGACGCCCAATCCGCCCGTGCTGAGCGAACACGCGCCTATTGAGGAAGCCGTCGTGCAGATGCTCCAGTACGGATTGGACACGCTCCCCGTGCAAGGCGAAGGCAAGTTTATCGGTACAATTCGGTTGGTGGACTGCTGTCAGGCGATGTTGGAAACTGAGCCATGAGCCGACTGATTGCCCTGCTCACCGACTATGGCTATGCGGACACCTATGTCGCGCAGGTAAAGGCGGTGTTGCTGAGCCTGTGCCCCGCCTGCGAAATTTTAGACCTGACGCACGGGGTCGCGCCGCAGAATGTGCGCAGCGGGGCGTATCAGCTGGCGACGGCGACGCCCTACCTGCCCGACGGAACGATTATGATTGCGGTTGTGGATCCGGGCGTAGGCACGACGCGCCGTGCGATTGCGGTGAAAGCCACGCGTCATATGTACCTCGCGCCCGACAACGGCTTGCTCAGCCTCGCACTGCGCGACAACCCGCCTCAGCACGCCGTTGCGCTGGACAATCCACGCTATCATCTCCCTGAGGTGAGTTCCACTTTTCACGGGCGCGATATTTTCGCCCCCTGCGCCGCGCATCTGGCAAACGGGGTCCCTATCGACCGACTCGGAACCCCTGTCGAAACCGCCTCGCTGGTTCAGTTGCCCGATATAATGCCTGAGTTCGCCGAGAATGTGATTCGCTGTAAGCCGTTGCATATTGACCATTTCGGGAATGTGGTGTTTAGCCTGAGGCGGGATGTGCTGGAGAGCTACCCGCGTGGCGCGGGCGTCCCCGCCCGTGCAGCCCTCTCGCGTGGCACGGGCGTCGCGCCCGTGCAAGCTGCGCAGGAGCGTCCCGCTCCTGCCACGATAGTTTTGCTTGGGCGGGACGCCCCAGCCACGCCGTTGCCCCTTGTGCGCACCTTTGGCGAGGTGGCATGGGGCGAGCCGCTCGCCTACTGGGGCAGCAGTGGGTATCTGGAGGTCGCCGTCAACGGCGGCTCGGCGGCGGAGCAGTTGGGGATTAGCTACGAATCTGTTTTAGAGGTGACAATTCCGCCTTCCCCGCGCGTCTAACTTATGAGGTGATTCGCAGGCGATTCTGGCTGTGTGCGCTGGGAATATGCAGCATGGCGTGGTTGGGCGCGCAGACAGACGAAACAGTTCCAGCGCCCATCCGCCGCGTGGTGATTTACAAAGACGGGCACTGCCTGACGGAACGCGAAGTGCTGGTAGACGCCGACAGGAACCCCGTTCGGATTGATAACAGCCTAAGCGGTGACGCGCCACAAAACCGCGCGGATTGACAGCCTGTACGCCTGTTTTGTGGATGAGAAGCGTCAGGTTCCGCCTGCCAGCCTCGCCGAGTTGCTGTTGTTGAAAGAAGGCAAGCGCGTGGCAGTGAACATCACCCTGCCTGCCGCGCCAGCGAGGCGTCGCGCTGCTGATTGCCGTCAGGCATCGCACACCGCCCGATGCGTCGCCTGGAACTCCATGCGCGTCGCATGGAACTCCAGGCGTGTCGCATGGAACTCCATGCGCGTCGCCTGGAACTCCATGCGCGTCGTCTGGAACTCCCGATGCGCTTGCGGGGCGTGTGTTTTATGCGGAGGTGTGGGGCAGGCGCGCGGCGAAGTACGCCTTTTTGCGAGAGAACACCCTGGAGACGGTTGCGTGGACGCCGCTGACGCCCCGTGCGCCGCTGTATCTGTTTGTGCCGCAAGACGACGCGCTCCAAGCCGAGTACGAGCAGGGCTGGTTTCGCGACCTCTCCGTTCCCGACGAGACCCTCCAGCACAATGGAACCCCATTCGGGATGTTTCGCGCGTACAGCCTTGATGATTTCAACCGTCTCGCTCTGATAGATAGGTGGTCTCCCGTTGTTGTTTGCACGGGCGTCATAAATGTCCGTTTCGGGATCATCAAGGCGATTGATGACCTTGTAGACCGTCGGTCGGCTGACATTCAGCTCTCGCGCAATTTGTGAGACTGTCAAGCCTTGCGCCCACATTTGCGCTATTT
>CALKLF010000057.1 GCA_937992175.1 uncultured Fimbriimonadales bacterium | reverse complement strand
CCCACGCAGTGGGAGAGGGGGCAAGGGGGTGAGGGCAAACAACATCCCCCCTCTCCCACGCAGTGGGAGAGGGGGCAAGGGGGTGAGGGCAAACCAAGCCTTACTTCACCATCTCCATCTTCATCGTGCCGTCGATGGGCATCGGAGCGCCCTCCACAGGCATCCCCTTAATCCGCATTTCGGATTTGACCAACATGCCTGTTTTCGGATCGAACCATGTGTGCCCATCGCCTGAGAAGCCCTCGCCCTCTTTGGCGTCGACGGTGCGCGCGCTCACTTTGATTTTCAGCGCCTCAATCTCGCCCACCTTCTCGACGCCGACAAGCTCCATGTTCACGACGAGGTCAGGCGCGCCGTTCTGCCCCTTCACCGTGTGGCTCCATTTGTCGCCCGCCTTGACGGGTTTTTCAGGGAACGGCGTGTTGAAGGAGTTCGTCGGGAGCGCGCCCTGAGCCATCTCCATCTTCTCAATCGCGCCGTTGGGCCTGTAAGTGATTTTGCTGGCGGGTGGCGCGGGCTGCGGCATCTCCTGATCGCCGAACTTGATGACCATCTCCCCCGCCGCGGACTCCACCACGATATTGCCGTTCTCCTCCACCTTCAGCACTTTGTTGGTGAGCGGCATCGTGACGGTAACCGCCTGACCGCCGAAGTCGATGTCCATCGTCATCTTATACTTGAACACATCCCCCTCTTTCACATTCAGCTTGAGGGTATATTCCTGCGAAAAGGCGGCGCTGAGGCTCATCAGCGCGCACGCCGTTAGCAGCGTTGCTCGAATCGCTCGTTTCATGTCGGTTAGCCTCCAGTGCGCATCTGCGCAGCGCGATTATACCTTACCAGACGGTATAATTCGCATGCTATGGCTATCCTAACGCAGGGTTCGAAAGCGCCTGACTTCAGTTTGACCGATCAGCACGGCAACACGGTGCGATTGAGCGACCATCACGGACGCTGGGTGGTGCTGTATTTCTATCCGAAAGATATGACTCCTGGCTGTACGCAGGAGGCGTGTTCGTTTCGAGACATGCACGCCGATTTTGTGCGGGAGGGCGTTGTGGTGCTGGGCGTGAGCGCGGACGATGTGCAGAGCCATCGCAAGTTCGCCGATAAATATGAATTGCCGTTCCCGTTGCTGGCGGACACCGACCACACGGTGAGCGAAGCCTACGGCGCGTGGCGCAAAAAGCACATGTACGGCAAAGAGTTCTGGGGCGTAGATCGGATTACCTACCTGATTGCGCCCGATGGTACAGTGTACCGTGTATTTACCAAAGTTAAGCCCGTTTCCCACGCCGACGAGGTATTGACGGCGATTCGGCAGGCGAAGCAGCAAGATGGATAACTCTGTGCTGATTGAAGCGCAAGGGGCGTCGCTGATCTATCGCGACGGTGAGCGCGTCGTGCGCGCCGTGGATTCCGTGAGCCTGCAAGTGCGCCCCAGCGAGTTTGTGGGCATCGTGGGACCGTCGGGTTCGGGCAAGAGTTCACTGCTCTACCTGCTCAGCGGTCTCAAGTTGCCTACACACGGGGCAGTGCGCTATCGCGGGCGGTGCTACACGGAGGCGTCGGACGCGGAGCGCAGCGCGATGCGCCGCGAGCGGTTCGGCTTCGTGTTCCAGCAGCCCTACCTGCTGGGCTACCTGACGGTGCTGGAGAATGTGGTGGTGGGTGCGCCTGATGTCCGCGCCTATCGCGAGCGCGCGCTCTGGCTGCTGGAGCAGCTGGGTCTGGCGGACAAGGCGCATCGGTATCCCCCCGCGCTATCGGGCGGCGAGCGTCAACGCGCATGCGTGGCGCGCGCACTGCTGCTGGAACCCGAAGTCATCTTCGCAGATGAACCCACCGCCGCCCTGGATCAGCAGACCGGGCTGCATGTGTTAGACCTGCTGGAGCAACATCGGGGCAACGGCGCGGTGGTGCTGGTCACGCACGATCCTCTGATGCTGCGCTATTGTGATACGGTCTACAAACTGCGTAGTGGACAGGTGGAGGCGGTAGAGTCGGCGCCTGCGAAGCCGTTCGTCCGCACCGACTCGCCCCCCACGCCATAGCCCCGATACCCAGCCACCAGCCCCACAGCCACACGCCCGACAGATACGGCGTGAACGCCAGCCCTACAAACAGAACCGCGTTCACCTGCAGCCAGCGTTCCTGAAGCCGCACGCCACACCAGGCGCACAACCCCGCCATCAGGAGAAAAAAGAGCATGTGATGCGCCTCCCCAGAGGGTTATTCCACAAGCAGGGGCTAATATCCATCGGGGTTTCAGATACCGCAAATCGAAGACGGTTGAAGCCGTTCGTGTGCAAACGAAACCAACCTGCGTTGGTTAAAGCCCGCGTAGCCTGACAAGGGGATGCCACTGGTAGGCGCTTCCCGCGAAAAGTGCCTCCAAAACGCCAGCAGGAGAAGTTGAGATTCCTCGCTTCGCTCGGAATGACAAAGCGGTTTTTGCAAAAATGAACTTGTCATTCCGAGCGAAGCAAGGAATCCGTCGCTCCTGAGGCGAAAATCATTGCTAAATTAGGGGTAATTCCCCCTAAAATCACCGCGTTTGGCACAAAAGTTGCTGTTTGCTCATTAGGCTCGTTTTAGTTTTGAGCCACACCTGAAAAGGAGGATTGTATGCGACGCATACTCTATTCATTGATTGCGAGCGTGGCGCTGACTGCAGCAGCGCACGCATGGACGGTTACGATTCTGAATAGTCAAGGTCAGCTCAATCCAGGCGCTGTGATTACGAATGTACCAGCGAATGTGGTTTCCAATCCGCTTCCTCAGATCACTTTCCTGACGGCGGCGGGCAACCCGAACCCAATTCTGGTGGGCAACGGCACGAGCTTCACCAGCGGCGTCTATAACGCTGCGTACTCGATTGCGCCGAATCCTAGCAATCCCGGTTCACTGACAGGGTTCAACTTCGTTATCGCCGGGTTTGTGTGGGGTAACGCGTTGATTGGCTGGGAAAAGGTCGTGACGGACAGCGCCACGGGCGCGGTTCTCTACAGCGCCAGCGGCACGATTGCGGGCGCAGGGCAGGGCGGTAGCAATGGCGACTTCGTCTTAAGCATCGCCGCCACGCTCAGCGCGCCTTCGAGTGATATAACGGTCGTCGAGACCTTTACTCTGCTTGTTGGTGGTCAGGCGCCGGGCGTCGACACCGCATCGCTGCTGCTGGTGGAGCAGGACTGGGTGCCAGAGCCTGCGAGTCTGCTGGCGTTGGGCGCGGGGCTGGCGGGTCTGATAGGGCTGCGCCGCCGCACACGCTGATCAAGACCCTGACCACTGCAGAGGTTCAGTGCAAGGGCTGGCAACTGCGCCAGCCCTTTTTGCGTATCAGAAAGTGATGGATCCGACAACCGAGCAGCACTGGGTACTCTGGGACGGCGCGTGCGACTTCTGCGCGTGGTCGGTTGCACAGCTGCGCCGTCGCGACAAGCAGGGACGGTTCCGTATCGCGCCGTTTCAGAGCGCGCCGCAGGAGCTTCTCCAGCGTACCACGCCTAACTCGCTCCAGCGGGGTGTGCATGTATTTACCGCCGACGGGCGCGTACTGCGAGGCGGGCGCGCTGTGCTGTTTATCGGTGAGCAGCTGGGCTATGGCTGGCTCACGCGCCCGCTGAGCCTACCGCCGATGGTCTGGGGCGTGGACGCGGTATACTGGGTAATTGCGCGACTTCGCGGGAAACTCAGCCGATGGATGGGACTAAGCGAGAAGGAGTGCCTCCGATGAGCGAGCGCGCGTGGCGACCTGTTCTGAGCATGCGCTGGCGACGTCTGCTGTTCGTCCACTGGCGTGTGCCGCCGCAGGCGTTGCGCCCCCTGATTCCCGAACCCCTGCAAATTGACACTTTTCAGGGGGCAGCGTGGGTGGGTTTCGTGCCGTTTGTAATGGAGTCGGTGCGTCCCGTATGGCTGCCGCCCGTGCCAAAACTGTTCGATTTCCCCGAAGCAAATGTGCGGACTTATGTGCGCTACGGCGAGCAGCGGGGGGTGTGGTTTTTCAGTTTGGACGCGGCGCATCGGCTGGCTGTGTGGAGCGCGCGGCGGTTCTGGAAGTTGCCTTATTTCCAAGCGCGCATGCGCTGCCAGTTAATCGGGCCCAACGAGGTCGCCTACGAAACCGTGCGCCGCGACCGCAGCCGCGCCTTCGCCCGCGTGCGATATCGATTCGAAGGCGAACCGCGTGAAACCGAACCAGGCACTCTGGAGCATTTTCTGGTGGAGCGCTACACGCTGTTCACAGCGCATCGGGGCAGAATCTATCGCGGCGAGGTGGCGCACCTGCCCTACGCCACTCAGCCCGCCACGCTTCTGGAGCTGGAACAGAATCTGACTGACGCAGCGGGGATTGCGCTGCCTGCGGAGCTGCCGATTGTGTTCTACGCGCCCGGCTTCGGCGTGCTGGCGTCCGCCCTGCGCCCCGCGCCGATTGCGAACGCGACAGGGCGGATATAAAAGCGCAGTGATACGCCAGCGCTAAACCGTCTCCAGCACGAGAACCCAATCCGCATCGTCCGTTGCTTGAGGCTGAAACTCCCGCCCGCCTGTGGTGCGAAACTCGCCAATCGGTCGGGATTGCCCTGTGCGTGGGTCGTACCAGCTCGCCTGCACTGTGCGCTTACTGAGTTTGTCCATCCGCACGCGCACAGGCTTCGGCAGAGGGAGGTAGATGTAGGCGTAGCTGCCGTCGGCGGCGCGGGCAGCGCGGATATGCTCCGCGCCCTCGCCCGCGTCTGAAGCCAGCAAGCTCTGGTCAGGAACGCGCAGCAGCATATCGCGGCGGAGCATGAGGTTTTTGGCGTGTTGCATCTGCCCTGCGCCTGGCAGGCTCAGCGACTCCCGCCACGAGCGCCGAGCGGCGGTGACAGGCGTGTGCTTGTCAGGTACATACATCTGCCAGATATTATGACAGCCGTAGGTGTGTCCATGCGCGCCTGCAAGTAGCGCCCAGTACGCCGCGCGACGCACATCGCGCTCGTCAAACCAGCCGTTTTTCGGGTCGAATCGAGGAGTCTAAAGGGTATACTCCCGCCGTATGAAACCTGTTATCGAGGTGCGCAATCTGAAAAAAGACTATAAGATGGGCGCGGTTGTTGTTCACGCCCTGCGCGGCGTGGATTTGACCGTGATGCCCGGCGAGTTTGTGGCGATTATGGGACCTTCGGGGTCGGGCAAGTCGACCTTTATGAACCTCATCGGCTGCCTCGATCGCCCGACCGACGGCGAGTATTACCTGAACGGCGAGCTGGTGAGTGCGATGAGCGACTCGCAGCTTGCGCAGATTCGCAACCGCTATATCGGCTTCGTGTTCCAGACCTTCAACCTGCTGCCCCGCGTTACGGCGCTGCGGAATGTGGAGCTGCCCTTGCTCTATGCGGGCGTGCGCGACCGCGCCGAGCGCGCTCGACGCGCTCTCGAAATGGTGGGGTTAGGCGAACGCATCCACCACAAGCCGAACGAACTGTCGGGCGGGCAGCAGCAGCGCGTCGCCATCGCCCGCGCGATTGTGACCGACCCCGTGCTGATTCTCGCCGATGAGCCGACGGGCAACCTCGACTCGCGCTCCAGCGAGGAGATTATGGCGATTTTTCAGCGGCTGAACCGCGAAGGGCGCACGATTGTGCTGGTGACCCACGAACCCGATATTGCGGAACACGCGAAACGCATCATCCGCTTCCGCGACGGCAAGATTGTGGCGGACGAACCCGTGTTGAACCCGCGCGACGCTACCCGCGAAGTGGAGAAAATCCCCGTTCTGGACTGACCATGCCGCTCTTAGATACCCGCGCGCGACGCCTGACCGAGTGGACGCTCACTGCGCCCGCGCTCGGCAGGCGAATCGCTGTGCAGGTTCCGAGCGCGTGGGAGGACTATGGGCTGCCCCGCGCGTTTGAAGGTCCCTCCGAGTACCTCCACACGCTCAGCGTAGAACCTGAATCAGGCAAACGCTACTGGCTCCACTGTGGCGGCGCGAGCTACGAGACGCGGGGATTCGTGAACGAGACGCCAGTCGGCGTCCACAGGGGAATCTGGGACAGCTTCAGCTGGGATATCACTGAGGCGCTGCGCTCGGGCGAGAACGCGCTGCGCCTGCAAGTTATAAAAAACGGCGGCGCAACCTATCCCGTACCCAACGTGCTGAGCGGATTCCTGCCGTATGTGAGCTGCACTTTCGGTGGATTGTGGCAGCCTGTCTCCCTGTTTGAAACGGGCGCGGTGTGGCAGATTGACCTCCATGTACGCGGCGAGATGGATGGGAGCGTGACCGTAGAGGGAGAGCTGGGCGGCGCGTCGCCTGCGGAGATGCGACTGACGGTTTATGCGCCTGATGGGCAAGCAGTTTACGCTGCTCAGTTTGATGCGGGGGTGAGGTGGATGCATGAATTTCGGATTAGCCCTCACCCCCAGCCCCTCTCCCACGGCGTGGGAGAGGGGAGTCCAATTTCCCCTTCTCCCACGCCGTGGGAGAGGGGGTCAGGGGGTGAGGGCATCCTCCTCTGGCATCCCGCTCACCCGAATCTTTACCGCCTCGTTGCTGAGGTTTATCACAACGGCGCACTCAGCCACCGTGTGGAGACTGAGTTCGGGCTGCGCACTGTTTCCGTAGACGAATCCATCATCTTACTCAACGGCGAGCCGTTCTACCCGCGCGGCGTGCTGCACTGGGGCTGGTATCTGCATACCCATGCGCCTAATCCCGAGCTTGAAATCGCTGAACGGGAGCTAAAATCGATACAACTTTGTGGCTTTAACCTGCTTAAAGCGTGCCTCTGGGTTCCGAGCAGAGAGTATCTTCGGCTGTGCGATCGGCTCGGGATCACCGTCTGGCTGGAGCTGCCGCTCTGGCTGCCCGATATGAACCCTGAACAGGTTGCGCAGGTAAAGCGCGAATACGAAGCGATTGTCAAGCAGACGCGCAATCACCCCTCGATTTTGCTCTGGACGCTGGGGTGTGAACTGTCGACGCGCTTCTCCAGCGAGGCGTTGGGCGAGCTATACGAGCTGGTGAAGCAGCTCACAGGCAGTCCCCTTGTACGCGACAACAGCGGCGGGGGCGAGTGCTACGGCGGTGCGCTGCAGGAGCACGCCGACTTCGCCGACTACCACCTCTACGGCGACGCGCACTTCGCCCGAACCACCTTCCGTGCCTTTCTGGATACGCTGCGGGAGCCAGCGCCTTGGCTGCAGGGCGAGTTCGCCGATCACGATACACAGCGCGACTTTCTCACCCTGCGCCAGACCGTTCCTGCGGAGCAACTCTGGTGGCTGGAGCGCGACCCTGAGGTGAACCCGCAGGGCGTGCGCTGGTTCTACGAGACGCCCTTCGTGGAAGAGCGTATGCAGCAGGAGGGCGTCTGGAACGCTCTACCCGAACTGGTGCAAACCTCGCGGCAGGAGAAGGTCGCCTATCATAAACTGGTGCTGGAGACGATGCGCAGCCTGCCGCAGACTTCGGGCTATGTTGTCACGGGGTTGAAGGACACCCCAATTGCCACAGCGGGCGTTCTCGATGAGCGCGGCGAGTTGAAGATTTTGCCCGAAAGTTATACTCACTTCAACGCTGATACCGTGCTGCTACTGGACTGGCATCGGCGGCGCGATTGGGTTGCAAGCGGCGACCGTCCCGCGAATCCCGACCCCTACAATCACTTTGGGGGACGCGCTGTGTATCCGCGAATCGCCGTGTCGCATTTCGGCGCGCCGATTGAAGCGGCAGGGCTGAAGTGGAGGATTATTTGCCCTCATGCCGACCTTTCCGAACTCACCCCCCAGCCACCTCTCTGTAAACGGAGAGGGGGAGCCGTGCGCGCGTGGGGCGGTCTCTCCCCCCTCTCCGTTTACGGAGAGGAGGGCAGGGGGGGCGAGGTTCAGCCAGCGGGAGAAAATGCGACTACCGCGCTGGCTGTCGAGGCAGAGCCAAGTATCCGCTCTGAAGAAGGGGGAACAAACTTCCCTCTCCCGCATGCGGGAGAGGGGCTGGGGGTGAGGGCAATTTTTGCGGGTCTTACCTTCCTGACCCAGCTGGAGATTGCCCTCCCCGCTGTGGACACCCCCTTACCCGTGGAATTTGAGGTAGAACTGCTTGCGCCGTCGGGGGAAGTCATCGCTGCCAATCGCTGGCGCTGGGGTATTTACCCTGCGCCTGACTGGGAATCGCTAAGCACAGTCGCTGTGTATGACCCTGCCGAGCGGCTGTGGGGTTTGAACCCCCAAATTCCTCGCCTGAATCATAGAGAATACGAGAGATTCCTCGCTTCGCTCGGAATGACAGACGCATCGGGAGGGGCGAGCTTACTTTCACACGAGGCGTCGGGTGAGGCGACTTTGTCATTCCGAGCCGAAGGCGAGGAATCTCAAAGGTGGATGCTACTCACAACCCACTTTGAGGAGACGGTGATTCGCTTCGTAGAGCAGGGCGGCGCGGCGCTCTGGATCCTCACGGAGCCGACGCCGCTGCTGATGTGCGAGCGCGTCCCGTTCTGGCGTGAGGCGGCGCATCGGTTCCTGCCCCACCCGCTGTGGGAATTCATTCCACGCCCTGAGTATCTGGATGAGCGGCTGTTCGCGTTCAGCACCGACCTTGCAATCCGCGCCCGCTCACTGGGCGACTACCCCCTCACACCCGTCTGGCAACGCATTGACGCACGCACGGGCTATACGCACTGCTATCTGGCAGAGGCGAACATCGGCACGGGCAGACTGCTCATCACGACGCTCCATTTTGCGGGGCATCACGGCGATACGCCGATTACTTTACGTTATCACCCCGCCGGGCAATACTGGCTCTGGACGATGTTGCGCTACCTGGCGAGCAGGTAGTCGACAAACTCCTGCGTTTTATCGGGCGCGTTGGGGTCGTTTGTGAGCTGGTATCCCCGTGCCTGCGCCCATTCCTGAGCGAGTTGTTGCAGAATCTGGCGACGCAGCGCTTCCGTTTCAGCGCGGTGCGCTGCGAGGGGGAGGTTCGGGTCGCGCCCTGCGATCTTCACGGAAGTAGCGGGAATGGGCTCCTTCCTGGCAGGCGCGGGAGGCAACACCTGCGGTTGCGGCAGGTACAGTTCCGCCGCGTCGGGTTGCTGCGCGAGTTGCTCTCGCACTTCCGCTTCCGCGTTTCGGGTGAACTCGCGTCTGCGGGCGCTTACGCGGATGCGAACTTCCTGTTCGATGCGCTCCAGACGCGCCTGATACTGCGCCCGCAGGTCTTGCTCCTGCGCTACGAAAGCGCGATCGAGGGCGTCTAACTGCGCCTGGACATGAGGGCGCGCGTCGCTGTCAGGTGCAGTGACAATTAGCGCGACCAGCAGGGGGAATCGGTTGCGTCCGTATTGTTGGAACGCTTCCTGCCACAGGGCGTCGTATTCCGAGCGCAAGGCGTCGAGGTCGTATCCCGCGCGGAACTCCGCTTCCCAGCGTCGCTCCAGTTCGGGCAGGTTCTGCAGTCGCGCTTGAAGCAATCGCTCGCGCACGGCGGCGCGCTGCTGCTCGATACTGTTAAGCGCAAGGGCGCGTCGCGCCCGCACAGTTTCTGCGGGCGCAGGGGACTCCAGCGGCTCCAGTCGCGCGGAGTCGAGGGGCGTCGCCGCGCCTTGGGCAGACAAAGCAGGGATTTGCACCTGAGACGGCGGTTGCAACGCCAGCGAATGCGCCGCCTGCTCGATATCTACGCGAACCGAGGGCGTAGGAAGGCTTTGGCAGGCGGGGAGAAACAGAGAAGCTATGCTGATGAAGAGGAGTAACAAGGGCTTCCCCGATAGAATCGTCTTTAGATCAGGCATGCATGTCGCTAGGGTGCGTTGCGGACGCGCCCCTACAGTGGGCAGGCGCACCGTGCTGACCGCACACACAAAATTGTAGGGGCGCGTCCGCGACGCACTTTGCCGTTTTGTAGACAATCTTATACCAATCGGGGATTCGGGTGCCGTGAAACCTTCGCGGAGGCACGCCCGCATGTTTTTGCCCTCACCCCCTGTCCCTCTCCCACGGCGTGGGAGAGGGGAGTCGAGCGCAAGCGCCACGGAGGGCGTTCCCCCCTCTCCTGCGCGGCGGGAGAGGGGGTAAGGGGGTGAGGGCAAAATGGCAACCTTTGCTCTCCCAGTAGGCATTATTGGGGAAAGACTGATGCGCCCCAGTCGTGAAATCGTCTCACTCTGGCGCGACGGCATTCTTGCCGTTGTACTCTGAGGTTTGTCACTTCGCGCGGTTTGTGTTATATCTTGTACGCCGTTCCGAAGCCGCAACGCTACAGATTGCGTTTTCTTCTTGAAGTAACAAACTTCAGACGACGGCAAGAATGCCGTCGCACCCAGACGTTTATCACTTTGCGCCGTTTGTGCGACATCGTGTGCGCCGCGCCGCCTGTTTACCGCCATGGACCGCGTTTTTCGCACGCAGTGGCAAACATCTGGGTGCGACGGCATGCCTGCCGTCGCGCCCCCTGCGTAGGTTCCACATGCAACGGCAAGAATGCCGTCGCGCCAAGCGCTTGGCTTAGGCGATGGCGTGCATCGGCGAGACGCCGACGCTACGAAGCCAGTTCCCCTCTCCCATGCAGTAGGAGAGGGGTAGGGGCTGAGGCCATTTCTCACTTGCGCTGGTTCAGTTTCTGAATGACATCGTTGGTGATATCGGTCTCGGCGTACAGCACCGCCTCTGTGCTGAAGACCAGCGTGAGTTTTTTCTCTTTCGCGACTTGGGCGATGGTTTCGCGCACGGCGTTGCGCACCTGCTCGCGGCTCTGTTGGAGACGCTGTTCGAGCTGTTGGGTGAATTGTTGCGTCAAAGTTTGGATGACTCCTCGCCCGCGCGCCTCCATCTGAGTGAACCGCTCCAGTACAGCCTTCTCGGTCTCGGAAGGCTGTGGCTTCTGGCGCAGCTGTTGCAGTTCGTCTGCGCGCTGACGCGAAGCTTGAGCAATCTGCTGCACGCGCAGACGCTGCGCGTCGTTCAGAGTGTCGGCTAACAGTAGGTTCGTGAGCTCTTGACGCTCCTCGTCCGTGAGAATAATGTTCTCTTGAAGGACTTGCAGCACGCCGCGATAGCGCGCCTCCAACGCCTGCAGCTGTTCGAGGCTGGTTTTGACGAAGGTCGACTCGTTAATTACGCGCTCGTAGTCGACCACGCCGAACGCTTGCGCATGCACGGCGATAAAGCATCCCGCAGCCAATAGCACTGTCAGTAGTGTTTTCATCGGAACCTCCATGTTGTTGATTGGATTTGCATGGGGAGTATATCTTTCAGAACACCTGCCCCACGCTGAAGTGCGTGCGTCCGCCGTCGCGCCCGATGCCGTAGTCGATGCGCAGCGGTCCCAGCGGGGTGCGCACGCGAATGCCCAAGCCATAGCCCACCTGCAAGTTCAGAGTGCGGCTTTGGGTGAACTCGTTCACAGTGGGGTAGCCGTTCCAGGCATGCCCCGCATCGATGAAGAAGACCGCCGTGAACGCCTTCTCGATGGGCTGGCGGAACTCGAGGCTGAACAGCAGGGCGTTCTTGCCCCAGAATCGGTCTTCTGAATAGCCGCGCAGGGTCTCCGCGCCGCCGATAAAGAACTGCTCAAAGAACGGCACGGTGCCCGTAATCGTCCCGTAGTAGGCGCGAATCGCGAACACCTGCCGTTTGTCGTCGGGCTGCGTGCGTCGCCCCTGCGGGCTGTAGAAGAGTCGGTAGTCAATAGAGCTTCGCACAAAGTTAGAACGCCCAAGACGTACTACGCCCAAGTCGAGGAACTCCTGCTCCGCCGAGCGGATGTTGGAGACGCCCGGCTCCAGCGTCAGTGCGAGGTACTGTCCCTGAGCAGGATCCAGGTCGAAGTCGCGATTGTTATACACCCCACGCAGGGCGATGCTAAACAGTGAGCCGTCCTGACGGATGAAGCCGCCGCCAGCGGTGGTTGCGACGCGATTGGTGGTCACATCCTCCGCGCGCAGCCCCAGCGACGCCGTTATGAAGTCGTTCAGCGGGCGCGAGAGACCTACAGTCGCGCCGCGCCGCCGCTCATCGTACCGCTGCTCCAGGTTGGGGTCGATCTGCCCACCGAAAAAGTTGGAGGTGAAGCGATAGACCAGCTTATTGTAAAGCGACACCGAGAGCGTCGTGCGATGGCGATCCAGATACGGCTCGGTGAAGAGCAGCTCGATGCTGTTGCCGTTGCGTCCCCCCGTACTCTGGAAGTTCACGCCGACCGTGCGCCCTGTACCCCGAAAATTCGTCTCGAAAATCTCCGCCAGCCCGATGAGCCGTCGGTGCGAGTCGATGGCAAAGCCGACATTTAGCCTGCCCGTCGGACGCTCCTTCACCTGCAGGGTGAAGTCAATCACACCCGGCGCGGCTAAGGAATCTTCGGGGATAATCTGGTCGAAGTAGCCCGTGTTATAGAGGCGGTTAATGTCGCGCTGCCAGCGGTTGATGTTGAACAGGTCGCCCGATTTGGTGCGCAGTTCGCGGAGGATAACGCTCGTGCGCGTTTTGGCATTGCCTTCCACCTTGATTTGCCCGACTCGCAGTTCGGAGAGGGCGATGGTCAGCACCCCCGTTTCATAGTCGGGCGCAGTGTAGCCTTCGGGCAGCACGATGTAGCCTGCTCGCTGATAGGCATCGCGAATCGCGCGAATGTCCGACTCCGCCAGATTCGCGTTGAACACGAAGCCGGGCTTGTTGCGGATTACTTCCAACAGTTGTTCGGGGGTCAGCACAGTGTTGCCGACGAAGCGCACTTCCCGAACCAACGGGTTTTCGACGACATCGAAGGTGACGCGCACGCCCGTTTCGGTTTGCTCCACGCTGGGGCGCACTGCGCTGAATAGCCCCATCCCGTCGATGGTGCGACGGTCGCTCTCGAGCGCGGCTTCTGTGAACGGCTCGCCGGGCTTGAGGCGCAACGCGGCGGTCACCGCCGTTTCGGAGATGTTGCGCAGCCCCCGAATCACAACGCTCTCCACGCGCCGTTCCTGAGCGAACCCCAGCAGTAAACTCAGACACAGAATCAAACTTGCCATCCCGTAGCGGCGAACGGTTCCGATGAACATCAATGTTCCTCCTCCTGTAAGTAGGGCGCGAGACGCAGGCGCAGCCAAGCGCGAGCGCGGGCTAAGCGACTACGCGCCGCCTCTAAAGTGATTCCTAACACCTCCGCCATCTCCTCATACGACATCTCTTCGTACTCCCGCAGCAGGATAATCTCTCGGTAGTCAGGGGGCATTTGCTGAATCAGCAGCTGCACTTTCTGTACCAGTTCCTGCTGCAGCAGGTGTTCTTCAGGCGAGGGTCCCAGGTCAGGCGGATCCCAGCCCGTTGGCTCGCCGTCGTCGGTGAACTCCAGCGCGGCGAGATCCACCTCGCGTTTGCGGATGCGGGCGCGCTTTTCGAGATGGTCGTTCGCAAGGTTCACCGCGATTCGGTAGAGCCAAGTGTACGGCTGCGCGTCGCCCCGAAAGCGGTTGAAGGCGCGATAGGCGCGATAGAAGGTCTCCTGCGTCAGGTCGGCGGCGTCCTCCGGGTCGCTCACCATCCGCAAGAGCAGGTTGTAGATTCGACGCTCGTAGGTCGCCACGAGCGCTTCGAACTCAATGGTTTCGTCCATCCATCGCACTCTCGCGTCCCTGCCCTGTCCAATTTAGACTCGTCAGGGCGACGGGCGTTTCGCCCTAAGTGTACCTGACGCTAAAACCAGCGTCGCATCTTCCGCGCCGTGATGATTTCGGTGTTCATCCCCACCCAGTGCAGACTACCCGCGTAGCGTCCATGTTCCATCTTGATACAGCGATCCATAATCACAGTTAGCCCTGCCTGCTCCGCCCGCTCGGCGGCGTCGAGGTTCACAATCCGCAGCTGGAACCAGACGCACTTTGCGCCATTCTCGATTGCCTGCTCCACTATTGCGGGGCACTCCGGCGCGGGGCGAAAGATGTCCACCACATCGATTGGCTCGGGAATGCTGCGCACATCGGGATAGCACCGCTCGCCCAAAATAACCTCAGCGCGCGGGTTCACGGGGATACAGCGGTAGCCCTCCGATTGCAGATAACTCATCACCATATGGCTCGCTTTGTACGAGTCGGTGGACGCGCCAACAATCGCAATCGTGCGCGCCTCGCGCAGGACGCGCCGAATCACATCGGGATTCTGATACCGCGCCTGCAGCTCAGGCGGCAGAATTGTGTTCAATCGGATGGTACAGGCAAGGGTTTCCATAACGCTTCTGAATAGTACCCCACGCGCGGCGGAATTGACGGCTCTATGCGATTGACCTGCTCTGGAGGCAGGCTGCTCAACAATCTGCCCACGCGCGGTAATAAGCCCCAGCAAGTAGGCAACATCTGTATCCAGATAGTCCATTTACCCACCTCGAGGTTTTTTTGGGGATGTTTCAGCGCAATTTCCTCGGCGGTCTCGCGAATGTCGCTCCAGATGGAGATTGAATATCGCGTCCGGGTACCCCCGTCAAGGTCATTCGCGCGGCGCGCCGCGTAAAGTGCGCCCGCCTCCGCTACTTTATCCTCGGAGTATTCATCAATCAAATCTATTGGGAGCGACTCCATTTCTGATATAGTCTCTGGCTTCATGCCCACGAATTATGCCTTTGCAGGAATCCGCTCCCTAATCGTCTAATCTACTGGCGGTGAGACTATGGTCTGGCGCAAGGTAGCGCATATCGCGCTTGGATGCACGCTTCTGCTGGCGTTTCAGCTGTACGGCATTGCGGAGCTGATTTGGAACGAGCCGCCGCGAGGCAGCGTGTTCGGAATGGTCTACTCGGAACGCACTTTAGCCTCAATCCCCAGAGCCTCTGTTCGATTGGAACTGATTGAATCATTTGACGAGCGAACCCAGTCTGAGCCGCTGCGTGAAGAAGAGTCCATCCAGCAACGCCGCCAACAAGGCTGGAGCGACCGATGGTGGTGGTACGAAGGCGACGACGCCTACCCCAGCGTGTGGGAAACCTACGCCGACGCGCAGGGGCGATTCCAGCTGCGAGGCATTCCTGCAGGCGTATATCGCGTCTACGCCAGCGGCAAGGTGCATGGCGTGGACTACGACAACCCGCCCCGCATAGAGGTCAAAGAGGGTGCGCGTGTGGACGCCGAACTCGCCCTGCAGCCGCGCGAGCCGTTTCTGGACCTGATACACCCACAAGCTGTCTACTACCCCGATGAGCCACTGCGCATGGGCATTCGCGGCTTCAACGAGGACGATACGCTGCGCCTGACCCTCTATCGCGTGCGTTATACGGAGCCAAACGCGCCCGCCGCGCTGTATGACTTCCTGAGTGAGGTGCGCTCTGGCTGGTGGCGGCGCGAGGACGAACTCACGCGCGAGTTGGAGCGGTTCGAACCCTACATGACCGCCGTTTGGCGTCAGCAACCCCCCATTCGCGGGCGCGACCCCGAAGGACTGTTCACGCAATATGTGGAAGTGCCCAAGCAACCTGAAGGAACCTACCTGCTGCTGGTGGAATCGGGCGTGAATCGGCGCGTGGGGCTGATGGTGGTCAGTTCCGTCGCAGTGGTGAGCAAGGCTTCAAGCGAGGCGACCGAACTGTGGTGTACCGACCTGCGCACAGGGCAGCCCATCAGCGGCGCGGAGGTTGTGGTCTATCAGTGGCAACAACGGGGCACAGGCGACAACCAGCGGATTGTGTATGTGTCCCTGCGTAGCGGACGCACGAATGCAAACGGGCTATGGCGGTTCGAGCCTGTCACCCGCAGCCCCAGCGACAGCTGGCGCGGGCAACTGGTCGCTGTCTATTCGCCCCGCAGCGGGCAACTGGTTCACTGGGGACGCATCGATATCGCGCTTTATCAGGACGAAGCTGCACGCACGGGCGAACCCCTGCACGGCGCAATCTACACCGAACGCCCGATTTACCGCCCCGGTCACACCGTCCACTTCAAGGGCATCACGCGACTGGGCAAAATGCTCAACTATAAAACGCCTCCGCCCAATACTCCTGTGCAAATCAGTGTGCTGAACCCCCGCGATGCGGTCGTCTACGAAACGCGCACAGCCCTCAACCGCATGGGCGCGTTCCACGCCAGTTTCTCCACCTCGCCCGAAGCCGAAACGGGCTACTACCGCATCGTGGCGCGCGTGGGCGCATACGGCGAGCTTGAACAGTACGTGCCCATCAGCGCGTATCGTAAGCCCACCTATCGTATCACGGTCAAACCCGACCGCGAACTCTATATGCCCAACGAGACCGTGCGCGTGGAAATCAATACCGACTACTACTTCGGAATGCCCGTGCCCAACACGCAGCTAACCTACGTACTCTACCGCCGCGAAAAGTGGAACTGGGACTACTATGCGGAAGACGACTATGACTATTTAGACTGGAGCGAAGAGTACGACTACGGCGAATACGACGGTGGCGTGTATGGCAAGGTGGTCGCCACAGGTGAGTTGACGACTGATGCGGCGGGGCGGGCGACGCTCAGCCTGCGCCCCAGCGACCTCCTGCCGCGCGGCGACGAGAACCGCCCCCTCTACTGGGATGAGACCGACATTACCTACGAGTACACACTGGAGGTGTACGCTCTTTCGGAGGGCTGGGAGGGCGCGAAGGCGCAGACGGAGTTCGAGATCGCCCCTTCCGTGTGGCAAGCCACGCTGCGCCCCGACATCGAGTTCGGCGAGAAGGGGCGCGTATATCGCTACAAGGTGCGCCTGACCGACCGCCGCACGGGACAGCCTGTGCAAGCCGCCCTGCGCTGGCAGGCAGGCAAGCAACTACTCGCAGGCGAGCGCGTGCGCACGGAAACTCTCGCGGAGGGTACCGTGCAAACCAACGCGCAGGGCGTCGCCGAGTTCCAGTTCACGCCCGAAGTCAGCGGCGACTGGGAAGTGCGCATCACCGCCCGCGACTCGGACGGCAACGCCTTCACCACGCGCCACATCCTCTGGATTTGGGACGACGATTACCAGCCTTGGTGGTGGGGGCGTAGCCGCGACGCGAACGCCCTCGAAGCCCGCCTGAATAAGCGCGAATTCGCCCTCGGCGAAAGCGCGGAACTCGCCCTGCGCACGCCCCACCGCGACGCCGTGTTCTACATCACGCTGGAGGGCGACCACCTCTACCAGTCGCAAATCGTGAAGGCACAGGGCGCGCTCACCCGCGTGCGCATACCTATCAGCCGCGAGCAGATTCCGAACGCCTATATCTCGGTGTGCATGGTGCGCAACAAGGAACTCGTGCAGCGCGTGCTGGAAGTCAAGGTCGGCGAGCGTGTGGGCGTGTTGCAGGTGAATATTCAAACCGACAAGCCGCGCTACGAGCCAGGCGAGACGCTGACCGCCCGCATCCAGACCGCCGATGCGCAGGGTCGCCCCACGCCTGCCGAACTTTCACTATCGGTGGTGGACGAGGCGATTTACAGCATCCGCGAAGACCGCCCCGCCGCCCTGCGCGCCGCCTTCTACGGGCGACGCTGGAACGCTGTGCGCACCGACTTCTCCGCCGTGTGGCTCGCGCTGCAGGGCGACAAAGGCAGTGTGGAGACCGTCCGCCGCGATTTTCCAGACACTGCCTTCTGGCAGCCCACGATTACCACTGACGCCCGCGGGCAGGCGGTTGTGCGCCTGAAACTGCCCGACAACCTCGCCGAGTGGCGGCTCACGGCGATTGGGCACACGGCGAATACCCAAATCGGCTTCGCCCGCGCAAAAGTGAAAGCCGCCAAAGACCTGATGGCGCGCCTGCGCCTGCCGATGTGGCTGCTGGAGGGCGACCGCACGGAAATCAGCGCGATTATCAGCAACGACACCGACCAGCCGCGCACGGTGCAGGTGGAACTGCGCGCGCCCGACGGCGTGCGCACGGAGACCGTGAATGTGCCCGCCCGCAACTCCGCAACCCTGCGCTGGAACTACGAGGCGAAAACGCTGGGCGTGCAGAAGTTCACCCTGATTGCCCGTGAAGTGAACGGACGCCTGCGCGACGCCGAAGAGCGCACGCTGGAAATCAAGCCGTTCGCGATTACCGAAGCCGACAGCCGCGCCATCCTGCTGAACGCCGAGCGTCAAATCAGCTTCACCCTGCGCCCCGACGCCCGACCTGAACTGACCACCCTCGCCCTGCGCAGCATGCCCAGCGCGACAGCGATTGTGCTTGACAGCCTGCCTTACCTGCTCGACTACCCCTACGGCTGTGTGGAGCAGACCGTCAGCCGATTCGTGCCCGCCGTGCTGACCCAACGCGCGTTTGAGCAGGCAGACGAGCCGCTGGACGCCGAAACCCGACGCAAAATCGCCGAGATTACCCAGCAATCGCTGGAGCGGCTGAGCCGAATGCAGACCAGCGACGGCGGCTGGGGCTGGTGGGAAGCCGAAGAACCCACCCTCTGGTCAACCGCCTACGCCGTGTGGGGCTTGCACAAGGCGAAGCAAGCGGGCGTGGATGTGCCCGACGCCCTCTACCAGCGCGGCAAGGATGCCCTGCGACGGCTGGTCGTTCGGCTGCTTACCCCCACTGAGCCACAACGCGAGCAGGATATGCCAGCTTGGCGCAACTCGTCCACGCTTTTCGCGCTCCTCACACTCGCGGAGGTAGCCCCCAACCCGCCCGACGCCCTGCGCTACGGCGACTGGCTCGAGAACGAAATCGACTACGCCCTGCGCCCGCCCGAACCCCAAGCGCGCGATCGATACTTCATCCAGAGCGTGCAGAACAGGCGCGTGTGGTTGATACACATCCTGCTGCGCTGGCGCAACCTGCCCAACGCCGAGCCGAACCTCGTGCGGCTCTGGAACGCCCTGCGCGGCGACGCTTTAGAAGACCGCAACTTCATTGACTGGTCGCCCAACCGCACGGACGAGCCGTGGTGGTACTGGTACGACTGGTCGCCCGAAGAGACGCAGGCGTTGGCGTTGCAGGCGTTGTTGCGGAGCCGTGAGCGCGCCGCCGCATGGTTCGGCAGCCCCGAACGCTATGAACAGCTCATCAGCAAAACCGTGATTGGATTAACGCAAGGCTACCGGAACGGACGCTGGTATCAGTCGCGCGATACGGCGTTGGCGGTGGAGGCGTTGCTGGAGTACGGCGCGCGCTACGAGCGGGGCTTCGCTGCGCGCGAGGTAGAATACGAGGTGCAGCTCAACGGGCAGCCCATCCAGCGCGTCACGGTCGCCTCGATGGGCGCGCGGCGGTTCGTGCAGCCCCTCACGCTGAAGAATCTCCGCTGGCGTGCGGGCGAAAATGTGATTACCCTGCGCCCAGTGCGCGGCGCGCCGCTGGTCAGCGTCGTTCTCACGCAAGCCCGTACCGTGCCCCTTGCGGAAGACGCCGCGGGTCCGCTGCGCATGCGCGTCTATCGGCTGGAGCGCCCTGCGGATATGACTGCGCCGGGCGAACGGCTGCGCCCCTTGCGGTCGGGCGATACCGTGCGCGCGGGCGAGCTGCTGCGCATCGATGTGGAAGCCCGCATGCCCCAGAAAGTCTCGCGCCTCGACCACACCGTGCTGGAGACGCCCTTCGCCGCGGGCTGCGCCCCGTTCGATACGGAGGCGTTCCTCAGCGCATGGTGGTGGGACTACGCCTACGAGGAGGTGCGCGACGACCGCTCGCTGGCGTTCCGCGAATACTGGCACAAGGGCGACAGTTATCGCTACACCCTGCTGGTACGCGCCGAGACGCCAGGCGAGTACTCCATCCTGCCTGCGCACCTGTGGGGCATGTACGCGCCCTACCAAGCGCACAGCAACGGTTTCAAACTACGCATACGGGGGAACTGAGTAGCGTGGAATCGTCATCTGCGCAGCGACGCTTCTTATGGTGGGGGCGGCGCAATCCGTCGCCTTTCCGCTGCGCTTCTACTCGTTTGAAGAGATTGCGCAACGGATGTCGGTCGGCGTGTATGGTGTGAAAAAAAGTTTACAGGACGGTTGTAAAGTTTTGGTCTTGATGGAGGGTTAGAGCCTTCACATTCGCTCCTGCAATCGGTTATATGCCCCCTGTTCTCTCGGCGGCAGTAGGCGGGATGTGAACTCCACATCCTGCCCCTGTTGAGCAGGAAACAGGCGCGCTTCGCGCGAGTCGGTAGGATACAGTAATCGCGCGATGCCGAAACGAGTCAAGTACAGGAAGAAACCATGGCTGTTGCACGAACGGAGACTTACAGCAGCGCAAGTAGCCGACGCTTTGGGCTACCCAGCGCAAGCCATCTGGGAGTTCGTGCCTCGTCTATCACGAGCCAAGTATCTACTGAAGAGGCTTGTAGATAGATGTCTGCATAGCAGAAGACCCAAGCGTCGGAACTCCCAATCGGCGCCGAAATGATTGGGCGCGGGAACCGGCGCATGGGGGCGGCGGTAGTCGACCTAAGCGTCGTGCGGGCAGAAGCGAAATGATTGGGCGCGGGAACCGCGCCCTGTTTTTCACAGTGGGGACGGCAATCCCGTGTCGAGAGGGGCAGTGGTTTATGATGCACGGGCGAGGACGCCCGTGCCACGCGCTTCGCGCTCGCCGTTCCCCTTATCAACTTCCCTGTAAACTTTTTTCCTACTTTTTAGACGGCGGGCGTCGCATCGAGTGCGCGCTGAACCCCAAGCGTGGATTCTCCGCTGTTGGGCGGCGTTTCTGGAGCACCTGCGCGACTACCCGCTGGTCAGCATCCGCAACCTGCTCGAATCGCCTCAAGACTAAGTCTCTCCGATATTAAATCGTCTAAATCGCCCCCTTTCTAAGTCGTTCTGCCCTCCTCCTGCGGGTCTGACAGGGTACAGCGCTTAGGTTCAACCACGCAGCGTGCGCTCTCTACTTTGCCCTCACCCCTAGTCCCTCTCCCACCGCGTGGGAGAGGGGAGTGGAGCGCGTGCGCCGCAGGAGTTCCCCCTCTCCCCGTGGGAGAGGGGTCAAAGGGTGAGGGTGGTAATTGAAACATCTAAAACCCTGATTGGTAAGTGCCTCAAATATCAAAAAGTCCCTGTTGAGATTCCTCGCCTGCGGCTCGGAATGACAGGCTTATTTGGGGTTAGCGACTGCTGTCATGCCGAGCGAAGCGAGGCATCTCGTGCGCCGATTGCTTCAGACAAACCCGCGAGCGTCTCCCGTACCGTAAGGGATTTATTCCATACTTTGGCGGCGCTTATGCCCCACACGCAGCTCGCCGCCCAGCGAATCCCAGTCGAATGGCGTCCAAGGCAAAAACAGTATCTCGTACTGCTTGGACATAGCGCACCGATTGTACCCTAAAAAGCCCTCATAACGGGTACACTACAGTCAAATG
>CALKLF010000056.1 GCA_937992175.1 uncultured Fimbriimonadales bacterium | reverse complement strand
CGGTTAGAGCGCCTGACTGTGGCTCAGGAGGTCGTGGGTTCGAGTCCCATCGGTCCCCCCAGCGAGGGCCGTTAGCTCAGTTGGTAGAGCAGCTGACTCTTAATCAGCGGGTCGCAGGTTCGAGTCCTGCACGGCCCACCACCAATCCATTGCGAACTTCATACGCGAACCTACTACCGATGGTGGGGCTTCCCGTTTCGCTCCTTGTGAATGTAGCGGTTTATACATTGCCTATCCTCCTTGCCTGTTGTAGGGACAGGCTCCCTAATAAGAGGGGCTTCGCGCAGGAGGCTTGTAGGAGTTTCGCCGGGGATGGTGTACACTCTCTCGCGCTACCGTAGTAGCACGGACATTCCTGTCCGTGCGTGCGCAGCCGTCGCGTCGGCGTCCCCGCCGACGGCAAAGCAGGTGCGTCGCCCCAGTAGCACGGACATTCCTGTCCGTGCGTGCGCAGCCGTCGCGTCGGCGTCCCCGCCGACGACACATAACCGTATCGTTGTTGCGCCCTCACCCCCAGCCCCGCTCCCGCGACGCTGGAGAGGGGAGTAGGCGTCGCGGCGCGCCCAAACTCCGCGCAGGCAGCCCCCCTCTCCCACAGCGTGGGAGAGGGGGTTGGGAGTGAGGGTGGCTCGCTCACTTTTCGAGACAGCCTTACAATAGAGTCTGTCTCCCGATGATGCGTTTCACTCAGCGAGCTCTTCTTCTTCAGCGTGTTCGGGCGCGAGGGCGATTTCGGGGCGGCTGAGCCGTTTGGCGAGCGTCTCCTGCGTGAGCGCGGACAACACAATCTGCCCACTGCTGAGAAACACCACGCATCGCGTGCGTCGCCCTTGGGTGGCGTCAATCAACTTCGTACCCTCATGCCTCAGCTGTCGGACTAAGCGTTTGATAGGCGCGGAGTCGGTGCGCACGAGCGCGACAATCTTATCCGTCAGCACAAAGTTATAAAACCCCACATTCAGCAGGGGTGGAACACTCGGCGTCCGTTCGTCGGGTGTCATGGCAGGGACGGCGTTCGACGCGCTCTTGCTGAGTCCTGCCTCTTGCATTCGGAGGTTCGCGCGTGGTATAATCTATGCTGCTCTGTGGGGCGGTAGCTCAGCTGGGAGAGCGCTAGAATCGCACTCTAGAGGTCGGGGGTTCGAATCCCCTCCGCTCCACCAGTCCCGCCCGAATTTCGAACCATGCCCCCTACGGGAACCCATACATGCGCCGTTTCGCGTTCCACCTCCACGCGGCTCACGAGCAGCCCGAACAGCTCGCGCCGTTCCTGCAGCGTCGCCTGCTCATAAATCCTGTTCCAGCCTTGCAAGGCGCGTCGGAAGGCGTCCAACGCGCTGCGAACGGCGTCCACATCCACTACACGCACCTCACGCGCCAACTCTGCACGACGGGTTTGAAGATGCGCCAGCTGCCGCGAGAGTTCGGGTACATCCCCGACGCCTGCCCGCGCCAACTCCAGCAGGCGGTCTATCTCCCATCCCAACCGCTGCACCTCACGCCGCGCCTGCGCTACCGCTGCGCTCTCGGCAGCGAACAGAGCCTGCTCGGCAACCCCGTCCAACTCGGCAATCGTGCCGAGCGCACGCCACACGGCTCTGTGCAGTCGCTCGGCGTTCACCCATCGGAAACTGCAGGGTGTGCGGCGCGGGTGTGTGTAGTAGTGCGTGAGCTTGTTGCCTCGCACCCAATAGGGCGTGAGCTGCGCCCCGCATTCGCGGCAATAAACGCTGCCTCGCAGCAGGTAGGGGTCTTCCTGCGTGGCAGGCGAGTATTGCGGGCGGTAGATACGGTTCGAAGGCAGCAACGCCTGCACGCACTCGAACAGCTCGGCGTCTACAATCGGCTCATGGGTATTCTCGGCTACAATCTCGCCGCCGTAGACCGTATGCCCCAGGTAAATCTTGTTGACAAGAATGTTCGCCACCAACTTATCTGTCCAAAATCGATCGGCGCGGTAGCCCATGCGCTGGCGCAGGCTGCGGAACTCCTCATTCTGATGCAGCTCGCGTGCGACGCGCCCGACAGAGCCTGTTTCGCGAAACCGCTGGAACATAAAGCGCACCCAAAGCGCGGCGTCGGGGTTAATCTCCAACCGCCGCGTTTCGCGGTTCAGGCGGTAGCCGAACGGCACACGCCCGCGAACCCAGATGCCCTGCGCCGCCATCGTGTGCATCTTATCGGAGATTCGCTCGGCAATCACCTCCCGCTCGAACTGCGCCAGCAGCCCCATGAGCGAGAAGAAGAGCCGTCCGATAGGCGTCGAGGTATCAATCTGCTCTCGCAGCGACACGAGCTCGACGCCGTGCCGTTCCAGCAGCTCCGCGATATGGAGCAGATCTTTTACCGAGCGAGCGAGCCTGTCAAGCCTGTAGACGATGAGCGCAGCCACCTCGCCTGATTGCACGCGCTGCAGGATTCGCTGCAGCTCAGGGCGGTTCAGATCCCTCGCCGAACGCACCTCGCTCGCAATCTCCAGTACCCAATCGGGGTGCGAGCGTGAACAATACTCCCGAATCATCTGTCCCTGCGCTGCGAGCGTACTCAGCTCGCTGGAGCTGCGCTGCTGCTCCTCTGTCGAACAACGGCAATAGCCAATCGCGATTCGCCCCGTATTGTGAACCCGTTTACGCATATAATCACCTCCTGAATCGGGCTTCTCGCAGGGGGCACTCAGCAGGAATCTTGGGGCGGGTGTGGAACGACACACACGCTGTGGCAACCACCCTGCTACAGCCACGCCTGCCTGCGTTGCGGCGCAGGGCAGGCACTTTTTTTCTATTCGCGCACTGCACCACAATTCCTGCTGTTTTTCGGTAGAATCGTCGCGGGTATGCGAAGGAACGAGCCGTGCGTGCCTGCAGAGGCGGTCTATGAGGCGGTCTACTTCCACGAGATAGAGCAGGCTATGAACGCCTGCCTGAGTGAGCAGGAGCGGTTAGCGTTATGGGAATACGCCGAGCGACCGAAGCGCAAGCCGAGCAAGCGTGTGGTTCAGGCGATTCGGAGGGTTCGCACTGAACTGAGAATCAGCGATTAGGTTTCGTGCCGTCCCTGAGGTAAACCTTGTAGGGCACGCTGCCGTCGTCGGGCGGGGCGAGGATTTCGATGGTGTAGCCCCCATCAGCATCCTCTTTCGCAGGGCGGGGCGGGCGGTAATCGGGATGGCGTCGCTCCAGCAGCCAAGCGCAGGCGCGAAAGTCGCCATGTAGGGCAAGGCTATGAACAGTCGCCTCTACGGCACTGAGGGCTTCGCTTTCGGCTCGCTGGCATTCAGCATCGAACTCAGGGTACTCGCGTCGCCAGCGGTAGTAGGTGTCGCGAGCGATTCCAGCCAACCCAATCGCCGTAGTTGGCGCGAATCCTGCACGCAAGGCACGCAGGATGGTTGCCTGTTTTTCTGCTCGGAACCTTCGCGTTTCGCGTTTTCGTCCCATCGGAGAGTGCTACAGCGCAAGGCGAAATCGGACAGCGAGTGAGTTCAAAAAGGGCGCGAAACTGTCCGATTTTCGCCCCTGAAGGGCAAGCCCTGCAGCGGATGGGGCTGCAGGGGGGCGAGTGCTACACCATCACGGGTTCAGGCGCGGCGAGTTCACCTGTCGCCCCAGCCTCATGACTCGTGAGCTCATTCAGTCGTTGGAGCAACGCGAGGTAGCCCTCTGGAGAGGCATGGCAGAGGTAGCGTGCGTAGGAGCCTGAGCCTGACTCGATGTGCCTTGAACCGAGCAGTTCGAGTTCGGGGAACCCGTGCCGTTTCGCGAGGCTCCAGATGGTTGCAGCGGTTTGGAGCCTGTCGGCATCGGCTTGAAGCGACGCCTGCACCAGCTGCCACTGTTGTTCAAGCAGCTGCTCATACGCTGACTGAACGCGCTCTTCTGTGCGTGCAAAATGAATGCGCACCCCGTCGTAGCGCACTGAGTACTCCTGCATCGCGAAGGCGGGGGCATAGCGAAGCAGGCTTACTAAAACCGACCGCGCCGTGATGTTCGGATGGAACCGCCCCAGTTCGTGGGCGAGGTTGGATGGGTTGATGACGAAGTCGCCCTGTCGCGACGCCTCGCGAACTCGCTGGAGAATCGGGTCTTTCCCCGCAGCTGCCTCGAACTCGCGATGTAGGCTCCCCTTGTAGGTGTCGAGAAACTGTGCGGGGTTCGCGCCGAACGCTTGCGAACGCAGGGCGCACCATACAACCCAATTGGGGTTCGGTAGTTCGGCAGCGGGTAGTTCGGCGTCGGCGGGCACGGGGTACTCGGCAACCTCTTGCAGGGCGTTGCGCAGGGCGTCGGGTTGCCAATCACGAAACGGCGCAGCGTGCGCAGGCAGGTAGATTGGCAGCGCACTGCCGAAGGAGAGCGGTATTGTGTCGGGCGGGAAGGTGAGTCCGAGAATCACAGGGGTTCCCTGTCGGGCGAGGTGAGCGAATAGGTTCCAACTTCGGGCGTCGGGTTCGATGGCAGAGTAGGCATAGTAGGCGAGAACAGGCGTGTCGTTCGGGACTTCGGTTAGGGCTTCGGGAAGCAGGCGAGGTTCGGCGTTCAGCAGCTCGGTAATCTGGTTTGTCAGTTCGGGCGCACTGTATCCTGACAAGCAGAGAATCGGCGCGGGCACACGCGCGAGTGCCGAGCTGAGCCACCCTGCGAGTAGCGTTGCGCTCTCAGCGGGCAGGTTCGTGAGCTGCGCGAGTTCGCCAATCGCGTCGTATGCTGCGGGTTCAGTCGGCTCGATAACGCTGCTATCGAACGGTTCAGCGACGGTAGGCGTCGCCTCATAAGTCTTAGCGTTTTTCCTCATGGCTCATCTCCTATTAGCGTGTCCGAAAG
Source organism: uncultured Fimbriimonadales bacterium (assembly GCA_937992175.1). Classification (GTDB taxonomy): domain Bacteria; phylum Armatimonadota; class Fimbriimonadia; order Fimbriimonadales; family GBS-DC; genus GBS-DC. Next base: position 4,508 of record CALKLF010000056.1, on the reverse strand, counting down.
GCTGCGCAGCTGCTCCAACGGGATGCCGAGCGCACGCGCCAATCGTTGCTGCGTGTCGGGGTGTGTGGGCAGCAACCCGTAGCGCGTCCAGCTACAAAGTGTAGACCCCGAAAGGCGATGCAGCCGCGCGAGAATGTAGGCGGGCGCGCCCGCTTTCTCGCACGCTCGGCGCAGGATCTCGCTGCGCTGCTGAGCCTTGTCTGTGCCCGAATGGGCAACTGCTGGCATAGCGCACTTGATACAGCGCACGAAAAATAGAAAAAGCGGTTCGGGGTACACTGATGTCTACTAATAGGCAGGCGGGGTAGCGTAGGGGAGGTGATGACGAGCTGCCCTCGCCTGCCGTCCTACAACTTATCGCCCGAATAGAGCATCGAGATGAGAGTGGGATGTAGCCCCTTGCGCTCCACGACGCTCGTAATCGCTTCTTCAGGGAGCGTTATGAGCGCGTGCCGATAGGCGTCCGCACCTGCTGGAATCTCGCCCCAATCGAACAAGAGAGGGGGGAACCCCAGTTGCCGCGCTAAGAACAGGCAATCTCCAATAATATCGGCGAACAATCCATCCACGCTCCCACGCATTCGCATAATCGATATGATTTGGGGGTGTGGGTAGTAGACGCCATCGTGTCGCACGATTTTGCCTTCCCGCTCCAGCTGAGGTAGCACGAAGCGGGGGGTGAGCGCGGCAATCATCTGATAATCGCCGAATTCATGGTAGGTAAAAGTGCGCAGGCGTTCCAGCGTCGCGCTGTGAAGCTGGAACAAGGTGATGAACACGCGCGTTGCGCTCAGCCCGCAATCCCCCGAAAGCAGCGATTCGACGCTCCACCCATGCTGGGGTTCGCGGTAGCTGCGGGCGATGTGAAGGCATACAGCATACAGGTTCGGTTCAGGCGGGGGCGGTTCCAGCTCGCCCAGTTGCTCCAGCAGCAGTAGGCGCGTGATGAGATGTTTTTCAGGGGGCATGCTGACAACCGCATCGAACCACTGCGCCGCGCCTGCCCGAATGGGGTACAGCCCCACCACAAGCGGGGGGTATCCGCAACGCGACGCCAAGTCCAGAATCTCCAGCAGCCGCGATTGGGTTTCTTCTGGAACGCTCGCGAGTTGAAATAGACTTGCGAAGTCATACCGCTTCATAACGCACCCCTCATGTTTCGAACAGTTGCTCCTGTCGGGGCTTCGTCGGCGGTGGTGGTGGCGGCTGTTCGCGTAGCAGCAGCAGGGCTTGCTCGGCTACCGCTGCAATAAGCGGTAAAGCTTCGCACCACCCATCGCGCCCTCGCCGCACGAACAGGTCGCCCACCCACAGAGGGGGAAAACCTCGCGCCGCCGCTTCGCGCCACACAAGCCTCAGCTGCTCGCCTTCGGTGTCATCAAGCGCGAACTCGCCCTGCTGGAGCTGCTGGAGCTGCTGTTCAAAGTCAAAGTCGGTATCGCCGTTTCTGCAACTCTGCAAGTCTGCAAGTGTATTAGGGGAGCTGCAGAGTTGCAGAGTTGCTGAATCGTCGTCAGGCAACCGATAGCGGTAGGCATCGCCGCGCTTGCCTGTTCCCCCGCGAACCGCTCGCCCTTCCCGAACGAGGGCGTTCAGTAGGACTTGCACCCACTGCCTGGTGTACCTCGCGCCTTCATTCTGCTGGAGCCATTCGGCAAGGTCGACGGCTGTCGATTCGCCAAGTTGCGCCAGCGCATATAGCACCTGCTGCTTGCCCACGCGCTCTTCTGTTTCACGCGCTACGAACTCGGCTTCTCCCAGGCAGGCGTACTCGGTTCCAGCCTCGTTCAACTCGAAACAGAGCGGTGGCGGAGTTGACTGCCACAGCCGTCCAGCGACAGGCGCAATCACACGCTGGCGGGGATGTTCGGTGGGTAGGAGCAATAACATGGCGTCTACCTCAGCCACGAAGGCATGGCTGCCTGACGCGTCCAACACGCTCAGCTCGCGAAGGGACGCTGTTTTTCTGGTGTGATGCGACGCAACGATCGCGAGGCGTGGTAGTTCGCGCGTGAGTTCGGTGAAAAGGCGCATGGCGCGGCTGACTTCGGCGGCGTCGCTTTCGTCATATAGGTTCAGAAACCGACGAACAACATCGATCACGCACACATCGGGCTGGAGCTCCCGAATCGCGGCTACCCATGCCTCAAGTGGAGCCTGCCCGACTTCGTTCAGGAACAGTTCACCCAGCTCAGGGAACCGCCGCATGCGCTCAGCCCAGATTATGGGGGTTTCCTCACTCAAATAGGCGATCTTCAAGCCCGATTGGATCCACTTTCGGCAAGCGTGCAGCAGAAAAAGGCTTTTGCCCGTTTTAGGCGGCGCGGCAACGAGTGTGGTGCAGCCCCGCGCGATTAAGTTGGACGCGCCAAGCAGCTCCAAGAACTCCAGCTCACCGAGTTCGCGCGAGGCAAGAATCTCTTTCAGGGGTCGGAGCATCGCCGTTTCTGCAACTCTGCAAGTCTGCAAGTGTATTAAAGGAGTTGCGGAGTTGCAGAGTTGCTGAATCTCAGCTTTGAAGGCGTTGGCGTCGCCGCCGAGCGAGAGCCAAAGTTCGCTGAGATCTTTCGTACCGCTGGGCAGCTCCACCACGAACGCCCGCTCACGCAGCTCAGGCGGGCACTCGCGGGCGACTGCCTGCAGGAGTTGCTCGCCTGCGTTGTCAGCGTCGAAGCATAGGCACACCCGCTCGAACTGCGCTGCGTGGCTCCAGAATTCGCGGGCGAGGCTCCCGCTGGACGCCGACGGGAACGCAAGCGCCGCGAACCCAGCGTGCCACAGCGTGAGGCTGTCCGAACTGCCCTCTGTCGCCCACAACTCGGCGACACCCTGCGCCTGCCACTCGGCGAGCCGCCACTCCCCGTAGAGGCGCGGGCGATCGCCCCGCCGCCACTTGAACCGCTCGGAGCCATCAAGTGAGAGGCGGTATTGAACCGCTCGGAGCTGCCCATCGGGGCCCCAATAGCTGAACCGAACCGCAGGTTTCCCGCTGTAGAGCGCGTCGCTCGCGCCGAACCGCCGCAGCTGCTCGACATCCAACCGCCTCGCCTCACCGAACTGCTGAAGCGTCAGCCCCTCGGACTGCTCTGAACCGCCGCGCGGTTCGGGTTGCTGCGGCTGCGGAGAATGCCCCGCGAGCCGTGCGAGTGCTTGGTAGACCGCGCGACTGGCGCAACCCGCGTGGCATCGGAGCCGAAGTTGCCCGCCTTGCTCCCAAAGTTCAAGACTCGGATTCACATCGCCGCGCCCGCGCCCGTGTGTCGGCACGGGGCAGGAGGCTTTCCATCTACCACTTGAAAGTTGCTGAGCGTTTCGCAGGTAGGGTAGAATAGACCGCAGCCGAATGCTTGCCCCTGCTTCTCGCGCTTGGCGCGGGGGGCGGGGGGTTCCGTTCCCTCTCACGATTGCACCTCCTCACGCGAAGGCTCGGCGTCAGGTAGTTCGGCGCGTTGCTCGGCGCGTTGCGAGGCGAGTTCGCCAGCCAGTGCATCCCGAAGAATCGCGCGAAGCTCACCCAAAAGGGTGCGGCAGTGCCTACGGGCGCGCCTTTGCAGGGCGCGATACAACAGCTCATCTTGCAGAAGTTCTCGAACGCTCATGGAAATCACCACAAGAAGTGTCCCACAAGAGAGGTGTTCACTTTCAAGGGGGGGCGTCGAGAGGAAACACCACGCAGGTTTTTTTTGGGGTTAGCCCAAGTGCAAAGCGGGCGGTTCCCCTAACTCAAGAACCTCGATGGCTCGGCGGGTAGTTCTCAGGAGAGAACTCCTCCGCTCCACAAAGGACTCCTCCCGTGCGAGCTGACGCCGAATCGCGCCCCATGACAGCCCTTGAACGCCTCGCAGGAACGCTTGCTTCGCTAACCGCCTAAGGTAAGCTTCATCTCGCCAGTGCGAGCAAGCCTCGCGCCTGTACCCCAAAGCGCGAAACTGGGCGTCGCGGGTATCGCAATAACCTTGAAGAATCCTCAGGCATTTCTCCAAGTATTCTGTCTTGGTCTCGAACAGCGGCGAGTATGGGGGTAGTTCGGGCTTTGGCTCGTTTTTCAAGGTTTTCGCGAACGGCGAGTTAGTTGCAAGAACTGTCCCCGCCCCCGATTCTATTTTCTGTGCAAAAATGTCAAAGAGTTTATGTTCATGAAGAACGCCTATGCATAGAAAACTCCAGAATCGGCGCGGCAATTTCCATCTCTCGCCAAAATTGTAGACCTGCTCGTAAAAAACGGGCAGTTCGCGTAGCCAATCTTCGCGATGCCAGTGCGGAGGCAATACTTTTAGTATCGGCTGTTTGCGCCGCCTCGCCTCAAGAAGAACTCGTAGAAATCCTTGCCCATAAACCACACGCAAGATCGAGTCAAGCCCCGACGGTGGTTCTGGGTACTCGGCTCGGAGTCGGCACAGATTGAGAAAATCATCTCTGTACGGCTTGTGCGCTAACAGCTCCTGCTCATACAGCTCAAGCAGCGCCTTCTTCACATACGGAAAGACCTTCGGCTCCATTCCACACCT
>CALKLF010000055.1 GCA_937992175.1 uncultured Fimbriimonadales bacterium | reverse complement strand
GGAAAACACTGCTGCCCCACGCTCTCCCCTGAAACCAACCGTTGCACCTCTGTCAGGAAGGGGTCAGGAGGTGAGGGCAGCAATTGCGACACTTGAAGCCCCGATTGGTATTACTCCTCAATCCCTGCCTGCTTGAGTTTTTCACGCAGGCGTTGCAGTTCGGCTTCGGCTTGCTCACGCAGAGTGCGTTCCTGCGCAGCGCGTTGCTCGGCTTGCTCGCGCAGAGTGCGTTCCTGCGCAGCGCGTTGCTCGGCTTGCTCGCGCAGGGCGCGCTCCTGTTTCACCTGCCGCTCGAACTGCGCCTTGATACGCCGCGTTTCGCCCGTCAGCTCTTCGTGGGTAGGCACAAGTTGACCATTTGCGTCCCACAGGCGCGGCTTAGTTCCGTCCACGCCCTTCACCAGGAAAAAGTCGGCACCCTTGAAGCTCGGCTTGCGCGTCGTCTCTTCGGCTTCTACGTATTCCTCAATCTCCTTCGCCTGCTGGATGCTGAAATACACAAACATATTCCCGCCGCAGAATAGTGTTTCGGCTTGCCCAAGTGCTGGCGCGCCAGTTCATCCAGCAGCTGGATGCTCACCACCTGCCAATCCGACTCCCTACGGTCTCCGTCTCCTGAGGGCAGTTAGAGTTGCTCAAGTTGTGCGAGCATTTCGCGAATCGACTCTGCGCGGGGCAGGTTCGATTCGCGTTTCGGGGCGCGTCGGGCGCGCTTCGGTTTGGTAGGCGCGGGGGAGGTTGCCATGACGTTGCAATTATACTCTACGCAATCCTTCGCACATCCTGCATAAACGCCAGCGTCAGCGCGAACACCACACACACGCTGGTACACGCCGCCACTGCCACAGGCGCGCCGAACTGCTGCGCAAGCTTGCCAATCAGCAGCGAGGCAAAGGGGGCAGGTGCGTTAATCGCCCAAGTATGCAGCGACACCACCCGCCCACGCAGGTAATCGGGCGCGGCGGTCTGCAGCGCCGTGTTCGTGCTAACTAATTGCATCACGCCGAACATCCCCGCCAACGCCAACAGCCCCTTCGCGACCCACGGGTTCTGCACCAGCGCGAAGCCAATCACACTCCACGCAAATCCGTTGGCGGCGACAATTACCAGCCATCCACGCGGAACCTCGCCCGACAGACGCGCCGTCAGCAGCAACCCCGCAAGCGAGCCGATGCCCGCGAAGGCATACATCTGCCCTAAACCCGTCTTGCCGATTTTCAGCACCTCCTCCGCGAACACGGGCATCAGCACCAGGTACGATAGCCCAAACATACTCAATATCAGCACATTCACCCAGAGCATCAGCAGCCCACGCCGCGCCCGCACGAAGTCCACCCCCTCACGCAACGATTGTAGAATCCCCACCTGCGCCCGCCCATCCGACGCCGACTGTACCCGGATTGTGAGCAGCGCAAGCAGGATCGCCGAGAAGCTCAACCCGTTAATCAGAAAGCACGGCGCAGGTCCCACCCACTCCAGCAGCAAGCCTCCGACGGCAGGCCCCAAGATACGCGCTGTATGAAACGCGGCGGCGTTCAGGGCGATTCCGTTCGCCAAGTCCTCGCGGGGCACCAGGTGCGCCACCAGCGACTGGCGCGTCGGCAGGTCAATCGCCAACACCAAGCCGTTCAGCAGCACCAGCGCAAGGATATACTCGTACCGAATCGCGCCTGTATAGGTCAAAAGTGCAAGCAGCAGCGCGCTGAGGGCGAACAGGCTTTGCGTAATCAGCAGAATCTGGCGTCGGTTCCAGCGGTCGGAGAGCGCGCCCCCAATCGGCGCAAGGAACAGCATCGGTAAGCCCTGCACGAACCCCACCACGCCCAGCAGAAACTCCGAGCGCGTTAGGTCGTACACCAGCCAACTCTGCGCCACGTTCTGAATCCACGAGCCGACGAACGACAAGAACGCGCCCACCCAGTACTTTCGAAACGCGGGCGAGCGCATCGCCTGAAAAGTCTTACTACGCCGAGCCGTCGGTGAGTGCGGTTGAGAAAAGTCCCGTTCCAACGATGGTTGAGACACGCGCGTCGAATATACCTTACCGCGAGGAAAGCCCCCGACGCCTGGCGCAGTGCCTCAGCAGGCAACGGAATTCACCCATCTTGGTTCACCTCCCTCAAGCCACGCATGCAGTCTTGGAGCCGGCAAGGTACAATCCAACTCAGCGTGAGACTTGGCGAGCAGGAACTGGAATTGCTCTGGCACTCCAAGCCCCCTCTGTGGCTGCGTGGGCTGGCGGGGCTGTACGCGTTGGGCTGGCGCGTGTACGAGGGCGTGTATCGGCTTGGGCTGAAGCGGCGCGTGCGCATGCCTGTTCCTGTGATTGGCGTCGGCTCGCTGTGGGCAGGAGGTGTGGGCAAAACGCCCGTCACAATTGCCCTTGCGCGCCTGCTTCATGAGTCGGGGCTGTGTGTCGCGGTGCTAACGCACGGCTACGGAGGCAGTCGCTACCGTGAAGTGACGCTCATCGAGCCTCGCGAGTATCCCGACCCCGCTGAAGTGGGCGACGAAGCCGCCGAGTTGCGCCTCGCGCTGCCCGATGTGACGATTGCAGTGGGCAAATGGCGTGTGCGCACGGCGCAAGCTGCCCTCGCACGCTGGTCGCCTGAAGTACTGGTGTTAGACGATGGGTTTCAGCACTTACCGCTGGCAAGGACTCTGGATTTAATGTTGCTCCCTGCCGAGTCGCTGCTGAGCAACGGCTATTGTTTGCCTGCAGGCCCGTTGCGCGAACCGCCGTCGGGTTTGAGGAGGGCGCATGGGATAGTAATCGTTGTCAGCCCTCACCCCCCAGCCCCCCCTCCCGCACGTGGGAGAGGGGGAATACCCCCCCCTCTCCCACGCCGTGGGAGAGGGCTTGGGGGTGAGGGCGTCCCAACTTACACCGCCTCCGTCGCCCCCGCCGCCCTCCTCCACCTCCCGACGGGCGACCGCCTCCCCCTCGACGCCCTGCGGAACCGTCCTCTGACGCTCGTCTGCGGGATTGCCCGTCCCGAACGATTTATCCACACAGCGCAGTCGCTGGGCTATACGATTGAGAGTGTCCATACCTACCCTGACCATTATGCCTACTCGCCCGATGAACTGCGCTTCCTGGCGGGCAAGACAGTGTTGACCACCGCCAAAGACGCCGTGAAGCTGCGCACGCGCCTGCCCAGCGACTGCGACGCCTGCGCCCTGCTGCTGGAAGCCACACTGGACGACGCCTTGCAACAACGCCTGCTGAACCTGTTTACAGGAACTTCGCCTGTCAACCGAGAATCTTAACGCTATGGCGCTGATAACGCTGGACGATGTACGCAACAACGAAACCATACGCACCTATATCCAGATGGCGAACCAGATGCTCTATGCGATGGGCTATACCGAGCATGGCTTGCGCCACGCGGGGCTGGTCGCCAACAACGCGCGGCGGCTGTGCCTGAAGCTGGGCTACTCCGAAAGGCAAGCGGAACTCGCCGCGATTGCGGGTTTTATGCACGATATTGGGAATGTCATCAACCGCGACCACCACGCCCAGACAGGCGCGATGATTGCGTTTCAGTTATTGACCCAGATGGGCATGCCCCCCGACGAAATCGCGATTATCATCAGCGCGATTGGCAACCACGAGGAGACGACGGGCTTCCCCGTGAACTACGCCGCCTCGACTGTCATTCTCGCCGATAAATCGGATGTGCATTTCTCGCGCGTGCAGAACCCTAATCAGGGCGAGTTCGATATTCATGACCGCGTGAACTTCGCCACGCAGCGCTCGCGCCTGCGCGTGATGCCCAAAGAGCGGCTAATCGAGTTGAATCTGGAGATCGACACCAGCGTCGCAAGCCTGATGGAGTATTTCGAGATTTTTCTCGACCGTATGGTGATGTGCCGTCGCGCCGCTGAGGCGCTGGAGTGCCAGTTCCACCTGATGATTAACAGCGCGCCCATCGGATAACGCCTGCAGGAACTACAGCGGGTGGGTATAACTAATTCGGGGGAAAACCATGATGAGAACCTCGACTCGGAAGCGTTTGCAGGGGCGCACATCGTGCTGGGTGTTAGGCGGCATCGGCTGTCTGGGGCTACTGGTCATCGTGGCAGTCGGCTTCTACCTTTTAGCGCGCGCCGTGCAGGAGAGCGGTTTCATGCAGATGGCGCAAACCGCCGCCGAAGCTGAGCAGAAGCTCAAACCGCGCTTAGCCGCGATCTATCAGGGCATTCAGCAATACGCGCAGGCGAACAACGGTAAATACCCACCAAATCTGAAAGCGCTGGTTCCGAAGTACCTGACCGAAGAAGCGCTTGCGCCTGTTGTGACGAACGACGGGACGAAGTATGAGTTTGTGTACCGTCCGCCGAAGCCCAACGACCCGCCCGAGACGGTTATCCTTGAACACAAACCGCCCGTGAAACTCGTGATGAGTGTGGGGGAATCGGTAGAAATCCAGACCACTTATCAGGTGGGCAAGGATGGCAAGATTCGGGATAAGACGGAGACTGTCACGACTTCAGGGCGGCAGCCAGCAGGCACGCCAAGGCAGTAGTCAGCTCAGTTCCAGCGGCGGCTGAATTGCGACGCCCGACGCCGAGAAGCCCAGATGCGCGTAGGCGTGTGGAGTCGCAATCCGCCCGCGCGAGGTGCGCTGCACAAAGCCCAGCTGCATCAGGAACGGCTCGTACATATCTTCAATTGTGCCCGCATCTTCCTGAATCGCAGCAGCGAGCGTATCCAAGCCTACAGGACCACCCCCGAACTTCTCGATGAGCGTGCGCAGGATTTTGTGATCCATCTCGTCCAGCCCCAGCGGGTCGACGCCGAGCCGCTGCAGCGCGTCCTGCGTAATCTCCAGCGTGATGACGCCCGTGCCCAGCACCTGTGCGAAGTCGCGCACGCGCCGTAGCAGGCGGTTGGCAATGCGCGGCGTGCCCCGCGAGCGTTTGGCAATCTCTTCGACGGCTGGCTCCTCAATCACCGTCTGCAGGATACGCGCAGAACGACGGATAATCTGCGCCAGCTCGTCCGGCGTGTAGAGCTGGAAGTAATGCACGATGCCGAATCGGTCGCGCAGCGGCGAAGTAAGCAAGCCCGCGCGGGTGGTCGCCCCAACCACAGTGAACGGAGGCAGGTCTAACCTGAGCGAGCGCGCTCCCGCCCCCTTGCCCAGCACGATATCGATCTGAAAATCCTCCATCGCGGGGTACAGCACCTCTTCCACCGCGCGTGCGAGGCGGTGAATCTCGTCAATAAACAGCACCTGCCCCGACTCCATGCTGGTCAGAATCGCCGCAAGGTCACCCGGGCGTTCAATCGCGGGTCCTGAAGTGATATGAATCGGCGCGCCCATCTCGTTGGCAATGATGGTCGCAATTGTCGTCTTGCCGAGTCCGGGCGGTCCGAAGAGCAACACATGGTCTAACGCCTCGCCGCGCCTGCGCGCCGCCTGAATGAACACGCTTAGGTTCTCCTTGAGCTGCTGTTGTCCGATGAACTCACTCAGGCGTTGGGGGCGCAGCGTCGCCTCGCTTGCCGCCTCCTCTAAATGGCGGGCAGGGTCTACAATACGAGTTGCTGATTCGTGCTTGGGCATCGTTGACGGAATTCTACCCGTTGCGGTACACTTTAAACGCCATGGCGAAAGTGGACTACTACCTGCCGCGCTCGGGACCGATGCCCCGTCCTCGGAGCGTTGAGGAGGCGATTCAAGCAATCAAGCAAGAGGCGTTCCCCGCGCCGCCCGTACAACGCGTGCGCTTGCATGCCAAAGAGTTCACCGCCGTTTGCCCCCGCACAGGGCAGCCCGACTTCGGCGAGGTGATTGTCGAGTACGAGCCGAACCGACTGTGTTTGGAATCCAAGGCGTTCAAGTTTTACCTGTGGGCGTTTCGCGACGAGGGTGCGTACTGCGAATCGCTGGCGGCGCGAATCGCAGACGACCTCTTCGAAGCGCTGCAGCCTCGCTTCCTTCGAATCGTTGTGAAACAGTATGCGCGTGGCGGCATCGAACTCGAAGCCGAAGCTGTGAGAACTGCTGAGGGCGTCGCTCTTGACAGTGGCAGAGATGAGGTATAGTTTCTCAAGGAGAGCCAGGTTATCGTATTGACACCTACCGATTGGGGAACTCTCCTAACAGGATACTCGTACGATCAACGGGAGGTAACTATGTCGCGAAGTAGGGGAACCCGCGGACGCAGTTATGAGGGGGACTCGCAGAACTCGCTGCTGCCTGTGGCGATTTTTCTGGGGATACTGTTGCTGGTTGGGTTCGCGGGCTGGCAGTTGTGGCGCTATAGCCAGAGTCGGTCGCTCAAGACGCCGCTGATGGTCGGCGCGGGGTTCGATGTGAGCCAGTCGGTCTCGAAAGAGCAGAAACAGCGCGGGGTGGCGTTCCTGAACAAGATGATTGGCACAGTGCTGCCCACGCGCACGCCGATCAAAATCTGGCGCTACGCGGAGACGATGGAGACCGTCCATGAGAGCCAGCCGATCGCCTCGAAAGAGCTGAACAAGGTCTCGCGCGACACGATTGAGAACTATCTGGGCAAGTGGGGCACACGCCCTGACAAGGTGATGCAGGATTTCCAGCGTTATATTCAGCAGCAACCTGAGCGCAAGGCGGTGTTGTGCCTGTTTACCGACGGCGAGTGCCACTCGGCGAAGGAGACTCGCGAGCTTGCTTCGCAGCTCGCGCAGGATTCGCAGGTCGTCGCGGTGGTGGTCGGTCCCGTGTTGAACAAGTATCGCGCCTCCGTCGAGAACGATTACTACGCGCCGTTGCGCAAGGCAGGCAAACTGTTCGTATTTGGCGAGACCGACGCGCTGGATACGCTCGGACGCCTCAAGGAGCGACTCTACGCGCTGGATCACTAGGGAAAAACTATATGGAACACTATCACAACGAGGGATTAGACCCGACCCGCGCTGCGGCGCGGGTTCCCACGCCTGAAACGCCCGAGACGCCGTCGTCAGCTGAGCAGGTAGCGCAAAACGGGCAGGTAGAAGAGGCGACGCCTGCGCCTGAAACGCCCGAGATGCCGTTGGGGACTGAGCAGGCGGCGCAAAGCGGGCAGATAGAAGAGGCGACGCCCACACCTCAAGCGTCGCCGTCAGGCGAAGAGGCGATGCTTGCGCTTTCTACGCCCAGCCCGCTACCCGAACCCTATCAAGCGGCTGCTCCCTTCTGGCATATGCCCCTGGAGCCGGGCGTGTTCCACGACACGCCGTTGATTGCCCATCGGCAATTAGCCGACGCGGAGCGTATCGTGCTGCAGATGGAATCGTACCTGCGCAACGCGGGCTACGAGGTGGAAGCGGGCGAACTGCGCATGCACTACACTCAGTGGGTCAAAATCCCCGCCGTGCAGTACGAGCAGCTGCGCCACGAGCTGGAGCCGCTGCGCAAGGAGTATCGTGAGGAACTGCAGCAGACCCAGAAAGCCATCGAGCAGGCGCAGGCGGAGTTCACCAAAGCGATGGCGGTGGCAAAAATCCCCTTCCCCGAGCCGCCTAAGCCGAAAAAGCGTTCCAAAACCCCACCCGCCCCAGAGCCGATTAGCCCGCAGCTGGTCGAGCGCGCCCTCAAAGCCGACTTCGCCTCCGACGACGAGGTCTGCGGCGAGCAGGGCGTCGCGCCGATGTCGTCCAAAGGCACGGTCTGGACGACGGCGTGGCAGTGGCTCTTCGAAATCACAGCGCCGCTGGCGGCGGGGCTGTTGCTGGGAATCAACCTTGGCGTGATTGTGGGGCTGCTAAGTTTTGAAGTGCTGCAGCGGGGCGAAGCATTATGGCTGGTGGCGGCTGCGGCGATTATTGGTCTGTTCGTGGAGAAGCTGGTGGGCAACACGGCGTACTCGCTGGCGTCTTCGGCGGCGCAAGCCAGTGAACGACGCGACGCCCTCGACACCGCAACGCCGTTCCCCTCGATGCGCTCCGTGTGGCGCGTGGCGTTCTTCGTCGTGGTGGTCGGCGCGCTGACCATTGCTATCGCAACGGTAGACGCTTTGGGACTCTACATGCTCTACGAGGAGCGCCGCCGCGATGCGCAGCTCGCTGGCGCCGCCGAAAGTACGACAGTTCCGCTCTGGATCTTCTTCATCGCAGGCTTGATTATCAGCGCGCCGTATATCGTCTACAAAGCGGTCAAGGGCTGGCGCGAGCCTGAAGTGCGGCAGCGCGAGGCACGGGTCGCCTACCTCCACTGGAAGCATGTGGAGCGTCGGCGCGAGGAGCCTGCCGTGCAGCACGCCTTCGCAAAAGCCCAAGAGGTGCAGAACCTTTACGAGCGGCGCGACTGGCTGACGCAGGAGCTGGAGCGTATCGAAGCGCGACTCGACTCTGCCCGCACGGAGTGCATCGGCAGCACGCAGAAGTTCAGCGCCTACTGGGATTCGCTGATTGAATGGCTAAGCAAGGAGCGCGCCCCTTATGTGCACGAGGCGATGCGCCGCGATGGGCAGTTCCGACGCAGCCGTGCGCGGGGCGAGACGCTCATTCAGAAACTCAAGGGGCTGTTCCAGAGGTAAGCGATGGGCGTGCGCTTGCTATTCGGGGCAATTGGGCTGACGGTCGCCTTGCTCGCTGCGCTGGGCTTGAACGCGCTCTTTGACGCTCTGAACACGCTCGCGCTGCTCGCAGGTAATCGCGTGCTGCTGTTCGAGACCGACAACGAGATTGTGGAACGCCTCGAGCAGGCGGGCGCGCAGTTTGGCGATCCCCAATTCTCGCTCGCGTGGAACAACCGCAACGACTTGGATCTGCATGTGATTGACCCTGCGGGCAATCATATCTGGTATCGGCAGCGGAGCAGCCCGACGGGGGGCGAACTCGATGTGGACGCGAACGCCGACCCCCTGCGCGCGACCGACCGCCCCGTAGAGAACATCTACTGGCAACCGGGCAACGCGCCCGAAGGACCCTACAAAGTCTATGTGCATCACTACGCGAATCACGGCGCGCCCGACCCGACGCCCTACACGCTGCGGATTACCGTCAACCGGCGCACGCGCGAATATGCGGGGAGCCTGCGCGACGGCGAGGAGAGCCAGCCGCTCACGGTAGACCCGCGCGATGTGGGGGACTGGTATCTTCTGCCAGCGGAGCGGAGCCACTGGGCTTTGGTAGTGATGAGCAGCTGGGGTGCGACGCTGGGGCTGATTCTTGCGCTGGGACTGCGCCTGCCGCAGGCGTTTTTCAAGCAAGTAGACCGTGCCGAGTTTCGCATCGGGCGCGTGATTGGGAACGCGCTGGGCGGCGCACTGCTGGGCGCGCTCGCTGGGTTTCTGGGGCAGTTGCTATTCGGCTGGCTGGGTTTTCTGGGCGACGGCATGGCGCGGTTCGTGGGGCTCATCACGCTGGGCGGGCTGCTGGGCTACGGACTGGCGCACTGCGTCCCGAACCTGCCTGTGAACCCCGCGCGCTGGGCAGGGATCACCGGCGGCGCGCTTTGCCTCTGGCTCTACGGCTGGGCGGTTCAGAACGGCTCGGACGCGACAGGACGCTGGCTCGTCGCCGCGCTGCTGGGGCTGGCGATTGGGCTGATGATTACGATTCTGTTTTGGGCGATGCGCTACGCGCTGGTGCGTTCGGGCGGCGCGATTGAAGCAAATCGGCTCAGCAGGGCGTATCGGGTCAAAGTAGGGCGTTAGAGTTCTACGCCTTGCTCGCGCAGCCTGGCTTTCAGTTGCTCCAGTCGGCTTCCGCCTGCTCGCATTCCGCCTGAGTCGGCACTAAACGCCCGTCTCTGTTATAGAGCCGCAGCCATCGGTACCGACGCCCATGCCACACGCCGTCCCAGACGCCCAGCCATGCGTCCAGTACCTCGCTCCGCAGTTGCCCGTGTTCGTCAGGGGCAATCGGCTGATACGACTCCCCTAAAGACGATAGCCCCCGATCTCGCGCTGGCGCGGGTCGTACCAGAAATATTCGGGCGTGCGGAACACCTTCGCGTAAAACTTGGGGTCCTCGTCTTTATCTTTCGTCGCCGTGCTGGGAGAGACAATATGGGCGATGCGTGCCCGCAAGGCTGCCATGAAGACCTGAACGGCGACCTCACAGTGGATGATTCAGAAACGAGTTCAACCTGCTCAAAGAACTCACCTGCTCCGATGCCTCCACTTCCCAACAACGCCCTGCTACCGTGCAGGAACCGGCATCCAGTGTGGTCGCGCGGGTTTGTTTGCGCGTGTCGGCAGTGTCGGACGATGGGCGGTGGGTATTGGTAGTAGTGAGTCGTTGGAATGAGGCGAGATAGCAGGAGAGAGCGGAGTGGCGGTTGTACGAGGTCGCGCAGCAGCGTGTGGTGCGCACCTGGACGGAGCAGGAGCTTCCGCCCTCTGTGGAGTTGATAGAACTTGGGGTTGGGGCGTTGACTTCCAGAGACGGCTAAATAGGGTATACTTCTACTGACCCTGCTGTCGGCGAAGGGGAGCGGTTTGCGAAGGGGCTGAACGCGCTAGGGAAACGGCTCTACCAAGAGATCATCGCGCCCGTCGCGGAGCATCGCCGCGACGCTGAACGCATCTTGCTCTGTTCCGACAGTGTGCTTCACCACCTGCTGTGGGCTGCGCTCATCGTCGCCGAGCAGAAAGGTGCGCCGCGCTACTGGATCGAGCAACACGCGCTGCACCTGACCCCCTCCACGGCAGTCTACCGCCAGGCGCGCCAAGTTCAGCCTAACGCGCAGGGCACTTGCGTCCGTGTCGCGGTACGGCGCGCCTCAGGAGCTGGCGCAGGCGCGCACCCCGATCGCCAGCCTGAACCGACGCGCCAGCCGCAGCGGACGACTGGAGAACCTGGATTATGTGCCTGTCGAGACCGACCAGATTCGCCGCCTGTTCGGGGCGCAGAGTCGCGTGTTGCGTGAGTCGGAGGCGCGCCCTGAAGCGGTGCGCCTCGCGGCGCAACGGGCGCGAGTCGTCCATTTTGCCTGCCACGCGCTTGCCGACCCGGCGCGCCCGCTGGACTCCGCGCTACTCCTCGCGCCTGCGGGCAAGGAAACGGGCATTCTTACCGCAGCGGAGGTTATGGTGCGCTGACGCCTTCCAGACAGATCTGGTGATGCTCTCGGCGTGCGAGACCAATGTGGGACTGGTGCGCCGATATGAAGGCGTCTACGGCTTGCCCCGCGCGTTCCTCTATGCGGGCAGCCGCAGCGTCGGCGCGAGCCTGTGGCGCGTCGACGACGAAAGCACCGCGTTGCTCATGCTGGCGTTCTACCGCCAGTATCAGCAGGGCGTCTCCAAAGATAAGGCGCTCCAAACCGCGCAGCAACAGATGATCCGTCATCCGCGCTACAAAGACCCCTACTTCTGGGCAGGATTCATGCTCGTAGGCGGCTACCGTTGACCACGAAACTTACAGGAGAAACACGATGCTTATCGAACTCACACTTGCGGCAGGACTATCGGCGATGCAGCACGCAACCTACAAACTTCAGCCCTATCTGCAGGATCGCAGCGCGTACTACACGACGCAGCATGGCTTGCCTGACGCGCCCGTGTTGAGCCTTGTCATCGCAGGCGAAACGCTCTACGCCGGCACGGCGAAGGGCGTCGCCGTCGCGCTGCTAAGTCAGCCCGACCGCTGGCGTGTGGTTTCCAGTCAGCCCGCGCGCACCCTGATTCCCGACGGCGCGGGGGGCGTGTACGGAATCGGCGGGCAGACGCTGTTCCAGCTGAACGCCCAGGGCGAGACACGCACGCTCTACACCGCCGACGCCGAGTTCGTCGGCTTGCAAGCGGCGCAGGGGGGCGGGCTATGGCTGCTCACACCCCAAAAACTCCTGCGCTACGAGAACGGCGCGGTTCAAGCAACCCACGACGCGCCCACCAACCGCCAGTTCCGCTGGTTCCATCAGGATATGCGCGGGCGCGTGTTCGCCTTCGCCGAGGGCGAGCTGGAGCGGCGGATGTATGTTTTGAAGCCCTCACCCCCAGCCCCTCTCCCACAGCGTGGGAGCGGGGAGTCCACTCCCCCCGCTCCCACGCTGTGGGAGAGGGGGGCTGGGGGGGTGAGGGCGGAATGGCAACCCCTCCCCATCGCTGACAATCGCGGACGCTATTACGACGACGCTTGGCTCTGCGCCGCGAGCGACGCCCTCGGATACCTCTGGATTGGCGCGCGGTCGGGGCTGATTCTCGGCGACGGCGAGGGCTGGTTTTTGTCGCGCGAGGTCTACGACGGCGCGCCCGTCGCGTCGGCATCCCCGCCGACGACGGAGCTGATTCCGCCCTATGGCTCCATTCGCTGCCTCGCCTTCGCGCCGAACGGTGACCTGTGGGCGGGCACACCTGAAGGCGCATGCCGACTGCGCGACGGCAGATGGAGCTACTTCTGGGGCAAACGCTGGCTGCCCGGCAATCAGGTCTACGCCATCGCCGTCGACAGCCAGAACCGCGCATGGATCGCCACTGACAAGGGCGTCGCGTGCATTGAATCGGTCAAAATGACCCTGCGCGAGAAGGCGGAGCATTACGAAAAGATGATTGCCCTGCGCCACAACCGCAATGGCTTCGTGACCAACTGCGACTGGGACAATCCGAACGACCCCGACGGCTGGAAAATCGAAGCGAGCGACAACGACGGGCTGTGGACTGCACTCTACTGCGCGGCGCAGGCGTTCCAGTACGCTGCCACGAAAGACCCCGCCGCCCGCGAACGCGCCCGCAAGTCGTTCCACGCCCTGCTGGAGCTGGAACGGCTTACGGGCATCCCCGGCTTCCCCGCCCGCAGCATCATCCGCAAGGACGAAACCCGCTACTATCAGTCCCACGGCGAATGGCACGAGTCGCCCGTCGACCCGAACTACATCTGGAAAGGCGACACCAGCTCCGACGAACTGGATGGACACTACTTCATCTGGGCTGTGTATTACGACTTGTGCGCCGACGACGCCGAAAAAGAGCGCATTCGCGGCGTGGTCAGGCGCGTGACCGACCACCTGATGCAGAACAACTGGCGACTCATCGACAAAGACGGCAAACCCACCCGCTGGGCGATTTTCAACCCTGAAGCGATTAACGACGACCCCATCTGGGAAGAGGAGCGCGGGCTGAACTCCCTGTCGATCCTCTCCCACCTCAAAGTTGCCTATCACATCACGGGCGACGCGAAGTATCAGGGGGCGTATGAGGAGCTGATCCGCAAACATCATTATCTGATTAATGCCGTGACGCAGAAGATGTTGCCGCCGTACTCAGTCAACCACTCGGACGACCAGCTGGCGTTCCTGTGCTACTACCCGTTTCTGTTATACGAGACGAATCCGGAGTATCGGCGTATCTGGCTGATGAGTCTGGAGCGCAGCTGGCAGATTGAGCGTCCCGAGCGCAGCCCGCTGTTCAACTTCATCTATGGGGCGTTGACGGGCAAGCCGTGCGATGTGGAGGCGGCAGTGCAGACCCTGCAGGAGTGGCCCCTCGACCTGCGCAACTGGGAGTGTCGCAATAGCCACCGGCTCGATATCGTGCTGGATACCAGCAGAGGGCGTTTCGGCGAGTGGCAGTCGGCGCAGATTACGCCCTACAGCGAGCGCGTAGTGATGCGCTGGAACGGCAACCCCTATCGATTAGATGGAGGCGACCTGCTGGGCAGGCGCGAGGACGACGGCAGCGCGTTCCTGCTCCCCTACTGGATGGGTCGGCATCATCGGCTCATCGAGGAGTAGCCCGCGCTCAGTTCCACGGCGAGGGCACGCGGTTGGGATCCTCGATGCGTCGCGCCTCGATCAGCACGCCCTGTTCGCTCAACTCGCGCGCGTGGCTCTCTGCCTTGCGCCGCGGCAGGTTCGTCAACAGCGTCATCGGAACCGATTCGAGCAACTTCTTCACATCGGGGCGGTTGAGATCCAGCAGCCGCTCCAGCGCCAGAATCGCCTGCTCCTCCTTGCGACGATCCACGCCCAGTAGCACGAGTTCGTAGGGGGTGGGGTCGTCCTGGGGGAGCGGCATGCCAGCGGGCACGCGTCCCGTCGCGCGAATCGGGAACTCGCGCTGACACTGCTCGCAAATCGCTGCCGACGCCTTCACCGACACCTGCTCCATCGAACCGCAGTGGGGACACTTGACGGCAATCACCTCCATCACGCGCCCGTTCTCGATGGGCACGCGCTTGAGGCAGTGTTCACAGGTGAAGTCCATCTGCGGCGGGGCGACCAGTACCGTCTCCCTATGACAGAACGGACACTCCACAGGATGGGCAGGCACTTTCGTCGTCTTGTAATATGACCAGCCCGCGTAGCCCCATGAACCGAGCCAGATAAGCGCGAAACCCCATGAGAACGAGTAGAACATCCCGCCGTATCGCCAGAACAGGAAAGTGAGCGCCAGCGCCACCAGCCCCACGATACCGTAAATCACCGCCTGCGTGTATTCCTTCTCGACTGCATCCGAACGCTTGATGGGTTCGTCCACGCTCTCGCCTCCTTGCCTGTAAATACGACTGGCGAGGCGGCGATTCCTGCTATTGGACGGATAGTAGTACCGATTGCGAGACTAAAGTAAAGTTCGTCGGCGGGGACGCCGACGCTACGCGACCACGCTCGTAGCGTCGGCGTCTCGCCGACGAACTGCGCCATCTGAAACCCCAATTTGGGTTATAACCAGATTGTTAACTGCGCTGTCCGTGAAGTTCCCCCGTGTGTGGCGGTAATCGTGACGGTCGTCAAAAAACCGCCTGCTGTAGTGCGGATTGTGAAAGTTGCGCTTGTCGCACCCGCAGGAACGGTGATACTACTGGGCACGCTGGCGCGTGTGGAGCTGCTCCGTAGTTGTACAGTGATGCCACCTGCAGGCGCAGGGTCAGTGAGCGTGACCGTGCCCGTGGCGCTTTGACCGCCCAGCACAGTAGTGGGGCTGATTGTGAGGGACTGAAGCGTGATTGCCGACTCTGGTATGATGGTCAGCGTCGCCGTGCGCGAGGTTTCGTCGGCAGAGGCGGTAATCTCTATGGGCGTGGTACTCAACACGGGGCGCGTGAGCAGGGTGAAATTCGCGCTTGTTGCGCCTTCGGGAACCACGATGTGGCTGGGCGCCAGCACGAGTTTGCGCGTCGCGTTGTTGCCTAAGCGCACCAGCATCCCGCCTGCGGGCGCGGGCGCAGTCAGGTTTACCGTACCTGTCACGCTACCGCCGCCCAGCACTCGCGTGGGGTTCAGGATAATGCTGCCCAAACGGGGATTACCTCCGTCTCCGCCGACTGCCAGCAGTGCGCGATAGACATTCAGCCGCCCTGCATTCGGCGCAAGCGTCCGCCCAGCATAGGGCTGATACGGATCCACATTCGCCTCCAGCGCACTCCGCAACTGCGCGTTCGTCAGAGCAGGATTGTGCGACCAC
>CALKLF010000054.1 GCA_937992175.1 uncultured Fimbriimonadales bacterium | reverse complement strand
CCCGCCCTTGGGGGCGAATGCTACAGCGGGTCTGGAGGGCGTAGTTCAAGCCCTCATGAGTTTCAATTGGCACCCGCCCTTGGGGGCGAATGCTACGCGATCATTGGCGAGCCAGGCGCTCGCATCAATCGGGTTTCAATTGGCACCCGCCCTTGGGGGCGAATGCTACGCGTGAGAGAGGTGAAACTCGTATCCAAATGCTTCGGTTTCAATTGGCACCCGCCCTGGGGGGCGAATGCTACTCATGGTATCGATCGGCACGATCATCACGCACACAACACGGTTTCAATTGGCACCCGCCCTTGGGGGCGAATGCTACTCGGCACGACCATCCCGCACGCGCCTTGGATCTGTTTCAATTGGCACCCGCCCTTGGGGGCGAATGCTACGAGGATCCAACGAACTATGAGGCTGAGAGAGGTTGTTTCAATTGGCACCCGCCCTTGGGGGCGAATGCTACCGTACACACCGCGCACAGGTATCCGCTCAGTACAGGTTTCAATTGGCACCCGCCCTTGGGGGCGAATGCTACGGGTGAGGGGCGGAGTTAAAGACTTCCTCCTCGGAACCGTTTCAATTGGCACCCGCCCTTGGGGGCGAATGCTACTCGTTTGCCCGATCCATTATCACAGGATCAGCCCGTTTCAATTGGCACCCGCCCTTGGGGGCGAATGCTACTCCGTGTGGAGCCGGACGAGTATGTCCGACGCCACAGTTTCAATTGGCACCCGCCCTTGGGGGCGAATGCTACGACCCCGACGAGTTCGTACGGGGCGCGGCTATGGAAGGTTTCAATTGGCACCCGCCCTTGGGGGCGAATGCTACGTCAAGCAGGCATTCACGACAAGCCGTGTGCGTGGGAGTTTCAATTGGCACCCGCCCTTGGGGGCGAATGCTACGGTATAGTCTACCTCATCGCACCCCCCCTTTGTCAAGACCTGCACCCGCTTCTTAACAATTCCCCAAAATTTTGAACTCAGCCGTTGCGCGGATCGAACCGAAGTTTGAACTCAACGGGTGAATCGGGGGAGATTCGCGCAGCAAGTGCAGAAAAACGGCGTCGTCATGAGCGGCGTGGTGAGGGGCAGATTTTGAGTTCAAAAAAGAGGTCGGTTTGGGGGAAAGAGGGGGGGTGGAAGGGGTGGAGGGGAGACTTGAGTTCATTTATTTAGCGTGGCTAAACACTGCGCGGATCGCGGTAGACATTTGTTTTGAGTTCAAAGGGGTGGGAGGTTCGCGCAGTGTTTAGCGTGGCTAAATAATTGGGGGGGTCATAAGTGCCTCAATTGTTAAGGCATCCTGAAAATGCAGCGTTGAGATTCCTCGCTCCGCTCGGAATGACAGAACCTCTTTGCTCGCGAAGCTTGTCATTCCGAGCGGAGCGAGGAATCTGATTTCGGGACAATTTCACCTTTGAGGGACTTAAGTCCCTCAAAGATGAAATTGTCGCCTTTGCCTGCTGTTCTTTCTCCCCCGTGAACGGGGGAGGCGTCGCGGCTGCCCGCGCATATGCTCCCTCCCTGCTTGCGGGGAGGGTCGGGGTGGGGGCGGTGGCTTCAGCAGGCGTCAAGGTGAAAAGGGACACTTTAATCTTTGTGGGGCTTAGTCCACATAGGTATCGCGTCCGTAGGTTTCTATCCACTGGGCGCGTTCGTGGGGCAGTCGGTAGAAGCGCAGGCTGTCCACTGCAAGGCGTTTCGGCGCAGGCAGTTCCGCCGCCCGTGTTGGGCTAACGCTTGCATGACTCGTGCGCTTATCCGTTTCTTACACAGTTCCTGACGCAGTGTTGCATGTGCAATCCTGTCCGTGCTACCCTCACTCATACCGCAGCGCCTCTATCGGCTGGAGTTGCGCGGCGCGCCAGGCGGGGTACAGCCCGAAAAACACGCCAATCAACGCCGCGAAGCCGAACGCCATCATCACGCCCTCTACAGGAACCAGTACCTTCCAGTTCGCCTGTGCGCTGATGTAGCCCGCCGCCCAGTAGCCCAGCGCAATTCCAATCAAACCGCCCAGCACGCTCACCATCACCGACTCGATCAGGAACTGCAGCAGGATGTTGAACTTTGTCGCGCCAATCGCCTTGCGCAAGCCAATCTCGCGTGTGCGCTCGGTTACGGAAACCAGCATGATGTTCATAATGCCGATTCCGCCGACAATTAGCGAGACCAGCGCGACGCCGCCCAGCAGGAAGGTGAAGGTCTGCGCCGTCGCCTCGACGGTCTCCACAAAGTCGCCCTGATTGAACACGCGGAAGTCGAGGTCGCCGTCGGGGGGAATTTTGTGCGCGCGGGCGAGGGCTTCCTCCACGCAGGTCTGCGTTTCGCTCATCTGGTCGGAGCGGCGCGCCTGCACATTCAGCGCGTCTAAATGGCGTTGACCCATCAGGCGGCGCATCGCGGTCGGCAACGGGATATACACGCGGTCGTCGAAGCTGCGGAAGCCCGTGTCGCCCTTATAGGCAAGGCGTCCGATGACCTCGTAGGTCTGCCCGCCGACGCGAATGGTTTTGCCCACGCACGCCCCACCCTGAAACAGCTCCTGCCACACGGTGTGCCCAATCACCGCCACCCGCGCCATGCTCTCCATATCCTGCTCATTCACGAACCGCCCCTCCTCCAGCACGAGGTTGCGAATGGGCTGCAGTTCGGGCGTCACGCCGGAGATGCTGGTGCGCATGTTGCGGTTGAGGTACTTCACCTGCTGCGTCGTCCACACTTCGGGCGACACGCGGGCGACAAGGTCGCTACAGGATTTCATGATGGCGTCGCCGTCCTCGATTTTGAGGCTTTGCACGCTGCCGAATCCGAGAAACGCGCCGCCGCGTCGCGCCTGACCGGGACGCACGGTCAGCACATTCGCGCCGAGCCGCTGTACCTGCTCTAAGGTGGCTTGGCGCGCCCCCTGCGCGATGCCAATCATCGTAATCACTGCCGCCACGCCGATAATCACGCCCAGCATGGTCAGCATCGTGCGCATTTTGTTGGCGCGCAGGCTGTCGATGGCTGTTAGAAAGTTTTCTAAGATGCTCATGGGAGTTCTCCTAATCTTCCAGCAGTTTGGTAAAGCCTTCTTGAACGAAGTGTTTGTCAGTTTTTAGTACTTCGTTGATAGAGTGATTTCGCATCAGTACAAAGCTTACGGCGTCGCAGAGTGAGTAAGTCTTGTCCACCCTCTTTTCTAAGAGGGACAATCCAGCACGATGTTGTGTCTATCACCCCAATATAGGGGCGAATCATCTCCATCGCCTCACGGATCTGCTCTTCTGACGGTTCTGGTTTAGTATACGGGCTGTGGCGTGTGAGGAACTCCATCACACAGAGTTCCACAGGACGCCCTGTGCGCTTGGCGATTTGCTCGCACGCTTCGTAAACCTCGTCTGGAATGGACAGCGTGATTTGTCTCATAGTCGAATTTTACCGTCCACCGCCAGGCGGCCCGCCCTGTCCGCCGCCCATGCCGCCGCGTGGACCGCTGCTGCCGCCGCCCATGCCGCGTCCGGGCGGTCCGAACGCGCGTCCGAACGGCGAGCTGGGACCGTCGTCCTGACGATTGAAGATACGCCCGACGACGACAACCTCGCCCGGCTGTAAACCGTCTACAATCTCGGTTTTCGTGTTGCCCTGAATGCCGACCTTCACCTCACGGCGCTGGGGCTGACCGTTCACCATCACTTCCACATACGCGCCCTGTGGGGTCTCGTTCACCGCTTCGTTGGGCACGGCGACCACATCGTTCTTACGCGCTACGAGGAACTCACAGCTCGCGTTCATTCCAGGTTTGAGGCGCGGGTCGGGCTTCTCGATCTCCACGCGCACTTTGATTACGGTCACATTCTGTTCCAGCACGGCTTGCGGGTCGATGCGGCTCACCTTGCCTTTGAACCGTTCGCGTCGGAAGGCGTCCACACGAATATCCACAGGCTGCCCAATGCGCACATTCCCAATGTCGGCTTCGTCGACGGAGACCTCTACATACATCCGGCTCGTGTCGGCGATTTGCAGCAGCGTGTTGCCCTGCGAGAAGAGCGAGGTCCCGGGTGGGACAATCGTGCCTTGCTCCACGAAGCGGGCGATGACCACGCCGCTGAGCGGGGCAGTGATGGTCGTGCTGTCGAGTTGCACTTTGGCGTTGTAGAGCTGGGCGTCGGCGCGGGCGCGTTGGGCTTTGGCGGCGGCGATGTCGGCTTCACGCAGGCGGATCTGGCGCAGGTTGGAACGCGCTTGCGCTAAGGCGGTTTTCGCTTGTTCATGCTGGGCGCGGGCTTCGCGCAGGGCTTGCTGCGCGACTTCCACCTGCGCGCGGTTCGCCTCCGCCGAGCGCAGGTTCGCCTCGGCTTCCTGCACGCGGGCGCGGGCGGTCTCCAGGCGCGTCTGGATGTCCTGCTCTAAGGTCTGCAGGCGTTGCTGCGCGGCGATGAGCTGTGCGCGGGCGTTCTCTAACTGCGCCGCAGCGTTGTCCACCTGCTGCTGCGACACATAGCCCTTCTGAAGCAGGTTCTTGAGCCGTTCGTGATTGCGCTGGGCAGTCTCGACGGCTTGCCGCGCGGCTTCGAAGTTCGCCTGCGCCTGCGCCCGCTCCTGCGGTATCGTCACTTTCTCCAGCTGCTCTAAGTTCTTACGGGCGGTTTCCAGCGCGGTGCGCGCGGACTGGAGTTGCGCCTCCGTGACGGTGGGCTGGAGTTTGGCGCGTTCTTCGGCTTGACGCAGGCGGGCTTCGGCGGCTTGCAGGTTCGCCTCCGCCTGCTGCACAGCGAGCTGGCTCTGCTCGCGCTGCAGGCGCAAACTCTCCTGCGCCTGCTCGATGCGGGCGTTCGCGGCTTCTAAATCCGCCTGCGCCTGATTGTAGACCGAGAGCGTATCGGCAGGGTCAATTCGCGCCAGCAGTTGCCCCGCTTTCACCTCGTCGCCCACATCGACCAGAATCTGGCTCACGATACCGCCCGCTTTGGACTTTACATCGACAATATTGTAGGTGCGCAGGATGCCCGTGGCGGTGATGGAACGTACCACATCCTCACGGGCGACTTCAGCGGTTCGGAGTTCGACTTCGGGTTCTTTGGTCTCGGCGTTGCGTCCCCGTAGCCAAAGCGCAATCGCCGCGATAATCACGACGCACAGGATTACAACAACACGCTTGTTCATAGCTCGTCCCTGAAGGATACCTGTTTTCGCACACGCGCGATGTTTTCTTAGACGCTTCGGGGCAGGCGTTGTTCGGTATCATGCAGGATGGCGAATCGTCTAACACAACAGGAGGAAACGACGATGCGTCCAATCATCGCGCTAAGCGGTCTTGTTGTGGCGTTGCTGTGCAGTTGCGGCGGCGACGCCCGACCGAAGCCGCCCCAGGAGGCTATCCAACCTGTGCAAATCAGTGCGGAGACTTATACGGCTAATCTGCAGTTCGCCGCGCGGATGCTGAACCAGCTGGACGACCCCGCGTCGGGGGCGAACCTGTGCTTCTCGCCGCTGTCGCTCTCAGTTGCGCTAAGCATGGCGCTCAACGGCGCGGAGGGCGACACCTACGAAGCGATTGCCAAAACGCTCGGCTACGAACCGATGAAACTCGAAGACATCAACCAACAAGGGCGCGCTCTGAACCAGTTGCTCAAACCCCACGACCCCGAAGTTACGATTCACATAGCAAACAGCCTCTGGATCCAGCAGGGCTTCGAGATTAAGCCCGATTTCCTGCGTTCGCTGCTGACCTACTACGAGACGCGCACGGAGCCTGTGGACTTTACAGGCAACCCCGAAGCGGCGGCGGAGCAAATCAACCGCTGGGTCAAAGAGCAAACTCATGGGCTGATTGACAGGCTGTTCCAGGCGAGCGACTTCGACGCCGCCACGCGCCTTGCGCTGGTGAACACGCTCTATTTTGAGGGCAAGTGGAAGTTCTCCTTCAATAAAGAGTCGACGCGCGACGAACCGTTCCACCTCGAAAACGGCAAGACGAAGCAGGTTCCGATGATGTTCCTCTCAGAGCGACTGCTCTATTACAAGGGCGAGGGCTTCGAGGCGGTTGCACTGCCCTATGGGGAGGGCGATTATCGGTTCCACCTGTTCGTGCCTGAAAAGGGGCGCAAGGTCGCCGAGTTGCGTAAGCAGTTCACCCCCGAAAACTGGGCAAAGTGGACGGCAGGCTTCCGCGAGATTGACGGCATTCTGAAAATGCCGCGCTTCAAAATCGAGGCGACTTATGACCTGAAGCCGCCGCTGAGCGCACTGGGAATGGAAATCGCCTTCGATCCCGCCCGCGCCGACTTCAGCCGAATCGCGGATGTGTCGCCCGACCGAATCTTCATCCAGAAAGCGGTGCAGAAGGCGGTCGTGGAGGTGGACGAAGAGGGCACGAAAGCCGCCGCCGCGACGGGAATCACTTTCGGCGTCACTTCAGTGCCTGCGGAGCGGTTCGAACTCATGGCTGACCGCCCCTTCCTGTTCGCGATTGTGCATCAACCGACGGGAACGATTCTATTTATGGGAATCGTACGGGAGCCGTAGCAAGCCGCGTTTGGCAAGCTGGGTTAGCCCTTATCCACGTTCCCCCTCTCCCACGCCGTGGGGGAGGGGGAACGGTTGATCCGTCTGCTGGATTAGCCACTCCCAGCCCCTGCGCAGACGCGCGAAGCCGCGCAGATGTCCCTCGGTCCATTGCCTCAGGACGACTTCCCGCTCCAGCAGCTCCTCCAGCGTATGTTTGCTGTGTTCCTGCCAGCGGCGGCGTTCCAGCACCTCGTGTTGAGCGCGCCACTCGGATTCAGGCTGGCAACGAAGCAGCGGCTGCAGGAGTTCGCTCCCCTCGATTAGCGCGCGCAGCCGTCCGCAGCGCACCTCCAGCGATTGCGCCGAGTCGTCCTCGAGAGCGGGCTGTTGCTCCCTGACGAAAAGCGTCCACTGGCGTTGCGCATAATCGCAATCGCAAGGCTCATCGCCGAACGACTCCGTCCATCGGCGCGATAAGCCTGAAATCTCATTCGGCGCGCGGCTGTCGAGCCACTGTCGCCACGCATGCTGGAGCTTCATCCGCTGGGCTTCGACATGCTGTGTCAGGCGCAGCAGAGCGCGTCGGACGCCCGCTTTGTATTCCTGAGGCGGCGTAAGCGTCTGCGCCCATTCGATCAGGCGCAGGAGGTCGCGCTGCGCGTTCAGGAGGCGTATCAGCCGACGGAGTCGCCGCTTCCAGAGCGCGACGCGCGTTTTGGGGTAGCAGGCGCGAAAGAGCGTCAGGCAGGTCTGCAGCCGATGCGCCGCCTCCAGCGCGCTTTCCACAGTGCGGAGGTCGTCCCCCGCGAGCACGCCCATCGCTGCCTGCAACGCCTGCGTCGCCTCACTGGTACGCGCCGCGCCGTAGGCACAGTAGCCCTCCTTGCGCATGCGAAAGAGTGTACCTGCGAGTCGGGTACACTTTGCGGGGGACGGAACCGATGCGAAAGCGACTATTGGGATGCACAATCGCTCTCGCCAGCGTGATTATCTGCGCTGGGCTGGGCTGGGTCTTTGCAGGAACGCGCGTCAAAGCAAACCCTTCAACAACCGAGCGTACTTACACCGTCGAGCGCGGCGTCGTCACAGTTGAAGTGAGCGAGTCGGGGGCGCTGGAGCCTGTGCGCGTGGTGGAAATCAAGTCGCGCGTGCCCGGGCGAATCGAATCGTTGCTGGTAGACGAAGGCGCAATTGTGGAGCAGGGACAGCTGCTGGCGCGTATCGACCCGCGCGAAATCAAGCAGCAGGTGGAACAGGGCAGCGCGCAGGTTGAATCGGCGCAGGCGAACGCGGAACGGGCGCGTATCGCGCTGGAGATGCAGGCGGAACAGGCGCGGCTGCAACTGCAACAGGCGCAGATTCGCTACGATCAAGCGCTGCGCGAAGCCGAAACCCAGCCGAAACTGACGCAGGCGACGCTCAAAAACGCCGAGAATGCGCTCAAAACTGCGCAGGAGAACCTCCGCCTGCTGCGCGAGGTGAAACACCCGCAGGAGCGCGTGGAGGTCGCCAACGCGGTGCGCGACGCTGAGACCCGCCTGCAGGAGGTACGGCGCAACTACGAACGCCTGCAAAGCCTGCTGGAAAAGGGCTATGTGTCGCGTCAGCAGGTGGACGCCGTGCAGACGCAACTCGTCGCCGCCGAGAGCCAGCTGCGCAACCTGCAACAGCGCCAGCAACAACTCGCACAGCAGCAAGCCATCGAGCTGGAGAACGCGCAGGCGCAGGTCGAATCGGCGCAGGCGGAGCTGGAGCGCGCCCGCGCCAGCGCCGTGCAGGACGAACTCAAGCGCAAAGCCCTCGAAGCCGCGAAAACCGATCTGGAGAACGCCCGCCTGCGCCTGCGCGAAATCGAAATGCGCCAGCTCGAACTCAAGCAAGCCCGCGCCAGCGAGAAGCAAGCTGTGAGCCAGTTCCAGAACCTGATGATCCAGTTCTCCGAGACCGATGTGCGCGCGCCGATACGCGGGGTGGTGACCCGCCGCTATCGCGAGGTTGGCGAGCTGGTGATGTCCGGCACGACGGGCTTCGGCGAGGGCACACCGATTATGCAGGTCGCCGACCTGTCGCAGATGCGCGTGAAACTGAACCTGAACGAACTCGATGTCGCGAAGGTACGCGTCGGGATGCCTGTGGAGATTACCGTCGACGCCCTACCCGACCGCAAGTTCAAGGGTATGGTGCGCAAGATTGCCCCCGCCGCGCAAAGCAGCGGGCAGAGCACCGCGCTCGGGGTGGTGAAGTTCGCCGTGGAGGTGTACCTGAACCAGACCGACGATGCCCTGCGCCCTGGGATGACCGCGCGCTGCCGTATCATCACCGCCGAGAAGCCCAACGCCCTGCGCCTGCCACTGGAATCCATCGGCAAAGAAGAGGGCAAGGAGTATGTGCTGCGTATCCTCCCCGGTCAGACCGAGCCGAACGGCAAGCCGAAGACCGAGAAGGTGTTCGTCAAAATCGGGCTGCGCAGCGCGAGCCATGCTGAGATTCTGGAGGGGCTGCGCGAGGGCGATAAGGTGGCGAAACCGCCCTTCGCGGGTCCACAGCGACGCCAGTTCGAACTGCACGAGGGACGCGAAGACGAGCAGTAGCCAGAGGTATCATTAAGCGGGGTTTTCCGATGGCGTTCACCGTTGAAGACTTCGAGGACATGCTGCGCATTCTAGAGGAAAAGCCAGAATGGCAGCAACGGATGCGTCAGGCGATACTGACGCGCGAGCTACTGGAGCTGCCTGCGCGGTTCGAGCAGCTGGTCGAGCTGGTACACGAACTTGTCGAGGCGCAGCGACGCACTGAAGCGCAGGTGGCGCAGCTCATTGAGGCGCAACAACGCACGGATGCACAGATAGCTGAGCTCGTCGAAGCGCAACGCCGTACCGACGCGACAGTTCAGGAACTGGTGCGAATCTGGCAGGAGATGGCGCGACGCCTCGATCGGCTGGAGAACTGGCAGCAGGGCGAGACGGGCAGGCGGGAAGGCGAACGGTACGAACGCGAGGTCGTGGCGCGCGCGCCCGCCCTCTTCTACGGCGGAACGGGCGGCGGAAAGGGCGAACCCCATGTGCGCGAGCAGGTCGGACGCTGGCTCATGCCCCTCTTCCGACAGGGAATCGATATAGACCCGCAAAACGACCCCCTGCTCTCTGACCTCATCTGGTGGAAAGGCGATCGCGTGATGGTAGTGGAAGTGGGGATTAAACTGGGCGTGAACGATGTGCGCCGCGCCAAAGCTCGCGCGGAGACGCTGCGTCAGGTCGGCGTGAACGCCACGCCCGTCGTCATCGGCGAGGAGTGGGGCACGCCCGACACGGAAGCTACCGCTCAGCAGGAAGGCGTAGAGTGGTATGTGCGCGGCGGGCTGTCGATGGGATTCCTCGAGTTCCGTAGACTGCCCGACGGCTACGAGGAGAGCTGATGCATCGGTACGACCTGATTATCATCGGCGCGGGACCCGTCGGACTGGCGGCGGGAATCGAGGCGAAACGGACGGAACTGGACTTCCTGCTTCTGGAAGCGGGCACGATTTGTCAGTCGCTGGTGGAGTACCCGATTGGGATGCGCTTCTTCTCGCCTGCAGACGAGCTGGCGATTGGGGGCTACCCCTTCCCGACGCCCCACGACGAGAAACCCACGCGCGAAATCGCCCTGAACTATTATCGCAAGGTCGCCTCCGCCGAGAATCTGCCCGTTCGCACCTATGAGCGCGTGGAGCGCATCGAACGCGACGCCGAGGGCTTCACGCTTCACGCCCTGCGCCTGCCGCACGCGACTCAGGCACAGTATCAGGCGCGTTGCGTGCTGGTCTGCACAGGCGTCTGGGGCAAGGAGAAACGGTTGCAGGTGGAGGGCGCCGACCTGCCCCATGTGCTGACGCGCTACGATGAGCCAATCCGCTTCTGGCACAGGCGCATGCTGATTGTCGGTTCGGGCAACTCGGCGGGCGAGGCGGCGATTCGCCTTGCGGACGCCGACGCGCAGGTGTGGCTCGCCGTCGACCAGCCCGCGCTGGAGCGGTGCAAGTTCCGCCCCTTCATCCTGCGCGAGATTCAACTGCGCGTGGACGAAAACCGCATCACGCCCCTCACGGAGGCGCAAATCCTGCGAATTCAGCCTGAATGCGTCGACCTGCGCTGCGCTCAGGGCGTCGAGAGCCTGCCTGTAGACTTCGTGCTGACGCTAATCGGGCTGGAGCCTGACCGCCGTTTAATGGAGCCGCTCGGCGTTTCGTTCGGCGCGGACGGCAAGCCCGCACATGACCCCGAAACCTACGAAACGAATGTAGCGGGGCTGTTTGTTGGCGGCGCGCTCTCCCAGGACGGTTTTATCTATGTGGCGCGGGAGCGAGTCGGGAGGGCTATTGAGGCGATTCGAGAACGCGCACAAAATCGTTAACCTTTCGGTACAATAGAGGCGGAGAGGTTGGGACGATGCGACGCGGCGACTGCAGCTGGACGCGAAAACACAAATGGCGGTATCTGGACAAGACGCTGCCTGCGCCGCTCCGTCGGCAGGTGGAGGCGCACTTAGCGGTGTGTATTCCCTGCCGTGCGGAGTTCGCGCTGGCGCAAGATGCGCTCGAGGCGCTCGCTGCGGGCAAGCCCCTCACGCCTGAACAGCAGCGCGCCTTGCAACCCCCTGCAAAGCGTCTCTCCCTCAGCAAGGTCGCCGCTGTCGCGATTCTCGCACTGCTGACAGGCGTGGGCGTCTATTTATGGCGCGCGGGGGGCGACGCGCTGCTTGCACGTTTGAATGCGCGCGGGACGAACGAGGCGGTTCAGGCGACGCCTGCGCCCGCCGCCCTCCCTGAGCCAAACCTTCCAGCGCCGCCGATTCGAGAGGTGGAAACTACAACCCTCGCCACGCCCGAACCGAAGCCCATCGAAGTGGTTCCCCAGTCTGTTGAGGCAAAGGCGCAACCAGAGCCGCCGCAGGCAAGTACCCAGCAGCGCGCTCAGCCCGCTCCGCGCCGTCGTCTTGCCTCGCCAAAGCCGAATCCCCAAACCGTAACGCCCGCGGAAGGAACCGTCGAAGTGTACGACGAAGCGGGCAACCTCATCAAGCGCGAGCAGGTGAAGGAAAAGCAATGAGTCCGCGCTTTCAGGAAACGCTGATTAACTTAGAGGCGCGCGGCAAGGATGCCCGCGAGGTGTTCGCCGAATTGTTCGCGCAGGCGAAGGTGAACTTCGTGCTACAAGCCGATATTCAAAGCCCCGTGTACCTGACCCTACGCGAGACGCCATTTCTCAAGGCGCTGCAGCTGCTCTGCGAGGCGACGAATACGCGCTACAGCGTGCGTGAGGGCGTCTACTATATCGCGCCGCTTGGGAACGCGCCGTCTACGCCCCCTGTGCAGGTTCAGGAGGCGCGCCCGCGCGCCGTGCGGCTGGTGGGAACGGGGATGCCCCTGCGCACGGTGGCAGCGGAGATTGCGAAACAGGCGGGCATGAAGGTGGAGGTCGTGCCTGATGCGCCGAACCTGCGCTTCAACCTCAACCTGCCGAGTGTGGAAGTAGAAAAAGCGCTGGACGCTCTTTGTGAAGGGACAGGACTCCGCTGGGAGAAGATTGAGGGAGGGTATCGCATAACAACCGCGGGGCTGCCGCAGGCGCGTCCGACCCAGTCGCCTGTGGCGCAAAATCCCGCCGCGCCGCGCAGCGCGCCCGCAAACCCACGCGCCGCGCCCAGCCGCGCCGTCTCGCCTGACCAGCCCCTGCGCTGCCCCAAGTGCCGCTACACGCTTCAGCTCGACTGGCGCTACTGCCCCATCTGCGGCGCGTTTGTGAAACATATCACCGATAAGGCAAAACGCACGCAGGAGCCGAAACTGCGATGAATTGCTATCTGCACCCCCATACGCCCGCCGTCGCAAGTTGCACAGACTGTAGCCAGCCCGTGTGCGAGGTCTGCCTTGCGCGGGTAAATGGCAAACCATATTGCGAACACTGCGCTGTAAATCGCCACCCACAAAGCCCCTTCTGGGCGGGCGTGTTCAGCTTCTTCGTGCCAGGACTGGGGCAGTTCTACAACGGCGACTGGGCGAAGGGGGTTGCCATCCTGCTGACCGGCTGGCTCATCCTGCCATGGTTGTACGGCGTCATCGACGCAGTAGTAGTCGCGCAGGCGATTGCGCAGGGCGAACGCGAGGCGGCGACCGTGCCGCCCGGCTACCTCGTCCTCGCGCTGAAAATCGGCATGCTGGGGTTCAGCTGCCTGTATATCACGCTTGCATGGATAGGGATCAGTTTCATGTTGACCGCCGCAGGCTGGTCAGCAGCGCAACCTTAGTGGTAACCCAAATCGGCCAACCACCACTCCAGCGATTCGCGAAGTCCGTAGGTCATGGCGTCGTCCTGACGGCGCGGGGCAACGCTACCTACGGGGCACAAGGGGGCGCAAACACGGAGTCAACACGCCACATGGTGAGCCGGGAGGGATTCGAACCCTCGACCCACGGATTAAAAGTCCGTTGCTCTACCACTGAGCTACCGGCTCACGCACCAGAGTATACCCGAAGCCGCTGCGCCAGCGCAAGAGTTTCTCACGCACCATGGTGTTGAACACGCATAGGACACCAAAGAGGGGGTTAACTGCAGGATTTAGCCTCAAAACGATGAATCCAGCGCTATGCTCTCACGCAGTGCGGTATTTGCCCGCAGCGGGATTGTAGCAAGTTCGCAACCGTTGGCAGTGAGCGCGGGGCTGCATATCCTGCGGAGCGGCGGAAGTTTTGTGGACGCGGCGATAGCGACTTCGGCGGTGTTGTGCGTGGTGGAGCCGTGGGCGAGCCATTTAGGTGGCGATGCGTTTGTGGTGCTGTACGACGCCTCCAAACGGCAGACGCTTGCGCTGAACGGTTCGGGAGCAGCCCCGCAGTCGGCGACGCCTGAGCGGTTTCCGAACGGCGTCCCCCTGCGCGGGATTACGGCGGCGACAGTTCCTGGCTTGGTGGACGCCTGGTTCCGCCTGCACGCGCAGTACGGCAAGCTGCCCATGCCGCGCCTGCTGGAACCTGCGATTGAGTATGCCGAGCAGGGCTACCCCATCAGCGAGCGCAAGGCGAACCTCTGGCGCAACGCGAGTCGTTCGAATGACCTGCGCCCTGTAATTCGCGGGCTGCTGGGACAGGAGCGCGCCCCACGCGCAGGTGAGTTGGTGCGCTGCGTGGACACGGCGCGCACGCTGAAAGCCATCGTCTCCGGCGGGCGCGACGCTTTTTACAGGGGCGAAATCGCACGGCGCATCGTGGCGTTCTGTCGTGAGCAGGGCGGCTGGTTCGAACCCGACGACCTCGCCCGCCACGAGAGCGAGATTCTGCAACCTCTGCGCGTGCGCTACCACAACTACACCGTTCACGGGCAGCCACCCGTGTCGCAGGGGATTATCCTGATGGAAGCCCTCGCGCTACTGGACGGCTACGACCTGAAGGCGATGGACGCCGCGCAACGCACGCACCTGATGGTGGAAGCCATCAAAGCTGCCTTCGCCGACCGGTGGGCGTACTTGGGCGACCCGCGTATGGTAAAAGCCCGCGCCGAATCGCTGCTTGCGCCCGACTTCATTCGTGAGCGACGCGCCGCCCTGTCGATGGACAACGCCCAAGCCGTGTACGCGCCCGGCAAACTGCGCGACACGAACACCACCTACTTCTGCATCGCCGACAAGGAGGGCAACGCGATCTCGTTTATCCAGAGCGTGTATCATCCTTTCGGTAGCAGCGTGGTGGTGGAGGGCACGGGCATCCTGTTGAACAACCGCATGCGAGGCTTCTCGCTGAAACCCGACAGCCCGAACCGCCTGCAGCCTGGCAGACGCCCGATGCACACGCTGAACGCCTATCTGATTACACGGGGCGACGCGCTGGCGTATGTGGGCGGCACGCCCGGCGGAGACATCCAGGTACAAACAAACCTGCAAATCATCAGCCAGCTGATTGACTTCGGCTTGGAGCCTCAACGCGCCATCGAGCAGCCCCGCTGGGCGTGGCAACCCACGCAAAGCACCGATCCCTCGCCCGGCACACTAAGCATCGAGGGGCAGGAAGGCGAGTTGCTGGAATCGCTACGCCAGCGCGGGCACAGCGTGCGCACCACACCACTTGGAACTCATCCGAGCAGTGTGCAGGTCATCCAGAAACTCGGCGAGTGCTACTGTGCTGGCTCCGACCCCCGCGCCGAAGGACAGGCAGGAGGGTACTGATAAGTGCCTCCTTCGATAAACGCTTCCGAAACGCAGCAGGAGACGGCGAGGTTCCTCGCTTCGCTCGGAACGACGGTTTTTTGGGGCTAGCAACGCCTGTCATTCCGAGCGAAGCGAGGAACCTCCAAGGGTACAGCGCTTGGGTTCACCCTGCTGCGCGCAGCGACCTTTATGTCCTCACCCCCAGCCCTTCTCCCACCGCGTGGCGGCGTGCGCCCTTGATTTTGCCCTCACCCCCAGCCCCCTCTCCCACCGCGTGGGAGAGGGGGGCGAGGGCAGGACAAGGGTACAGCGCTTGGGTTCACCCTGCTGCGCGCAGCGACCTTTATGCCCTCACCCCCAGCCCTTCTCCCACCGCGTGGGAGAGGGGAGCTGAGTGCGCGTGGGACAGCACGCTCCCCCTCTCCCTCACCGCGGAAGAGGGGCTGGGGGTGAGGGCAACTCAACACCGCCACGCGCCTGCGCTCCCCTCTCCCACGCCGCGAGAAAGGGGGCAGGGAGGTGAGGGCAGAAAATCTCATCCTGCGCCTTTTCACTGAACTCAGCCGTTGTACCCTCACCAAGTCGATTCCCCTCGCGAAGCGGGGGGAATCGACCTCCACGAGGTTCCTTCTACGCATTAGGGGGATCCTAAAGGAGGGGGGGTCACGCAGTCCTGCTCTGGGGTTTCGGGACGCTTTAACATTAGCAGGCTCAGAGTTAGAAAAGCCTCAAGTAATACTTCACATACACGCTCCTTGCCCTGTCCCCAACGCCCTCAGGCAGGAGTTCAACGAGCGCAATCGAAATCCCAACCCATGCTCTTAGGCAGCACGATGATTGCCCGCGATGAGTTAGCGGCGAGTCCGCAGCCATTAGCGAGTAGTATAAGGCGACACGCTCTGCGCATCGGCAACTGCTTAGCGGATGAGGTGCGAAGCGCGCAGGAGGCTACTGATGCGTAAACGCTGGCTACGGAATCTCGCGGCGCACGGCGCGATTTTGCTCCTGCTCGCGCTGTGGATGTCGCCTATCCTGTGGATGCTCTCCACTTCGCTCAAGCCCGACGATGAGCTGTTCACGGAGGAGATTCGCTGGATTCCGCAGCGCATCGCGTGGGAGAACTATCAGAACGCACTGACCACCTTTCCGTTCTGGCTCTATTTGCGCAACACACTGATTATCGCCGTGCTGACTGCGCTGGGTACGGTGCTGAGCTGTCTGCCACCGGCGTATGCGTTCGCGCGGATGCGCTGGCGCGGGCGCAACTTCTGGTTCTGGGCGATGCTCAGCACACTCATGCTGCCCCCGCAGGTCACGCTGTTGCCCGTGTTCTTGCTGTTCCGCTGGCTGGGCTGGGTGGATACCTTCCTGCCGCTGATTGTGCCCGCCTTCCTGGGCAACGCCTTTCTGATTTTTATGTTGCGTCAGTTTTTCATCACGCTGCCACAGGAGTTGATTGACGCCGCGCGGCTGGACGGCTGCAATGAGTGGACGATTCTGTGGCGGCTGGTCGCGCCGATATCCAAGCCCGCGGTGGCGACGGTCGCGCTGTTCTCGTTCGTGTGGGCGTGGACGGACTTTATGGGACCGCTGATTTACCTCAACGACTCCAGCAAGTTCACGCTGGCAGTGGGGCTGCAATATTTTCTGGGGCGGCACGGCGAGCAGTGGAACCTGCTGATGGCGGCGGCGACGGTGGTCACTGCGCCGCTGGTGGTGCTGTTCCTGATTACGCAGCGGGCGTATGTGCGCGGGATAACGCTGACGGGACTGAAGGGGTAGAATCTCGCGGGGTTATGATTGCGCCGCGGTGGTGGTTCGACCTGCAACGGTACCGAGAACGCCTGCAGCAGTATTCCGACGAGGATCTGCTGGATGTATATTTTCATATCCATCCAGTGCGGTATCAGGCGCACTATCTGTGTGTGTTGCGCGAGTTGCGCCGTCGGGGGATTAAGCCGCAGATTGCGAATCGTCCGTTTGCGGGGGTGCGCTGGGATTTGCCGCAGTGGATAGGGGCGTTGGGCTGGCTGGGTCGGTCGCGCTGGGGTTCGCGCGTAGTGTTCGGGCTGCTGACGCTGCTGCTGTCGCTGGCGCTGACGGGGCTGCTGCTTGCGCCGCTGTGGGTCACGCTGAAGCTGATACGGTATTTGGATCCGTTCACGGCGTTTATGATGCTGATGGGCATGGTGTGGGCGTGGGGAATTAGCGTGGGGCTAACATGGAGAGCGGGCGCGCGGGGCGGGTGGTTTTTGCTTGCACTCGTGGGCGGGAGCGTGGCGCTGGGGGGCTTTTTGCACACGCAGGCGTTCGCGCGGATTCTTGAGGCGTTGCAGCAGCCGTTGCGGGGCGGAGGCGGATGGAGCTTCTGACGCTGCCTGCAGACTGCCCACGCCCAAACATGCGGGAAGGGGCTCTGGGAGCAGGACTCGGACACGCACAGGCGAATCGTCGCCCATGCTATGAATACGGAACCGAGGCAGCTGCGACTGGCGTTCGGCGGGGATCCGCTGACGCAGATGAGCGTTACATGGCAAACAGAGCGACCTGTTGACAACCCGCTGGTTGAATTCGGCGAGACGCCCCGTCTGGGCAACCGCGTCGCCGCTGAGCGGGTGAGCTATCCCTACGAAACGGGCGTCATCTACCGCGCGTTGATGGCTGGTCTCAAACCCGGTCAACGCTACTATTACCGTGTGGGCAGCGAGCAAGGCGGCTTCTCGCGGGCGTATAACTTCCTTACCCCGCAACGGGGGCTGCACGATTTCATCTTCACGGCGTTCGCCGACCACGGAACAACCCGTTTCAGCGTGCAGAACTCGCGTAATGTCGCCGCGCTGAGCCCCACTTTCCACTTCATCCCCGGCGACCTGTCCTACGCTAATGGGCGACAGCCCATCTGGGACACCTACCTCGAGCAACTGGAGGTGCTGGCGTCGCGAATCCCGGTGATGGTCTGCTATGGCAACCATGAGAACGAACGAATCGGCGATCAGCGCATCGGCTATATCGCCGCCGAGACGCGCTTTGCAATGCCGAACAAGGGGCAATATTACGACTTTACAATAAGCAACGCCCGCTTCGTGGCATTCAACAGCAACGAGCGGGAGAATGAGGCGCAATATGAGTGGGTGCAACGCGCCCTGCAACGCG
Source organism: uncultured Fimbriimonadales bacterium (assembly GCA_937992175.1). Classification (GTDB taxonomy): domain Bacteria; phylum Armatimonadota; class Fimbriimonadia; order Fimbriimonadales; family GBS-DC; genus GBS-DC. The sequence continues at coordinate 9,993 of CALKLF010000054.1, read as the reverse complement.
CCCGCAACGACCGCGCCGTCCGCTGGCTGATTGTGTTCGCGCATCATCCCCTCTACGGCTCTACCCAGCGCCGCGGCAACAACCAGAGTATGATTCGCCGTTTCCAGCCCCTGTTCGACCGCTATCGGGTGGATTTAGTCATTCACGGGCACGACCATGTGTACGAACGGATGTATCCCATGCGGGAGAACAAGGCGGTCGTCAACTCGGGCAATCGGTATCGTCAGGGTGCGGGCGTGGTCTATGTGACCTGCGGGGGCGGCGGCGTCTCGCTGTACGACCTTGCGCCTGAACCCACGCCGTGGACGGCGAAGCGCGAAAGGACCTACTGCTATCTCAAGGTGCGCGTCCCTGTACGCGACGCGCTGCGCGTCGAAGCCTATCGGGTGGACAACACGCTCATCGAGGCGTTTGAGATTGGAGGATAGGCTCCAACGGAGAGGGAGGCATGCCGTCGCGCTCCAACCGACATCCCCGCGCCCCACACAACGGCAGGAATGCCATCGCACCAAGCGCGTCCTCGATCGATATACGATTCTCTTAGGTAGGTACACATTACTCCGCGCTCAAGCGGCTATACTCCCCGCGCAGGGCGTCCGCGTCCTGCGTGCGTCCCTGCGCCTCGTAGAGGGCGGCGAGGTCGTTCAGCGTCTGCAGATGCGCGCTCAGGATCTGTCGCTCCCGTTCGGGGTTATACATTCCCAGCGCGCGCCCCGCCAGATTGAACGGGTAGGTGACCTCGCGATAGTTGCGGAACACCAGCAACGCCTGCTCGTAGTGCCCCTGCGCCTTGACGAAGTCGTTCAGGGCGCGATAGTGGCGCGCTAACGCCAGATGCGCGAAACCGTAGGCGGTCTCCACCATTTCGGGCACGGCGCGGATGCGTCCGTAGGGGCTATTCTGAATCTCGATCACGCGCTCGTAATGCCGCTTCGCTCCGTCGGTCAAGACGGGGTTGTCGGGGTCGGGCTGCGCGAGGCGGGCGAGCTTGAGCAGCGCGGGCAGGCTATGCGGGTCGCGCTCCAGCGCCGCTTCATACTGCGCCCGCGCCCGCTCCATGTCGCCCTCGCGCTCGTAATACATGCCCAGCCGATAGAGGTTGCGCGGCGACGGCTTGAGCCGGACGGAGCGCGTCATTAGTTCGAATGCCGTCTCGCGTCTGCCCAGCGCGTAATACAGCTCGCCCGCGTCCATCAGGTAGTCGGGGTTGTTCGCGTCGAATCGGCGTGCGAGGCTGTAAAGCTCCGCCGCTTGCGGCACATGAGAGACTAGCGTCTCGTACCGCCCCTGATTGGCGTACCACTCGCCCAGTCCGAAGGCGGCGAGCGCGGTCGTCAAAGTGAGCACGATGACCAGCGCCGTGCCGCGCCGCTCAATCGCGCGAATGGGCAGCGCGGACACGCCGTCCACCGCCAGCGCAAGCCCCAGCCCCAGCAGGGCGCAGAGCGTCAGCAGGTTCGCGAACGCTTGAAGATCGGAGTCGACGGCGTTGTGCAGCGCCGCGCCGACAACGCCTGCGAACACGCCCACGCGCATCGGACGCCAGTCCATCACGCGCGGCGCAGGGCGATTGGGGTCGGGCGGCAGTTCCCGCTGCCACGCGCGACTCGCCCAGCCGAAGGCGAATGTAATCAAGAGCAGTAGCGCGGGCAGCCCCGACTCGGCGGCGATTTCCAGATAGGTGTTATGCGCCGAGCGCGTGTAGCCCGCTTCCGCGTAGCGAGGGTATTGCCACTCGAACGCGCCCGTCCCGACGCCGAAAATCGGGTTCGAAAGCGCGGCGCGGACGGTTCCTTTCCATGTCTCGATGCGGAACGCGCCCGAGTGCACATCCTGCGCGGCGGCTTGGGGGGTCAGGCGTTGCGTGGCGGGCGTGCTGAGCCAGAACACCCCCAGCAGCAACACGCCCACCACCACAAGGCGCATAATGAAATCCCGCGCGAGCAGTCGCCACGCCCCTGCGATTGCCCAAAATACGACCGCCGCACCCACCAGTGCCAGCATCCCCAGCCGCGAGGCGGTCAGCGCGAGCGCGCTCAGTTGGAGCCACAGCGCGACGGTGAGCAGCGCGGTGTAGCTCCGCCGACGCGACTCAGGCAACTCGCGCCCCAACATCAGCAGCAACCCCATCGTGAGCGGCGCGGACATCGCCAGATAGCCCGCCAGCAGGTTCGGATTGAAGAAACTCGCGAACACGCGCCAGTTCGGAACGCCCCCCAGCGCGTTCAGCAGGTACTCCGAGCAGCCGCGCAGCCCGATCAGGCTCGCGCTTATAACAATCGGCGCGAGGACCAGATGCGCGGACGCGCCCCGCCGCGCCACTGCAACAATCGTGAGGACGCATACCAGCCCTGCCAGCCACTGCACAACGCGCAGAGCGCCACCCCAGCCTGACTGCATTAGCCCAGCTGATAGCCCCATCCATACAATCAGCAACGCGAACGGCGCGAGAAAGCGTCCCACAGGCAATCGCCACATCTCGGCATTCCACGCGGCGATGAAAAAGCCCGTCAAAATCAACAGGCTCACGAGGAACATGCCCATCAGGGGCATATCCGCGCTCCAGAGCAACGCGCCGAGCGTATCGTCGGGCGCGACGGGGCGCGCCCCCACATAGACGCTGCCCGACAGCCATGGCGCAAGCGCGACGCCGACGCCCGTCAGCCCCGCCGCCCACGACGCCCACTGCGGCGGACGCGCCTTGACCTTCGCCTTACCGTTCCCTTGCAGCTTGACGCCGTTCCTCTGCATACCGAAATACCGACTCAATCAGGGGCGACCAGTCGTAATAAAGCGCGGGCAACTCGCTCAATGCCGCCCACCGCACGCCCTGCGACTCGGAATCCGCCCGCAACGGCTCGATTCGCTCTGCCCGCGCCAGAAATACGGGCGCGCTGCAGGGCGCAGGCTCATCCGCCGAGCAAGGCGAGAGCAGGTACGCGCCAATCGGCTCAATCTGGCTCAGGATGGCTCCTGCCTCTTCATACGCTTCCCGTCGAGCGGCGGCGTCGGGCGTCTCGCCCGCCTCAATTCGTCCGCTGGGCGCGCAGTAGCCCCGCTCGCGAATGTTCGCCAGCAGGTAGCGCCCCGCCCCGTCGCTGATTAGAACCACCACATAGCGCGGCGCAGGCAGTTCCGTCGCCTGCTCCCCCGCGACGAACCGCATCCACCTGCCCGCCCAGACCGCCGCGAGCGCGTCCCAATCGGTCAAGGCAGCTCCCTCCACCCGCCGACAATCTTGCCCTGCACATAGCTCAGCGGGATCGCCCCAATCTGACGACTGTCCTCCGAGCGTTCGAGATTGTCGCCCACCACAAAGAGATGTCCGTCAGGCACACGCCCGCCCATCATAAGCACTAGCGGTGACCAGTAGGCGCGCGGCACCTGCTCCCCCGCTAGCGCCACCACGCGCTTGATCAGCAGCTCGCCTGTCGGACGCACAATCACCACCACATCGCCTTTCTGAATGGGACCGAACAACCAGTAGGCGGTGGTCATCAGCAGGCGGTCGCCGCTTCGGTAGGTTGGCTCCATCGAAGGACCGTTCACCACCACGATTCGGAAGTTCAGCGCGAAAAAGAGCGCGAGCAGCCCGAAGATCGTGAGCAAAATCAGCGAGCGCGTCATGCGGGCGTTTCGGCGTTGCTCCATCGTATCAGCGGCGCTCATGGCTTACGCTCCTCCATAGCCCACGGCGAGTTTTTCAGAGCCTTTCGGCGGGCGCCACGGGTCGCGTGGATGATAGAACCGCCACACCTCACGGGCGACCTCGCGAATGGCAACCTCGCCCTCGTTCTCAGGTGTCCAGCGCGTGTCCTCGTTTTCTTTCGTATACACGGCGAGGATGTACGCCCCCGACGGCGCGAACACAATCCCCACATCGGAGCGCGAGCGGTTCACCGCGCCCGACTTAAGACATGCTACAACCCATGGGGGCACGGAGCTGCCAATCAGGTCATCGTAATACTGATGGCTCATGATGCGCAGCATGCGGTCGCACGCAGCGGGCGAGGCGGCGCGATTCGTGCGGATGGCGTCCAGCAACTGCACCATCTCGTTCGGGGTACACATCCCCATGCCCCACTTATCGCGCAGCGCTTTGAGCTCAGCGTCGTCGGGCGGATGGAGCGCGAGCAACTTCGTATTACGCAAGCCCAGCCGTTCCAGATGACGGTTCACCTCCACCGTGCCCAGCCGCCGCGCGAGCATAATCGTCGCCGTGTTGTCGCTCACGGTAATCATCAGATGAAGCAGCAGTTTCACTTCAACCGACTGGTTCTCTTTGTAAAATTGCAGTAGCCCAGAGCCTTCGCGAATATCGTCGGGGGTGATGGTCAGTTTCTCGCTGTAGCTGAGGCGTCCCGCGTCGATCTCCTCCATCGCCTTGCTCATCACGGCGACCTTGATGGTGCTGGCGGTCGGGAAAATCTCGTCGCCGCGATGATCAACGCGATGGTGATGACGGGTGTGATAGAGGCTATAGCCCATCACGCCGCGATGCCGTTCACAAATTGCGTCCAGTTTTGCTTTCAGCGGTTTTGGGTCGCGCGCCATAGCAGAAAGTGTACCCGCCCTTGCGGGGCGCAGCTCAGCCTTCGCGATCTTCCGCAAACGGATAGGTCGGCAGGTTCACGCGCAGGGGCTTGTCCACACGATAGCCCAATGCGTAGTCCGCCTGCAGCAGCGTGTGGATCTCCGAGGTGCCCTCGTAAATCGTCGCGCCCTTACTGTTGCGGTAGAACCGCTCCACAGGGTACTCGTCGGAGAAGCCGTAGGAGCCGAACACCTGTACGGCGGCATTAGCGGCGCGCTGCGCAGCTTCCGTGCTGTACCACTTCGCCAGCGAGGTCTCGCGCGTGTTGCGCAAGCCGACATTCTTCATCCAGCCCACTTTCTGATAGAGCAGCACGCTGATTTGGTAGTCCGCCTCCATCTGCGCGATTTTCTGTTTGACGAGCTGATGTTCCGCTAGGGGCTTGCCAAAGGTCTTACGCTCTTTGGCGTAGCGCACCGATTCCTCAAGACAGGCACGTATCAGCCCGGCTGCGCCTGCGGCGACGGTGTAGCGCCCCTGATCGAGCGCGAACATGGCGATTTTGAAGCCCTCGCCCTCCTCACCGATGCGGTTCTCGGCGGGGATCTCCACATTCTCGAACACCACGCCGCCCGTGTTGCCTGCGCGCACGCCGAGCTTGCCTTTGAGTGTGTAGGGATTTACGCCAGGGCGCTCGCGCTCCACGAAAAACGCGCTCATGCCCGAATGGTCGCGCCGCGCCTTTTTCTCCAAATCGGTCCACGCCACCACCAGATACTGGTCGGCGACCTCCGCGAGCGAGATCCAGATTTTCTCGCCGTTGAGGATGTACCGATTGCCCTCGCGTCGCGCCACACACTGCATACCGACCACATCGCTGCCGGCGTTCGGCTCCGTCAGACAGAACGCGCCGAGTCGCTCGCCACGCGCCTGTGGAATCAGGAACCGATGCTTCTGCTCCTCGTTACCCCAGCTCATCAGCGTCATGGCGGTCAAGCCGACATGCACCGACATCGCCACGCGCAGGAACGTATCGCCATATTCCAGCTCCTCGCAGGCGATGCCCAGCGCGATGTAATCCAGCCCTGAACCACCCCACCTGCGTGGGACGCAAATCCCCAGCAAACCCAGTTCCGCCATGCGCTTGAAGACTTTGGGATCCGCTCCGTGCCGATCCCATTCGCGGATATGGGGCTTAATTTCGTTCTCTACGAAGCGGCGCACTGTATCGCGTACCATCAAATGCTCTTCCGAAAGGGTGAAGTCCATAAAGGTAACCTCCTTCAGGGGAGATTGTACCTGAAGCGGACGCTGCAGACGGTATACGCCTGTGCTAAAAAAGCCCCCCGAGGCGGAGGTCAGACGCCCCGAGAGGCGATTTAGGCAGGCAGATAAGTCGTTCTCGCCATGCTTACCCTTGACGCGGTTTGGAGATTGGAATGAGTTGCCCAGCAGGGGGCGCTTGACACCATCTACTTTCATAAGGTTTTTTGAATCCCACCGCGCCCTACTCCTGATTACATGTTACATCACAGCCCTTCGCTGTTTCCACAAAAATAGGGGTTCTGTGAGTGAAGTAAAACGGGGATTTTGAGGAAATCGGGGTCAGTGCATCGACGCCTACTGAATGGACACGATACGATATCGCACCTCGCCTTTCGGCGTGTTGACCACAACTTCTTCACCGGCGGTCTTGCCCAACACCGCCTCGCCCAGCGGCGAGAGAATCGAAATCAGATCCTGCAGTGGATCCGCCTCAAACGAGCCGACAAGAACGATGGTGCGCTCTTTGCCCGTTTCTAGGTCGTGGAGGGTGACTCTACTGCCAAGATGGACGACCTCGCCCGCGTTATCTGGGCGGGGCACGACCCGCGCACGGCTCAACACGGTCTCCAGGTCTTTGATACGCCCTTCCAGAAACGCCTGCTGCCGTTTGGCGTCCTGATAGTCGAAGTTCTCGCTCAAGTCGCCCAGCGCGCGGGCAGCCTTGATGCGCTCCACAATCTCGCGCCGCTTGACGGTTTTAAGCTCTTCCAGCTCGCGCTTGAGCCGTTCATAGCCCTCGGGCGTTATGAGAATCTCGGACATGCTCACTCCTCGACCATGCAGGCGTTTCGGCAACGCCCTTTACTCATCCGACAGGTTGCGCTATGAGCGACTCATTATACCCCTGCTCATACCGGAGCATTCAACAAGGTGGCGGCATCCCCCTTTAACGGCTTCGCCGTCGGCTCCCCAGCATCAGCCATGCCCCCGTCGCCAGCACCCCCAACGCGCCAACGGGGAAAATCCAGTCGCTGACGCGCTCCCACAGCGTGTATTCGCCCCGCGCGATACGCAGGCCCCGCTGCAGCTGCTGGGGCGTGAACTCCAGACCGAACTCATAGTGGCGGATCACTCCCTCTTTATCCAGAAAGACCAGCAGATTTGGGTGGTCTTTCACCTGCTCCGAGATGTAGGTGAAGCGGAAGTCGATTCCATCGAGCAGCTCGAACAATGCGTTGTCGTCAGGTACATACGCGACGCGCCAGTTGGGACGGTTCAGCTCGTGGTTCCGCTGAAACGCCGCCATCTCCGCGCGCCCCTCTTTGGGGTCGAAAGTGAAGGTCAGCACGGTATACGAATCGTCGGGCAGGTTCAGCTGCTGCAGGGCTTTTTTCACGCTGCGGCTAATGACAATGCACGCGCTCGGACAACGCGCGTAAATGGGGCTGAGAATGACGGGTTTGCCCTTCAGGTCGCTCAGACGGAACGTCCTGCCCTGCGTATCGACCAGTTGCACATTGGGGGGCGTGGTTCCGAGTGTGCGGCTCAGGTTAGGCGGGATGCCCTGCCCGAAGGCAGAGCATCCCAGCGCGAATGACAGGAGGTATCCAGCAAGTCGGCTCATTCGGGCAACCTCGTCTGTTCCTGAGGTGGCTGCGGCGGCTGCAGGCTGTTGCCCTCGCTGCGGTAGCCAGGCGCGTTCGCGATAATCCCGCGCGTCATCGACTCGTACAGCGGATAGGTGTACGAAATCGCAATCAGCAGCAGCGTCGCCGTCACCCACGGACGCAGGTTCACCACCAGCGGCGTCGGCTGGTCGTGAATCGCCTCCGCAATCGGAAAGTCGATCTCAGGCTGCTTAACTGGCTTCGCAAACAGGGTTCCCACCAGCGACACGGTGAAGAAGATGAACCCCAGCACTGCAACCATCCCGCCAAGCGCGCCCACATGCGACCAGAACAGCCAGTCGGGACGATAGTGATCCGGCATCACGGGGTTCAGGTAGCTCAGCCCGAGGTTCGTTCGACGCGGCACGCCCTGCAAGCCCGCCACAGAGAGCGCAATCTCGAAAATCACGAAGCCGACCATCCACAGGTACGGCGCAGCGAGCGCGAGGCTCTTCGCCTTCACCTCCACGCCACGCAGCTTCGCAATCAAAAACAGCGTCATGCCCAGAAAACTGAGCGTCACAAGTCCGCCGACCGTCGTGTGGAAGTGCCCCACAATCCACGCCGTATTATGCACCACGAGGTTCATGTTGTACGAGGCGTTCACAATCCCTGTGATGCCGCCGAACAGGAACAGGATTAAGCCTGAAATGAAATAGGCAAACAGCCAGCGGTCGCCCTCCTTGCTCCAGTAGGGCAGTTTGCTCATCCAGCCGAACAGCCCCTGCGCGCCGTTGTTGCGCCCTGCATGCTCCAGCGACGCCGCCACCGTGAACGCCGTGATGAAGCTCGGCATCGCCACCATGAAGGTCAGGAACGCATGCCAGAGCTTCCAGCCGCTGCTCAAGCCGCCCTCTGTATACTGGTGGTGCAACCCGACAGGGATCGAGAACAGCAGGAACAGCAGGAACGCCAGCCGCGCCGCAGGGTCGGAATAAAGCTTTCCGCCCGCCAGCTTCGGCAGCATCGTGTACAGCATAATGTACGACGGCAGGAGCCAGAAATAGACCAGCGCATGTCCGAAGAACCAAAACAGCGTGCGCGAGACCAGCACATTCGTCTCCTGCAGCCAGCCCAGCGACATCGGCAACATCTGGAACAGCACGGTGGTCGCCAGAGGCAGGATAATCAGGAACCAGAGCGTGAAGTTCACCAGATTGCCCAGCACCGCCAGCGGCAGTTTCGCGTTCGGGTTCTCGCGACGCCACGCCAGCGTGTTCGGAATCCAGTCCAGAAAATACGGCAGAATGGAGCCAATCAGTAGCAGCGTCGCGCCGAGATAGAAAGTCCAGTGCGCCACCATCGGCAGATAGAAGGTATACAGCACGGTGGCGCGTCCCGTGAGCATCGCCCACGCCGCCATCAGCGTCCCACCCACCATCAGCAGCCACGATGCCCACTGCACGCCCATCTTCAGCGGACGCTGCAACTGATGGAGCATAATCGCGTTGCCGAACGCCACCGCAAAAAAGGTGGTGAACACTATCGCGTTAATCACCCCATGCAGCGTTAGCCCCTGATAGTAGTTAATGCCCAGAATCCCATCGGTTTTGAGGATTCCCGCGCGCGCCAGAACCTGAAACAGCCCCAGCAGCACGCCGAGAATCAGCAGAATGAACGGAATAATCAACTCGCTCAAAATGATAAATCGCGTTGCGCCTTTTAACTGGATTGCCTGTGCTTGCATGGTCGCCTCCTCCTCACTCTACAATAATCCTGCCCACCATGTTCTGGTGTCCCAGTCCGCAATATTCGTGGCAGAGGATCTGGTACTCCCCTGCCTTGTCAAATTTCACGCGGGCGTAAGTCACTGCGCCAGGAATCGCCATCAGGTTTGCGAGGGTCTTATCGATGTGGTAGCCGTGCATCACATCGCGACTGGTCACATAGAAGTCCACCACTGCACCGCGCGGAACCGTGACGGTATTCCCCTGCCCCATATCGAAGCTCCACATAAACGCAACGGCATCCACCTGATAGCGCTTGGGACCAACCTCGGTAAAGTTGCCGCGCTGGATTTCGCGTTTATAGGGCAAACATGTAGGCAAATCCGCTTGAAGCCCTTTCGCGGCGTAGACAACTAAACCGAAGAACATCAGTACCAGAGACAGCGCTAACGCCATCGCACGCTTTTCAAAGCGATCCATATCATCACCTCCAGTTGAGCAGCACGCCGTAGACGGCGAGCCACACCAGCGCGTAGACGAAAATCATCGCAATAAAGAACGCAATCGCGCCCGTCGGTACAAACTGCTCTCGCGTGTCTCTCATTGCTTTGCCTCCTTGTATGACGCCCTGTATAAACAGGGCTATTTAACCATATAGGTCTAATGACCATGCTCAGTATACCACATTTCAGGCACGTTTGTCAAGGGGGCAAGAGGGTGTTCGAAAAACGCTTCGAGTTGGTGGAGATTCCTCGCCTTCGGCTCGGAATGACAGGGGTTGCGCTCCGAGTGTCCCTTGTCATGCCGAGCGGAGCGAGGCATCTCAAACACTGACGCCCCCGATTTTTCGAACACCCTC